>MKSH01000243.1:5458-9034 GCA_001898095.1 Solirubrobacterales bacterium 70-9 | reverse complement strand
TCCCGACCAGCTTGGCGCCGCGGTCGAGCAGCCACCGGGCGGCGTCGACGCTGAGGCCGGGGCCCTCGCCGAAGTAGCGCTGGCTGTCGGAGTAGTAGCGGTGCCAGCCGGTGTTGACCAGGACGATGTCGCCGGTGCGCACCGTTCCCGCGGCCTCGAGGTCGGCGGGCTCGATCAGCTCCCAGCGGCCCTTCGGCACGTCGAGGACGACGCCGGGGCCGAAGAAGTCGGCGAGCGGCAGTCCGGTCAGGTCGGCGCCGCCGGGGATCAGGTGGATCGGCGCGTTCACGTGGGTGCCGGCGTGGAGCACGGCGACGATCCGCTGGGTCATCACCCCGTGGCTGGCGTGTTTGGCGCCGCGGCGGATGTCGATGTCCTTGTAGCCGGGAAAGACCGGCGTGTGGCTGCCGAACGGGTGGCTGAGGTCGACCAGCGTGACCCCGCTGCGCGGGTCGGTGACGCGCTCCTCGGTCGGGTCGGCCCAGAGGTTTCCTCCGGTGGCGGGGCGATCCTGGTCGACGAGTTCGTCGGTCAGGGTCACCCTCTCGACGGTGACTCCTTCCATGCTCACTGCTCCTCTCTCGTCGGCATGACGACGACGAAGGTGGTGGTGCGATTGGTCCGGTTGCCGATCTCCCGCTCCTCGCCGGCGGGGATCCAGCACGAATCGAGGGGGCCGAGCACGGCCTCGGAGTCGCCCGAGCTGACGAACAGCTCGCCCTCGATGACGAGGTAGACGCGCTCGCGTGGCGAGGCCGACCGCTCGGCGCCGCCGGCGGGGAGCGCCTGCGAGAGGCCGACGCTGAACCCGGCCGCGCCGGTCGCGCCCTCCCCCTGCAGCCGCAGGGTGCTCATGCCGAAGTGGCGTGGTGCGTCGTAGGGACGCGCGTCTTTGAGGCGCACAAGGTCCATCGGTCTCCTCCTTCCCAAGGTTCTGCGGCGATAGTTAACCACAGATCGGACAGAAATGTCCGGATGCCGAACATTTTTATGGAAAGGGCACGCGCAAACGTTTCCGCTGTGTGGACGCGGGATGATCGCATCGTGAACAACTTCGGACGCGACGATCCTTTCGCCGCGCTATCGTCCCCGCGCAGGGAATGGCAGCCAAAGGGTCCAAAGAGGCGGCAGGCAGCGGCGACGGAGGGATCCAGGCGGTCGCCCGCGCCTTCGCCGTCCTGCGTGCGGTGGCCGACTCCGGCAGCGGCGTGAAGCTCGGCGAGCTCTCCAAACGAGTCGAGCTGCCGCGGCCGACCGTCCACCGCATCGTCACCTCGCTGCAAGCCGAGGGGGCGATCTACCTGACGCTCGACGGCCGCGTGCGGACCGGGCCGGAGCTGACCCGCCTCGCCTCGACCGCGGAGACGACGCTGATCGACGCCGCCCGCCCGTTCATGGAACGGCTCTCGCAGGAGATCGACGAGAAGATCGACCTGGCGGTGCTCGACCGCGAGAACATCCGCTTCGTCGCCCAGGTGATGCCGCGCACGCCGCGCCTGCTCGCCGGGGTCACGGTCGGGGACCTCTTCCCCACCTACTGCACGGCGCCGGGCAAGGTGCTGCTGGCGCAACTCGGGCCGCGCGCCCTGCGCCTCGCGGTGCCGAAACGGCTGGCCAAGTACACGCCCCGCACGATCACCTCGATGGCGGAGCTGGAGGCGGAGCTGGAGGAGGTGCGGCAGACCGGCCTCGGCTTCGACCGCGAGGAGCACTCGGAGAGCATCTGCGCCGTCGCCGCGCTGGTCCGCGACGCGCTCGGCGGCCTCGCCGGGCTGACGATCGCGGTCCCCTCGGAGCGGTTCTACGACCGCGAGAAGGAGCTCGCCGAGGCCCTCGTGCGGACCGTCGACGAGCTGAACGCGGAGCTCGGCGCCGAGTGAAGGGCGGCGCGATCCTCGGTCCGCGGGTCGAGGCGCCGTCCCAGATCGAACTGGCCGAGGAGCTCGGCTACGACCGCGCCTGGGTGTTCGACTCCCCCGCCCTCTTCGCCGATCCCTGGATGACCCTCGCGCGGGCCGCCGACCGCACTGCTCGGATCCGCCTCGGCGTCTCGGTGATCACGCCGCGGATGCGCCACCTGGTCGCCAACGCGGGAGCGATCGCGACCCTTGCTGCGCTCGCCCCGGGGCGGGTCGACGTGGTGATCGGGGCGGGCTTCACCAGCCAGGCGATGATCGGCAAGGGGCCGGTCCGCTGGCGCGAGGTGGAGGAGTACGCGGTGGCGCTGCGGGCGCTGCTGCATGGCGAGGCGATCGACTGGGACGAGGGCGTCGTCGCCCTGCGGCCGGGGAAGCTGACCGGGCTGGAGATCCCCTGCGAGGTGCCGATCTGGATCGCCGCCCACGGGCCGAAGGGGTACGCGGTGGCGGAGCGCGTCGGCGACGGCGTCCTCACCAACCCCGGCCACGGGGCGGGTGACGAGGGCGAGGGGCCGGCGATCGAGCGCTGGGCCCAGTTCAACGCGACGATCCTCGGGCCCGGTGAGGGGCTGGGCAGCGAGCGGGTGCTCGACGCGGGCGGGCCGCCGGCGGCGCTCCACCTCCACCTCGGTGATGGCGGCGCGGCCCGCGGTAGCGCCGAGGCGGCGGCCTACGCCGCGCGACTGGAGGCGATCGACCCGCGCGTCCGCCACCTCGAGATGCACCGCGGCCACCTCGCCGAAGTGACCGAGATGGAGCGCGACCTGCTGACGCCGGAGCTGCTCGCCCGGACCACCGCGACCGGCACGCCGGAGCAGGTACGCGCGGCGGCCACGGCGATCGCCGGCGAAGGCTTCGCCGGGATCGTCTACGCGCCGATGGGTCCCGACGTGCCGCATGAGCTGCGCGCGATGGCCGGGCTGCTGGGGCTTGCACCGTAGGCCGCGGCTTCCCGACCCGATCAGGTCGGGGCCGGCACGCAGCGATCGGGCGGCGCTTCGTTGCCGCTCTTCGTGCCGATCGTGAACGCGCCGCCGAGGATCTGGGCGGTGAAGGCCCATCTGACTTTGCCTTCGACGCAGGTCGGCAACTGGCGGTTCTCGGCGGCACAAGTTCCGACGGCGGTGGCGAGGACGCTCGGCCCGCGCGGTGCCGTCCCGAAGCAGAGCCCTCGTTCCAACTTCGTCCCGGTCGGGCAGGTAGGCATCGCCGCGGCGAGGATCTGGGCGGCGGTGCGCCCGCCGAGGGTCTGCGCGTCGCCCGCGGTGGCGGCGTGGCCGGCCTCGGCGGAAGGGACGGCAAGGGACGGGGAAAGGGACCCGGCCCTCTCGTAGGCGGTCCGGGCAGGCTGTGACCGCCTACGAGAGGGCCGGGTCACGGGGGGAGGGCGAGGGCGCGGGTCCCGTGCGGGTCACGGGTGAGGTCCGTGACGATCTGCGCGGGTCCGGCGGGGAACTCCACGTCCCTTGAGGAGGTCCGATCGCGCTCTCGACTTTCACCCTGCCCTGGCAAGGTGAAAGTCGAGAGCGCGATGCGCTCGGTGTATTTGGTCCCCCACAGGGGCCCAAATACACCGAGGTCCCCCGACCTGTGCCCGGACCCGCGCACATCCCCCCGAGAGCCTCGCGTCCTGGGCGTCTCGCGGCGGTCACAGCCT
>MKSH01000243.1:2530-5419 GCA_001898095.1 Solirubrobacterales bacterium 70-9 | reverse complement strand
TCCCCGCCGCCCGCGCCCCGAAGTGCGCCGCCCCCTCAGATGCGGACGCAGGCGCCCCGAGCCCCGCCGTCCCGCCGCAAACGCCTCGAAGCACGGCGTCAGACCCCCACGACCACCCGCAGATACGTCGCCGGGATCGAGGTCTTGCCGGCGCCGGCGATGTTCTCCGCCTCGAACAGCGCCTCGAGCTCCGCGTGCAGCTCGGCGCCCCGGCCGCCGGCCTCGGCAGCGGCGTAGGCGTTCATGGTCGGGCCGTAGTAGTCGCGGAAGGTCGCGAGCAGCTCGCCTGGCGCACCATCGAACTCGAAGCTCCACGTCTCCCGTGTGCACGCGATCCGCTCCGCTGGGACCCCGGCGGCACCGAAGCGCTCGATCACGTCGTTCTCGACGCCCCAGGTGATCGGGCTGACGAAGCCCTCCGGCGGGGGCGGCGAGTAGGCGGCGCTGATCTTCAGGATCTGGGCGACGAGGGTCGGGTCGCCGGGGATCCAGTTGCCCATCGCGATCCTGCCGCCCGGTTTCGTCACCCGGACCATCTCCTCGGCGACGTCGAAGGGGCGCGGGGCGAACATCGCGCCGAAGACCGAGACGACGAGGTCGAAGGAGTCGGCGGCGAGGTCGCGGAGGTCGGAGGCGTCGCCCTCCTGGAAGCTGAGGTTGGCGAGGCCCTCGGCGGCGGCCCGGGAGTTGCCGGCGGCGACCAGCTTGGCGGTGAGGTCGACGCCGAGGACGTCGGCGCCGAGCCGCGCCTCCGGCAGCGCCGTGGTGCCGTCCCCGCAGCCGAGGTCGAGCACCCGCATGGCGGGCGTGATCCCCAGCCCGGCGACGAACTCGGTGCCGCTCGCGCGCATCGTTGCGGCGATGCGGGTGAAGTCGCCCTTCTCCCACAGGGCCTTGTTGGGATTGACGGTCGTCGCGGTCATCGGTGCCTCTCTCGGTGGTCGGAAGTGGACACTCGCCACGCTAGGCCCGGTCGGCCGCCGTGGGAATCGGGCGTTCACCCGATCTTCGACCGCACCCGCCGTCTAGATTCGGACGATGAGCGTCCCGTCCACGCCCGAGGTCGAGCTCTCCGAGCTGCTCGGCGTGCTCTCCTTCGGCGTCGACCTGGGGATGGGCCAGCCGATGGAGCACGTGCTGCGCACCTGCCTGATCGCGCGCGGGCTGGCGCGGGCGATCGGCCTCGATGCGGTCGAGCGGGAGACCGTCGTCTATGCCTCACTGGTCGCCTGGGTCGGCTGCCACATCGACGCCTACGAGCAGGCGAAGTGGTTCGGCGACGAGATGGCGCTGAAGGGTGACTACCGCACGCTCGACGCGACCGGGCCGCGGGCGACGTCGCTCTTCATGCTGCGCCACGTCGGCACCGGCCGATCGCTGCACCGCCGGCTGTCGCTGGTCCCCGGCTTCCTCGGCGAGGGCCGCCGCGCCGCCGGGTCGCTGCTCGACAACCACTGGCACGCCTCGGAGCAGCTGATGGAGCGGCTTGGGCTCGAGCGGGCCGTGCAGGAGACGGTCGCCCAGTGCTTCGAGCGCTGGGACGGGCACGGCATGCCAGCCGAGCTTGCGGGCGAGCGGATCCTGATCACCGCGCGGGTGGTGAACCTCGCCGACGTGGTCACCGTCTACCACGGGGCGGCGGGGGTCGAGGGCGCGGTCGCGGTCGCCCGCGAACGGGCCGGGACGCAGTTCGATCCCGGGCTGGTCGACTCCTTCGCCGCAGCGGCCGAGGCGCTCTTCGAGGAGGTCGACGCGGTCGAGCCCTGGAACGTCGTCGCCGCCGGGCGGACGCCGCGACGGCCGCTCCTCGGCGAGGAGCTCGACACCGCGCTGGAGGCGCTGGCCGACTTCGTCGACGTGAAGTCCCCGTTCACGATCGGCCACTCGCGCGGGGTCGCGGCGCTGGTCGGCGCGGCGGCGGGGCCCGCCGGGCTCGCCCCGGAGGAGGCGGAGCTCGCACGGCGGGCGGCGCTCGTCCACGATCTCGGCCGACTCGGCGTCCCCAACACGGTCTGGGACAAGCCCGGACCGCTCAGCCCGGCGGAGCTCGAGCGGGCGCGCATGCACGTCTACCTCGGCGAGCGCATGCTCTCCTCCTCCGCCGCCCTCGCGCCGCTCGCCGCGGTCGCGGTCCAGCACCACGAGCGCCTCGACGGCAGCGGCTACCCGCGCGGGCTCGCGGGCGGCGAGATCTCCCCCTCGGGCCGGCTCCTCGCCGCCGCCGACTGCTACCAGGCGCGGATCGAACCGCGGCCCCACCGACCCGCCCAGAGTCCCGAGGAAGCGGCCGCGGGCCTGCGCGAGGAGGTCGCCGCCGGACTGCTCGACAGCGGTGCGGTCGAGGCGATCCTCGCCGCCGCCGGGCACGCCACGCCGCGCCGCCGCCAGTGGCCCGCCGGGCTGACCACGCGCGAGGTCGAGGTGCTGCGGCTGCTCGCCCGCGGCCTCACCAACAAGGAGATCGCCGCCGAGCTGGTGATCTCGCCGAAGACCGCCGGCACTCACGTCGAACACATCTACGCGAAGCTCGGAGTCGGCAATCGGGCGCTCGCCAGTCTCTTCGCCGCCCAGCACGGGCTGATGGCCAAATAGAGTTCAGGGTTCGACCATGGAGCCCGAGCACAAGCCACTGATCTCCCTGCCCCGCAATCAGTTCATCGCGCTGATCATCGGCGTCTGCGTGCTGAGCGCGGCGATCGGCTCGGGGCTGGCGCTGCTGGCCCAGACCGGGCCGAAGGGGCCGAAGGGCGAGCAGGGCCCGCGCGGCCACAAGGGCAAGCAGGGGCCGGCGGGGCCGGCGGGCGAATCGGCCGGGGAAGAACTCGGCGCGCTCGAAGGCGAGGTCGAAGAACTGCGCGCCGCGGTCGAAGAAGGCAGCAAATCGAGCGG
>MKSH01000243.1:0-2107 GCA_001898095.1 Solirubrobacterales bacterium 70-9 | reverse complement strand
GGCGCGGTCCGCTTTGAGATCCGGGCGCCCTTCGAGTCGGCGGGCTACTGCCACTGCCACCGCTGCCAGCACCGCACCGGCACGGCGGGCGGCCCCAGCGCCCGCGTCCCCCGCACCGCCGTCGACTTCACCAGCGGCCTCGACCTGATCCGCACCTGGCGGCCGGAGGGCGGCAAGCCGAAGTCCTACTGCGGCGAGTGCGGCGGCCACGTCTTCTCCGGCTCCCTCGACGGCGAGATCATCGCGATCCGCCTCGGCGCGATCGACGGCGACCCCGGCATCCGCCCCGAATTCCACCAGTGGGTCAGCAGCTTCCCGGTCTGGGAGAACCTCCCCGACGACGGCCTGCCGCGGTACCCCGAGGACGCGCCGGCCTAGCCCGCCCCGGGTGCTCGCGTCCCGCTCAGGCGGGGGGCAGCGGCGGGCCGACGATCCTCATCCCGAACTCCTCCGACCACCGGGTCAGCGCCTCGATGTCGGGAGGCGCGGCCGGGGGCAGGCCGGGACCCTCGGCGGGGCGGCCGACCTTGGCGAAGAAGTCCTCCATCCCGCCGGGGGTGATCAGCGTGAGGAAGCGCGCCGGGAGCTCACCGTCGACCCGGAACGTGTGCGGGACGCCGCGCGGCAGGAACGCCATCGCGCCGGGCCCGGCGGTGTAGGTCTCCTCGCCACAGACGACCGTCAGCTCGCCTTCGAGGATCAGGAACGTCTCGTCCTCGTGAGAGTGGACGTGGAGCGGCGGCGAGGCCCCGGGAGGGGCGACGCTCTCGATCAGCCCGAACTCGCCGTCGGTGTCGGCGGCGCGCGCCTTGATCAAGGTCAGGTTGGTCGTGAACCAGAGCCGCTCGCCCTCGCCGGGGTTGCGGACGACTGCCGTCTGGACATCCATCGTGGTCTCCATCTTGAGGCTCCTTTGCGCTCGCAGAAAGGTGTGAAAGGTCTGCAATCCGTAATTGCACAGCTGTGTAGTTAATGCAGCGTAGTAAACTTACGAGCGCGATGCAAGCTGCGGACCCGGGACGGCCGGGACAGCGGAAAAGGACGCGGCGGGCGATCGTCGAGGCGACGATGGCGCTGCTCGGCGAAGGCGCCAATCCCTCGGTCGGCGAGATCGCCGAGCGCGCCGAGGTCTCCCGCCGCACCGTCTACTCCTACTTCCCGACCCTCGACCAGCTCCTCGTCGACGCCTCCCTGGGGCTGATCAGCGAGGCCGAAACCGACCGCACGATGGAGCCCGCCGGCGACGACGCCGAGGAGCGGATCGCCGCCCTCGCAGGCGAGATCATGGGGATGAGCGACGAGGTCGAGCGCCTCGGCCGCCGGGTCATCGCCCTCACCGTCGACGCCCCCGAGCCCGAGGGCGGCGGCCCCCGCCGCGGCTACCGCCGAATCGAATGGATCGAAGGAGCCCTCGAGCCGATCCGCCCCCGCCTCGACGACGCCGCCTACGAACGCCTCGTCTCCGCCCTCGCGATGGTGATCGGCTTCGAGCCCCTGCTCGTCGCCCGCGACACCCGCGGCCTCACCTCCGACAAAGCCGCCGAAGTCTCCGCCTGGGCCGCCCGCGCCCTCCTCCGCGCCGCCCTCGAGGACGCAGGTTCCTAGCCCGCCCCGAGCTTCACCGAGACCGCCGCCCCGGCCCCGAGCCGGGTGCCGGGCGGGTGGAACTGCTTCACGACCTTGCCCTTCGCCGCGGTCGTGCGAGGCGCGAGCCGAACGTGCCCGATGGAGCAATGCGCGGCGCGAACGCCGACGCGGTGCCCAGCGCGCTCAACAGCAGCGCCAGGACGATCGCAGCCCCTACCGCTCGCCTGGTCCCCGGCATCTCGCCCCTCCTCGCTCTACGAGGGGTGAATCAAACAGCAGATCTCGTGCGGCGCTTGCGGGCGGAGCGGTAGACGGTGAATTCGGGGTCGGGCTCCGCGGGGCGCTTCTCTGCCGGGCGGCGCTCGCTCTCGGCGGGGCGGCTCTCGCGCGTCGCCGGGCGCGCCTCGCCCTCCCGCCGGCTCCGGACGAAGTCCTCGAAGCCGACCCGGGCGCAGAAGGCGGCGCCGCCGAGGACCAGGATCAGCAGGCCGGTCCCGGGAGAGCCGAGGATCGCAGCGAG
>MKSH01000242.1:8755-9791 GCA_001898095.1 Solirubrobacterales bacterium 70-9 | reverse complement strand
CCGAAGCGACCGAACCGGCGCCGGTCGTGCCACCGCCGGCGCCGGTCACCGAAGAAGTGGCCGGCCAGCCGACCGAAACCACCCAGCCCGAAACGACCTACACGCCCGAGCCCAAGTCCGAACCCGAACCTGAACCGCAGCCCGAACCAGAACCGGAACCGGAACCTGAAAAGAGCTTCGTACCCTCGGCGCCGGTCACCCCGGTGACGAGCGAAGAAGTCGTGGCGGAACCCGCCACCGAATCGACCCCGACCGTCAAGACGAAGCCGGCGCCGGCCCCGAGCGGCGACGCGCCGCAGTTCGGAGGGCCATGACCCCGAAGATGCCCGAGATCGCCCCAGCCCGCCGGCTCGCCTCGTTCATCGCCCTGGCCGCGCTGCTTCTGACCCTGCTCGCTCCAGCCCATGCCGAGGCGGGGGAATACACGATCTCCACCTGCCAGGCCAACGGCGCGTTCGCCTCGAACGCCTTCGAAGTCTTCGCCACCAGGGGGATGAAGTGGCGGCGCGCCTGCAACCCGCTCGGCCCCGGCCTGCGGGGGCTGGTGACCGCCAACGTGGCGATGGGCGGCCACGTCCCGGTCGGCGCCGAGTCGGGCTTCGTCCTCGAAGCGCCGCCGGAAACGACCTTCCAACGGCTGCGGTGGTCGGGATACGCACACCGCCAGGACTGCCGCTACGCGCTGCAGCTCTACGCGGTGAAACCGGAAGGCGCCACGGTGGCGATACGGAACGTCCGTGCCGACCACAGCTGCCCGAGCAACGCCAAGGAGGCCCAGGCCTCCAGCTGGCCCCGGCCGACCTCCTACGAACTCGGCGGGGCGACCCGGATCGTCCAGCGTGTGATCTGCGCCGGGGCGCCGAAGGCCGAATTCTGCTCGGCGAAGGGCCAGAACTACCTGCAGACGTTCGTCGCCGAAGCGACCGTCAGCGACCCGACGCCGCCCTCGGTCTTGGTGGTCGCGAACGGGCCGCTGCCGCGTGGCGAATGGGTGCGCGGCAGCCAGTCGGTCGGCTACGAAGCCTCCGACAACACC
>MKSH01000242.1:5208-8737 GCA_001898095.1 Solirubrobacterales bacterium 70-9 | reverse complement strand
TCCCCTGCCCCGATGCGTCGGGACAGGTCGCGATCGACACCACGAAGCTGCCGGAAGGAACCCAGCAGCTCCACCTGGCCGCCCAGGACGCCTCGGGCAACACGGGTGAATCGGCGCCGGTCACGGTGAAGGTCGACAACACCGCCCCGGCGGCGGTGCCGCTCGCGGTCGAAGGCGGTGAAGGCTGGCGGAGCCGCGACGGCTTCAACCTCTTGTGGGCGAACCAGCCCGAACCCGACCGGGCGCCGATCACCGCCGCCACCTATCGGCTCTGCCGGGTCGGCGCCGGCGAATGCAGCACCGGCACGCTCGGCGGCGAAGGTGTCTCGGAGATCCCCGACCTGACGGTGCCGGCGCCGGGCGAATGGGAAGCGAGGATGTGGAGGACCGACGCGGCGGGCAACGTGCAGCCCGAAAACGCCTCGCTGCCGGTGCGCCTGCGCTACGACCCGGAACCGCCGAAGATCGGCTTCGAAGGACAGAACCCGGCGGACCCGACCCGGGTCTCGGTCGCGGTCAGCGACCCGATCTCGGGCGTCGCAGGCGGCGGGATCGAACTGAGCCGCGCCGGGTCGGGGATCTGGCAGGCCCTGCCGACCGCCCTCGAATCCGAAAGCCACCTCGTCACCAGGATCGAAGACGCGACGCTGCCCGCGGGCGAATACGAACTGCGGGCCGACGCCTCCGACCGGGCGGGCAACCTGGCGACGACCACCGAGCGCACCGACGGGCAGCCGGAGCGCCTCACGCTGCCGCTGCGGGCCACGACCTCCCTCGCTGCCGGCCTGCTCGAGCGGCACAAGATCGCGAAGACGGTCCGCCGCCACGGCAAGCGCCACAAGGTGAAACACACCGTCACCGAACTCCTCCCGTCGCGCACGGTCGACTTCGGCACCGGGGTCCGGTTCCAGGGCAGCCTGAGCGACGGCGGGGGCGGGCCGGTCGCCGGCGCAACGGTGCTGGTCTTCTCGCACCCGCCCGAAGAGGAAGAAACACAGGTGGCGACGCTGACCACCGGGGCCGAAGGCGGCTTCGAATATGCCGAGAAGGCGAAACGGTCGAGCAACCTCCGCTTCGTCTACCAGGGCACCGCCACCAGCCTGCCGACCGAAGCTCACGCCGAAGTGCTCGTCCACGGCGGCTCGACCCTGAAGGTGAGCAAGGCGCACGTGCTGAACGGCCAGTCGGTCGTCTTCAGCGGCAAGGTGGAGGGGAGCCCACGCCCCGCTGCGGGCAAGCTGGTCGAGCTGCAGGTGCTGCTGGCCGAAGAATGGTCGACCTTCGAGACGACGCGAACCGATCCCGGCGGCGAATGGAGCATCCGCTATCCGTTCAAGCGAAGCTGCGGCAAGGAGCTCTTCATCTTCCGCCCGGACGTGCCGGGAGAGGCATCCTGGCCCTTGTTGCCGGGGACCGGACCGAGGGTCAAGGTGCATGTGAGGGGCCGGCCATGCCCCGGCTAGCCCATGACAACCGATCCGGGGAGGAACCGGGATGAGAGCACTGCGCGACCGAATCACCTACGCCAATGTCATGTCGACGCTGGCCCTGTTCGTCGCCCTCGGCGGCGTCTCCTACGGGGCCATCAAGATCTCCGGCCGCCAGATCAAGGCGCACACGATCACCGCCCGCAACGTCAGGCCGAACTCGCTCGGCGGGCGCCAGATCAAGGAGCGGAGCCTCGGCATCGTGCCGGGCGCACGCGAAGCGGCACTCCTCGATGGCCACACCGCCGAATCGCTGCAGGTGCAGTGCCCGGCCGGGACGGTCCCGGTCGACGACACCTGCATCGAAACCCAGGCCCACGCACCGGCCTCGTTCCACAGTGCCCTGCTCCAGTGCGGTGGCACCGAAGACCTCACCCCCCCCGGGCGGCGCCTGCCCACCTACCAGGAGTTGACGATGGCCCTGACCCACCAGGAAATCACCCTGGCCCCCGGTGGCGAGCTGACGAGCGAAGTGGAAGCGAGCTCGGCCGGCCAGCCGCTGAACGTCATCTACGTCACCGAAGCACTGGGCGGGTGGGGCCTGACCCCCGACAACGCCGCCGGTGCGAAGTCCTACCGCTGCGTCGCGGACCCGCTTAATTGAAATCGCCACCCGAAACATGAGGAGGCAAGCGATGGCGAAGCCGAGGTCAACAGTCACGATCATCATCCGGCAGATGAGCGGCCCGGGCGTGAGGCGAGCGCTCGCGCTGGTCCTCGCCGTCGCCCTCACCCTGACCAGCGCCGCCCCGGCCTGGGCGGTCAAGGTCGAGGTCGAAGCCGAAGGCGAAGGGAGCTCGCCGCCCGGCAGCCTGCCCGGGCTCGAAGCAGGGCCCGAACTGGAAGGGGAAGAAACCGTGCTCGGCGAAGAAGCGCCCCTCCCCGGCGAAGAAGTCGAAGAAGAAGTGGTGGTCCCCGTCGAACCGGGAACGCCGGAAGCCGCACCGGCCGCGCCGGCGCCGGTCGAAGAACCGCAGCCGGAAGCGGCGGCCACCCCGGAAGCCGTGCCGCCGGCGGCCCCGGCGCCATCGGCGGCGCCGACCTACGAAGGCGAAGCACCATCACCGCCTGCCTACGAAACCGCCGCGGCGGCGCCCGCGGTCGTCCACGGCGAAGCGATCGTCGCCCCCGCCGAACCACAGCGGCCGGCCCAGGCCGGCTCGCCGTCGCCGGCCGAGGCCGGCCCGGAGGCCACCCAGGTCGTCGAGGCACCGGCGCCGGCCGCGCCGCCGGTCGAAGCGCCCGAACCGGCACCGAGCCCGCCTGCCGCGCCGCCGGCCGCCGCCGTCGAGGCGCCCGGTGCCCTGCAGGGCCACCGCCTCCACAGGGTGCGGCCGGGCGAGTCGCTGTGGTCGATCGCGACCGCGCTCCTGCCCCCCGGGGCGGGGAACGCCGAGATCGCGACGGAGGTGCAGCGACTGTGGAAGTTGAACGCGGATCGCATCGGCACCGGCGACCCGAACCTGATCCTGGTCGGGACGGTGCTGCGGCTGCACTGAGCCTCGCCGGGCCACGGCGGAAGCACACCCGAAACCGGGTGATACTCCGGTGGTACACTGGCGGCCGATGCCGACCGACCAGCCACGCATCCAGGTGACCGAGGACCGTGAACTGCGCGCGGCGCTCCGCGCCGCGGCGCCCCATCTGCCCGCCGGCCTGCCGCGCTCGCGACAGGTCCGCGAGTTGGCGATCGTCGGCGCCCGCCACCTGATCGGCGAGGAGCCCGAGGACGCCCGCCGCCAGGAACTGCTCGAGGAGCTCGCCCGGGGTTTCACCGAGCCCGAGACCGCGGGCGTCGACTGGGACGTCCTGCGCGACGCCAGGCATCGTGCCTGGCCGGAGCGGTAGCGAGGCCGGCTGGGGCCGGCTGCCGTTGCTCGTCGACACCTCGGCCTGGGCGCGGGCACATCACCCAGAGGTCCGCGAGCCGTGGACCGAGGCGCTCGTCGGCCGTCGCCTACGGCTCTCGCCCGCGATCCGACTGGAGATCCTCTTCGGCGCCCGCGACGGCGAGGCGTTCGACCTGCTCGCCGAGCGGCTCG
>MKSH01000242.1:1492-5126 GCA_001898095.1 Solirubrobacterales bacterium 70-9 | reverse complement strand
CCGCGACTACGACGTCCTGGCCGAGGTGATGGAGTTCGAGTCGGTGTGGCTGGCGCCCGCCGGCAGCCTGCCCTGAGCACGGCCGCGGTCGACGCCGACCCCCCGGCGAGTCCCGACACCCGTTCCGACGACGACCCGGCCGCGCGGGATAGGCCGTGGGTCGTGTCGATCCCCTCGTGTCCAACGGCGGGTCCGCGCCCGTCACCGTGGACGCCGGGTCACATCGCCCGAGGGGACCACTTTCACCCGGGAACACACTGTGGGTGTGGAGGCCCGATGAGTGACACCCACCACAACCAAGATGGCGGCGCCACGGTGAGCCCGGCGGGCAGGGAGGAACCGTTCGCCGAGGAGACCGTCGAGTCGCTGGCGGAGACGCTGCGGATACTCGCCGACCCCACCCGGATCCGGCTGATCGAGGCGCTGAACGCCCGCGGCAGGGCGAGCGTCGGGGTGCTGGCGGCCTACCTGCCGGTGACCCGCCAGGGTGTCTCCAGGCAGCTCGGGATCCTCCATCGGGCGGGCCTGGTCAGCCGCAGGCGGGAAGGGATGTCTGTCTCCTACGAGCTGACCGACTGGACCGGGTGGTGGCTGATCGAGCAGCTAGCCGCCGCGCTCGGCGCCGGCGAGGACTGAACCTCCCCGCCCTCGGCCCTACTGTCACACCGCCCACCGGGTGGTGTGACGGTCACTTCACCTGCACCGCGCGGCACAAGGTTGAAAGGAGTGACTTTCATCCTTGTGACCACTTCGCCTCCTGACCACACCGTCCTTGTGAGCCGGCAGTCGGGCCGGCCTCACAAGCGAATGACGGAGGTGATCCGAAGGTGTCAGATGGTGTCGGTAGACGGTTCGATCGCGCGGTCGGTCGACGGACGCTCGGTGCGGCGCTGCGGCCGGTCGGGCGGGTGGCGCTGTGGGCGCTGCTCTGCCTGCTGCTGGTGCGCGGCGCAGCCGCCGTCCTCGCCCCTCCCGCCGCCGAGGCTCCTCCACACGGCGGAGAAGGCGCGATCGACCGTGCCGGCACCGCCTTCGCGATCCGCTTCGCCCGCGCCTATCTGGAAGACCCCTCCCCCGGGGCACTGGACCCCTACCTCGCCGCCGGCGCCAGGATCGGCGCCGGCCGCCCGCCCTCGGCGCGGGGCGCCGAGCCGGCGCAGGCCGAGGTGGTCCACTTCTCCGACGTCGGTGACGGCCGCGCGGTCGTCACCGTCGCCTGCGAGCTCCGCGACTCGCGCACCCTCTATCTGGCCGTCCCGATCGTCCGCCACGGGGCGGGCGAGGTGGCGGCCCTGGGCGCGCCCTCGATCGTCGCGGTACCGGCCGTGGCCGGGGCCGACCCCGAGCGGCCCCGGCCGCCGGCCGGATCCGGCGCGGCCCAGATCAGGGAACTGGTCGGGAAGTTCCTGCCCGCCTACCTCTCGGCGAAGGAGGAGTCCGACCTCCGCTACTACCTGGCGCCGGGCGCGAGCGTGGTGCCGCTGGGCGGCGCCCTCCACCTGCACGGCACCCCGGCGGTCGACCAGCTCGAAGGAGGCGAAGGCCCGAGGCGGCAGGTGATCGCCTCCGCGCGGGTCGAGGACCCGGCGGGCGGGGCGACCTACCCGCTCGCCTGGCGCCTGGAGGTCCGCGAGCGCGGCGGGCGCTGGTACGTCTCCGGGGTCGAGGGGGCGGTCTCGTGAGGCGCCGGGCACGGATCGCCGCGCTCGTCGTTCTCGCCGCGCTGGCCTTCCTCGGGGCGCCCGCGATCGCCTTGGCGGCCAGCGGCAACGAAATCGGCCAGAACCTCGGCTCGCTGCTGCGGAGCACCGCCGGCGCCCTCTACGGCGGGATCGTCGCGGTCTTCTCGCTCGGTTTCCTGATCAACAGGAACTTCGCCGCGCTGGTGATCTTCTTCGTCGCCGCGATCGTCGTCGGCTGGCTCGTCTTCGACCCCGGCGCGGTCGCCGAAGCCGCCAAGGCGATCGCCCAGCGGGTGCTGCCTTGAGCGGCGGCCACGAGCCGATCCGCTCCTACCAGCGGATCTTCTCCCCGCAGCGGCGCATCCACCAGATCGAGGGCCGGCAGCTGCCGGTGCCGGGCGGGGTGCCGCTGCGCTGGCTCGGCTGGGCCGCCGGGACGCTCGCCGCGGTCCTCGCCCTCGCGTCGGGATCGATCCTCGTCCCCTTGGGCGCCGCGGCGGCGGCCGGAGCAGGCGGCCTCGCGATCGCCGACAGGACCGCCGGGCTCCTCGCCGCCGCCGCGGCGCTCGCGGGGACGTTCGTCGTCGGGGTGGCGCTGGGCCTGTTCGGCTGGCCGCTGCGCCTCGTGCTGGTGCCGGTCTGCGTGGCGACGCTCGCCACCCAGGCCACCCCCGACGGTCGCCGCGCCGAGCGCTTCGCCGCCTCCTGGCTCGCCCTGCGCCTGGTGCCACGGCGCCGCTCGCTGGGCCGGGCGCTGCCCGCCGACGGGACGGCCGCGATCGACGGCGCCCAGCTGTGGGTAGCGCCCGACGCCCGTGGGCGGCTGCGCCGCGCCCGCGTGATAGGGCCGGCCGTCGTCCGTCTCGACCGGCCGCTGGCCGTGCGCCGCTCGCTGTCGGGCCGCCGGCTGCGGGCCGCGCGTCCCGGTCGCCTGACGCCGCGGCGCCGACTCGCCTCGCGGGTGGAGCTCGGCCCCGGCCAGAGGCTCGAGGTGCGGCCTTGATCCGCTTCCCGTTGCGCTACGCGCGGGCCAACGTCCTGATCGGCCCCGGCGGGGAGGCGGCGGCGCTCTACCGCGCCCGGACCCTCTCCTACCCCTACCTGCCGCCGGGGGAGAAGTGGTCGCTGCTGCACAGGCTCGAGCGCTTCTTCGCCGTGGTCGGCGCCGACGTCTCGATCTGGCGGATCGCCCGCTCCTACCCGGCCGACCGCTATGCCTCCGAGCTCGCCTGGCTCGCCGACCGCCGCCACGCCGACGAGGGCCGCTGGCGCTCGTTCCTCGAGGCCCAGCAGCAGCAGCTCGCCTCGCTCGACTCCCATGTGCCGGAGGTCTACGTCGCGATCTCGCTGTCGGGGCCGCGGCGGGGCGGCGGCCTCCTGGGCGGTATCGACCGCGCCCGCCGCCGCGCCGAGGATCTGGCCGGCGTCGGCTCGCCGCGCCCGATCGGGACCGGTGAGATGCGCTCGCTCGCCGAGGCCGAGCAGCGCGCCTACGAGCGCGCCGCCTCGGCGATCGACCTGCGCCGCGCGAGCACCGCCGAGCTGCAATGGCTGCTCGCCCGCGGCGCCTGCCGCGGGGTCGCCGAGCCCGACTTCGACCAAAACTGGGAGCCCGACGCGCTGATCCTCGGCGGCGCCGACGGCCCGCTCGCCTACGAGCCGCTCGAGGCCGACCTCTGGCGCCTCGCCAACGCGCCGATGCGCGAGGAGCCCGGCGAGCCGGCCTCGCTGGTCGTCGAGTCCGAGGAGGGCACCTCCTACCAGGCCTTCCTCGCGCTCGGCTCCCTCCCCGAGGAGGCGGAGTTCCCCGGCGCGGCCGAGCTCCTCTTCGATCCCCTCGAAGGGGCGGGGCCGGTCGACGCCGTCCTCCACGCCGACCTGGTCGGCAACCGCGAGGCGCTGGCGCAGGTGCGCCGGCGGGTGCTCGACGCCGAGCACTCCTACCGGGAGCA
>MKSH01000242.1:0-1453 GCA_001898095.1 Solirubrobacterales bacterium 70-9 | reverse complement strand
GGATCTCGCTCGCGGTCGGCGCCGCCGACCGCGAGGAGCTGGAGGGCCGGGTCACGCTGCTGCGCGAGCGCTACGGCGCGGTCGCCCTGCACCGGCCGCGAGGCCTCCAGCAGGCGCTCTTCCTCGACCACCTGCCGCGCCCCGACGGCGGCGGGGTCGGCGACTACCGCCAGCAGATGACGGTCGAGCAGGCGGCGGCGACGGTGCCGCTGGCGACCGCCGAGGTCGGCTCGCCGGGGGGCATCTACCTCGGCTACGACCCGGTCGCGGGGCGGCCGGTCCGCTACGACCCGACCGAGGCGCCCCGCGACTCGCGCCCCTCGGCGGTGCTGGTGGCCGGCACGCTCGGCTCGGGCAAGACGGTCGCCGCCGAGGCGATCGCCCACGCGGCGCTGCTGCGCGGCTCGCTGGTGATCGACTTCGACCCGAAGCCCGACCACCGGCTCTTCGAGTTGCCCGAGCTGGCCGGCGAGGCGGAGCTGCTGGAGCTCTCGGCGGCGCCTGAGCACCGCGGCCGGCTCGACCCGCTGGCGATCGGGCTGCCCGAGCTGCGCGAGGAACTCGCCTCCTCCTACCTGCTCGAGCTGCTGCGCGACCCGCCTCCCTCCTGGGAGGTGGCGATCGACCGTGCCGTGCGCGACGCGGTGCGGGCCGGCGAGCAGAGCCTCGGCCGCGTCATCGCCCGCCTTCGCGAGTCGGGCGACGCCGCCGCCCGCGACGCCGCCGAGGCGCTCGAGGTGGTCTCCGACTTCGGCCTCGCCCGGCTCGGGTTCGCGGAGGAGGAGGCGGCGGCCTGATGGCCGAGCCCTCGCTGATCACGATCCGCACGCCGGGCCTGCAACTGCCCGAGCCGGGCACCGCCCGCGAGTCCTACACGCGCAGCGAGCGGGTCTCGGTCGCGACCCTGGCGCTGGTCGCGGCGCTCGCCCTGAAGCTGATCTCCGGCGACCGCTCGCGGCACAAGCTGGTGATCCTCGACGAGGCCTGGGCGTTCTTCAACTCGGGCCAGGGCCGGGCGCTGCTGAACCGCCTGGTCCGCCTCGGCCGCGCCTTCAACGCGACGATCCTGCTGGTCACCCAGCAGGTCGAGGACCTGGGCGAGCTCTCCCAGCTCGTCGGCGACGTCTTCCTCTTCGGCCAGGACTCCGCCCGCGCGGCCGGACGCAGCGTCGAGGAGATCGGCCTCGACCCCGAGGAGGCCGGCCTGGCGGCCCGGCTGACCGAGTTCCGGCGTGGGCGCTGCCTGGTGCGCGACCTGCGCGGCCGGGTCGGCGAGGCCCAGGTCGACCCGCTTCCCGAGCTGCTGGCGGCGCTGGACACGACGCCCCGCGAGGCGGCGGCGTGAGGGCGCGCCTGCCGATGCCGCGCCGCCGGGCGCTCCTGGCCGGGGCGGGCCTCGGCCTGCTCCTCGTGCTCCTGGCGGGCCCCGTCGCCCACGCCGACGTCTGGGCCA
>MKSH01000241.1:602-1078 GCA_001898095.1 Solirubrobacterales bacterium 70-9 | reverse complement strand
CGTCCGCACATGGGTTTTCACCGTGTTCGGAGAAAGCTGCAGCTCGGACGCGATCTGCTTCACGCTCAACGGCCCGGGGAGGGCGCGCAGGACCGCATGTTCGCGGCCGGAGGGTCGCCACGAGAACGGCGAGTCCACCGAAAGGCCGGCCGGTTCCGGAAGGGTCACACCCTCCTCGCAGCCGATCAACGCGTACCGAGCCCGCTCACGGCACTGCCTGACGACGGGCAGGTCGCCCTCCCGGTTCGCGACGAGGGCGACGAGCGTCCAAGCCATTGCCGCGGCGTGAGGGTCGTCGCGGTCGAGGCTGCGGGCGGCATCCACCATCGTCGGTAATCGGCTGCCGTGGGCTCGTCCGTCCTCGACACAGCCCAAGACGCACTGCGCGAGGGGTGCCTGGCCGGGGGGCGAGTGCGTGGCCGCGTCGCCGGCGGCGCGACGACCCCGGTCAGGCGTCCCGTCCAGGTAGGCGAGGA
>MKSH01000241.1:0-532 GCA_001898095.1 Solirubrobacterales bacterium 70-9 | reverse complement strand
CGCGGTGCCCAGAGCCAGCTCGGCGAACGTGTCCCACCCCCGGCCCGTCGACGCCGCGGCCAGCGCGGCCGTAGCCAGCTCGGCTGCCCGGCTCAGCGAGCCCGCCCGCAGTGCCGTCATCGCCACGACCGCGGCCCTGGCGGGATGGTCGTGGTCCGCGAGGCGGTCGCCCGGGCTCAGCCATGACGACATCTCGTCCCCGCGGACGAACGACGCCGCCGCGCCGATCGCGCGGAGCAACGGCGTCGCCGCGTCGATCCGGCCGAGGCCGCTGAGCCAGCCGAGCACCTCGCCGGGGTCTGCGTCGGTCCAGTGCCGCGACACTATTTCCGTCGCGTGGTCCGCGCCGGCGGCGGCCGCGTGGCGCAACACGGGCGCGATCCGATCCCGCCCCGTGTACCAGCGGGCAGCCCGCGCGTGCAGGTCCCGGACCGCGGCAGGGTCCTCGGCCGCGAGCACGGCGGCCGCCACCCCGCGCAGCACGGGGTGATAGCGGTATGCGGGCGGGCGCACCGGGAGCCGCCTGATCAGC
>MKSH01000240.1:4688-6817 GCA_001898095.1 Solirubrobacterales bacterium 70-9 | reverse complement strand
TGTTGGCGATCGCCGACATGGAGGGCCGGCTGCAGGGCAAGCGGCTGACCGCGGGGCACTTCCTCGGCGAGGTGATCGAGCACGGGGCCGAGGGGTGCAACTACCTGCTCGCGGTCGACGTCGACATGGAGACGGTCGGCGGCTACGCGATGTCCTCCTGGGAGACCGGCTACGGGGACTTCGAGATGGTCCCCGACCTGGCGACCCTCTGCATGGTCCCCTGGCTGCCGGGCACGGCGATGGTGCTGGCCGACCTGCAGTGGGCGGACGGGCGCGAAGTCGCCGCCTCGCCGCGGCAGATCCTGCGCAGGCAGCTGGAGCGCCTGGAGAAACGCGGGATGAGCTCCAACGCCGCCACCGAGCTCGAGTTCATCGTCTTCCGTGACACCTACGAGGACGCCTGGCGCAAGGGCTTCCACGACCTCGAGCCGGCCAACCTCTACAACGTCGACTATTCGCTGCTGGGGACGGCGCGGGTCGAGCCGCTGATCCGGCGGATCCGTAACGAGATGGGCGCCGCCGGGATGACCGTGGAGAACTCGAAGGGCGAGTGCAACTTCGGCCAGCACGAGGTCAACTTCCGCTACGAGGACGCGCTGAAGAGTGCCGACAACCACGTGATCTACAAGAACGGCGCGAAGGAGATCGCCTCCCAGGAGGAGATGTCGGTCACCTTCATGGCGAAGTACAACGAGCGCGAGGGGAACTCGTGCCACATCCACATCTCGCTGGCGGACGCCGACGGGGAGAACGCCTTCGCCGCCGACCAGCAGCTGTTCGAGAGCTTCATCGCCGGCCAGCTCGCATGCATGCGCGAGCTCACCCTTCTCTACGCGCCGCACGTCAATTCCTACAAGCGCTTCGCCGCGGGCTCGTTCGCGCCGACCGCGATCGCCTGGGGCCGGGACAACCGCACCTGCTCGCTGCGGGTGGTCGGGCACGGCGAGGGGCTGCGGATGGAGACGCGGCTGCCGGGGGCCGACGTCAATCCCTACCTGGCGCTGAGCGCGCTGATCGCCGCCGGCCTGTACGGGATCGACAACGAGCTGGAGCTGGAGCCGGTCTTCGAGGGCAACGCCTACACCTCCGACAAGCCGCGCGTGCCGCACAACATCTATGACGCGCGCGATGCCTTCGCCGCGAGCGCGGTGGCCGCGGACGCGTTCGGGCCCGACGTGGTCGAGCACTACCTGAACCGGGCGAAGGTGGAGATCGACGCCTTCGAGGCGGCGGTCACCGACTGGGAGCGCTACCGAGGGTTCGAGAGGCTGTGAGCGTCCCGGTGGTGGGCATCTGCGCCGCCGTCGAGCGGGTGTCCTGGGGGGTCTGGGACGGCTACGAGGTGACGCTCGCCCCGCGCAACTACGTGCGGGCGCTGCAGCGGGCGGGGGCGATCGCGCTGGTGCTGCCGCCCGACGAGGCCGCCGTCGACGATCCCGACTTGCTGCTCGACCGGATCGACGGGCTGCTGTTGGCGGGCGGCGCCGACATCGACCCGGCCGGCTACGGCGCCGAGGCGCACCCGGAGACGAAGGGGACCTGGCCAGAGCGCGACCGCTTCGAGCTGGCGCTGACCCGGCGGGCGCTGGAGCGCGACATGCCGGTGCTGGGGATCTGCCGCGGGATGCAGCTGATCAACGTGGCGCTCGGTGGGACGCTCGACCAGCATCTGCCGGAGTCGATCGGCGACGGCCGGCACCGCTCGATCGCGGGCAGCTTCGGCACCCACCAGGTGCGGCTGGCGGAGGGCTCGCTGGCCTGCGGGGCGGCGGGGACCGACGGGCTGCTCGTGATGTCCCACCACCATCAGGGGATCGACAGGCTGGGCGAGGGCCTCGAGGTGACCGGCTGGTCGGTCGACGACGACATCGCCGAGGCGATCGAGCTGCCCGACCGCGCCTTCGCCCTCGGCGTCGTCTGGCACCCGGAGGAGGACGAGGCGAGCGAGATCATCCCGGCGCTGGTCGAGGCGGCGCGTGGAGCATTGCTCTCGGATAGCGAGAGCGATGCTCCACAGGAGCGGGCAGCATGAGCTCGCTGGCGGTGATCGAGCCGGCCACCGCGCAGCCGATGGCGGAGATCCCGCGGGCCGGGGTCGAGGAGGTCGACGCGGCGGTGGCGAAGGCGAA
>MKSH01000240.1:2391-4660 GCA_001898095.1 Solirubrobacterales bacterium 70-9 | reverse complement strand
GGCCGCCGAGCACGAGGGCCTGGCGCGGCTCGAGGCGCGCAATGCGGGCAAGCCGATCGCCTCGGCGCGGGGGGAGATCGGGATGGCGATCGACACCTTCCGCTACTACGCGGGGGCGCCAGAGCGGCTGCTCGGCAAGACGATCCCGGTCGCCGGCGGCGTCGACATGACCTTCCGCGAGCCGCTCGGCGTGGTCGGGCTGATCGTCCCCTGGAACTTTCCGCTGACGATCGCCTCCTGGAAGGTCGCCCCGGCGCTGGCCGCCGGCAACACGATCGTGCTGAAGCCGGCCGAGCTGACGCCGCTGACCGCGATCGAGCTGGAGCGGATCGCGCTCGCGGCGGGGATCCCGGAGGGCGTCCTGAACGTGGTCGTCGGCCCGGGCAGCGTCTGCGGCTCGCGGCTGGTCGAGCATCCCGACCTGGCCAAGATCGCCTTCACCGGCTCGACCGAGGTCGGAAGGGGAATCGCCCGCGGGGCGGCGGAGACGATCAAGCGGGTGACGCTGGAGCTGGGCGGCAAGTCGGCGAACGTCGTCTTCGCCGATGCCGACGTCGAGGCGGCCGCGGCGGCGGCGCCCTGGGCGGTCTTCGACAACGCCGGCCAGGACTGCTGCGCGCGCTCGCGGATCCTGGTCGAGCGCGAGGTCGTCGACGACTTCCTCGCCGCGATGGCGCCGGTGGTCGAGGGGATCGTGGTCGGTGACCCGCTCGACGAGTCGACCCAGATGGGCCCGCTGATCTCGGCCGGGCAGCGCGAGTCGGTTGCCTCCTTCGTCCCCGACGACGCCCCGGTGGCGATCCGCGGCAGCGCCCCCGACGGCGATGGCTACTGGTTCGCCCCGGTGGTGCTCGCGCCGGTCTCGAACGAGGACCGCGCTGCCCGCGAGGAGATCTTCGGGCCGGTGGTCGGCGTGATCCCGTTCAGCGGCGAGGCGGAGGCGATCGAGCTCGCCAACGCGACCATCTACGGCCTCTCGGGATCGGTCTGGACGCGCGACGGGGCGCGGGCGCTGCGCGTCGCGCGGGCGATCGAGACCGGCGTGGTCTCGATCAACTCGAACAGCTCGGTGCGGGTCTCGACCCCGTTCGGCGGCTTCAAGCAGTCGGGCGTGGGACGGGAGCTCGGCCCCGACGCGCTCGAGCACTACACCGAGCTGAAGAACGTCTACTACGCGACCGCGGAGGAACCATGACCATCAACAGGGCCACGGCGGGAAGGTTGGCCGGCAAGGTCTGTGTCATCACCGGGACGGCGAGCGGGATCGGCGCCGAGTCGGCGCGCCTCTTCGAGCACGAGGGCGCGACCGTGATCGGAATCGACCTCGACGCCGAGCAGGCGGTGGGCGGGCTGACGATCGCCGCCGACGTCGCCGACGAGGAGCAGGTCAAGGCGGCGATGGCTACGACGATCGAGGAGTACGGCCGGATCGACGTGCTGATGAACAACGCCGGGATCAACCCGACCGACGACCGGTCGGTGATCGACACCAGCCTCGAGTCCTGGCAGCGGGTGCAGGACGTGAACCTGCGCGGGGTCTTCCTCTGCTGCAAGCACGCGATCCCGCGCATGCTCGAGGCGGGCGGCGGCTCGGTGATCAACGTGGCGAGCTTCGTCGCGGTGATGGGCGCGGCGGTCTCCCAGGGCTCCTACACGGCCTCGAAGGGGGCGGTGCTATCGCTCAGCCGCGAGCTCGGCGTGGAGTTCGCGGCGCGCGGCGTGCGGGTGAACGCGCTCTGCCCGGGGCCGGTCAACACGCCGCTGCTGAAGGAGCTCTTCGCCAAGGACCCGGAGCGGGCGGCCAAGCGCCTTGTCCACGTGCCGATGGGGCGGTTCGGCGAGCCGGAGGAGATCGCCGCCGCGGCGCTCTTCCTGGCGAGCGACGAGTCGAGCTTCGTGACGGCCAGCTCTTTTATGGCGGACGGCGGGTTGAGCTCGGCTTATCTGACGCCGGGGCAGGTGGACTGAGCACGGGCTGAGGGAGGGAGGGACGGGGGGACCCCTTCTCTCACAACAGCGGGGAGGTTCGTTCAGGGGTCCCCCCGTCCCTCCTGCGCGGTACGGTTATCGCGTGGCGACGCGAGTCGACTACGACACCCATGGCAGGGGGTATGCGCGCCGGCGGCTGGCGGACCCACGAATCGCCGAGCGCATTCACGACGCGCTCGGTGACGCGAGGACGGTGCTGAACGTCGGCGCCGGAGCTGGTTCGTACGAGCCGGAGGATCGTTGGGTGCTGGCGGTGGAGCCGAGCGCTACGATGCGGGGG
>MKSH01000240.1:935-2374 GCA_001898095.1 Solirubrobacterales bacterium 70-9 | reverse complement strand
GGCGCCGTGTCTGGCTTGCTCGGCCGAAGCGCTGCCGCTTGATGATGACTCGGTGGATGCGGCGATGGCTTGCGTGACTGTCCATCACTGGGCCGACCGCGCGGGTGGGCTTGCGGAGCTGCGGCGCGTTGCTCGCGGGCCGGTGGTCATCTTTACTTTCGAGCTCGATGACCTGGTCGCCTGGCAGCGGGACTACTTTGCCCCGGCCCTGGCGTTGGAGCAGCCCCGCTTCGGTACCGTCGAGGAGATCGGCGCCGAGCTTGGCGGCGACGTTCGGGTCGAGCGGATGGAGACGCCGGCGGACTGCACCGACGGGTTCTTCGAGGCCTTCTGGAATCGTCCCGAGCTGATCCTGGATCCCACCGTCCGGGCGTCCCAGTCGATCTGGGAACTGCTCGAGCCGGGGGTCGAGGACCGGATCGTCGAGCGGCTCGCCGCCGAGCTTGAGTCGGGGAAGTGGGACGCCGAGCACGGTGTGCTGCGGGAGATGCCGAGCTACGAAGGCGCCCTCCGCCTGGTCATCTCCGAGCCTGCTTAGCCGCGGCCGGCGGCGAAGTCGAGCCAGCGCCGGCAGATCCCCCGGCCGAGCTCGTTGAAGGCGTCGATCTTCGCTTCGATCTCGAGGGCGAGTGCGGTCGGGTCGATCCCGATCCGCACCGCGTCGGGGTCGGACTGGTAGTCGGCGGTCCAGTGCAGGGCGTCGCCGGCGGTCACCTCGGGATGGAACTGGATCGCCCAGGCGGCCTCGCCGATGCGGGCGGCCTGGAGGGAGACCTCGCTGGTGGCGAGCGCGACCGCGCCGGGCGGCAGCGGGAACTCGTAGCTGTGCCACTGGAAGGCCTCGAAGCCCGGGGCGAGCGGCCCGAGCAGGGGATCGTCGCGGCCGGCCTCGGTCAGCTCGACCGAATGCCAGCCGATCTCCGGCCGCGCCGCCCGCCGCGGCACCGCGCCCGCCACCTGGGCGACCATCTGGCTGCCGAGGCACAGCCCGACGATCGGCACCCTTCGCTCGAGCAATTCCCCGACGACCCGCCGCTCGAGGTGGAGCCACGGGTGCTCCTCGCTTTCGTCGACGTTCATCGCCCCGCCGAGCACCAACACCGCGTCGTAATCGAGCGGATCCCCCGGCGGCTCCGCCGCGGTCGGGACCATCCACTCCTCGAGCACGTCGCCGCGCTCCCGGATCGCCTCGCCGAACACCCCCGGCCCGGCGTGGTCCTCGTGCACGATCGCAAGCATCCTCATCCCGTCATCCTTTCGCAACCGCCCGGCGACGAAGTTGGCTCACTCGCGTCTTGTTCCGCGCGCTTTGCCTCCGTTGGCTGGCGCTGTGGCAAAGCGGCGAAGGAAATGGCAGCGCGGAAAGCTCAGCGAACGGCGTGAGCCGATCTGGGATCCGTTGCTCGAAGTCCTTCCCGAGGACATCGACGACTTCATGT
>MKSH01000240.1:496-921 GCA_001898095.1 Solirubrobacterales bacterium 70-9 | reverse complement strand
CGGGGCGGTCGATGCTTCGTCAGTCGGGCCGAGGATCGGTGGGAGGAGGCGGATGACCCCGACTGGATCTTCCGCGCCGTATTCCGGTTCGGCGAGACCCGGGGTGATATCGTCAGACGAAATGAGTGGATCGATTGCGAGACCATCGGGTGGGCCCGCTCGGCAACGAAGCACCGGATCTCGCGGGAGCGCTCACTGCACGTCGTTCGTCACGCGGGCGCCTGTCTTCGGGACCTCGAGCACCCAGGCGAATGGGGCTGCGATCCACGCTTTCTGTTCCTCGGTCCCGATCTCGAGGGGATGCCGCTCGAGGTGGTTGCGGTCGCGCCGGAGGACGGTTCGTTGGTGATCATCCACGCGATGCCGCTTCGAGAGCGGTACCAGGGTTGGTACGGGGAGGTAGCCAAATGGCAAAAGTGAAAAAG
>MKSH01000240.1:0-247 GCA_001898095.1 Solirubrobacterales bacterium 70-9 | reverse complement strand
ACCCGCGAGGCGCTGCAACGGTATGTCGAGGGTTGACCGCTTCCTCCTCGCGTTGATCGCTGCACTCGCGCTCGCGGGTGGGGCGATCGCGTCAGCCGCAGGGGTACCGCAGAAGCCGAGCGAACCGTTCTTCCCGCGCAGCGGCAACCGCGGCTACGACGTCAGGCACTACGAGGTCAGCCTCGGGTACCAGCCGCGCAGCGGCCAGCTGACCGCGCGCGACGTGATCGAAGCGCGGGCCACGGGC
>MKSH01000239.1:565-1008 GCA_001898095.1 Solirubrobacterales bacterium 70-9 | reverse complement strand
ACCGGACGGCCTGAAGATCGACGTCAACGGCAATCTGTGGATCACCACCGTTGCCTCCGGTGGCGTCGACGTGCTGGCCAGGGACGGCAAGCATCTGCATTTCCTCGATGTCGGCGGCACCTTGCTCAACTGCTGCTTCGGCAGGGGCGGCAAGCTGTTCGTCTGCGACATGGGGCCGTTCGATACGTCGGGTGCCGCCATGACCGGGCAGCTCGTCGAGGTCGATGTCGGCGTCGAAGGCATGCCGCTGTTCCGCGGCGCGATCGGTTAAGGGCAGGCAGCATCATGAAAATCGCCAAGGTCGAAGCCATTCCGGTCAGCTATCCCGAACCGAACGACTTCAACGCCCTTCGCCACCTGTGCCTGGCCAAGATCACCGCCGACGACGGCCAGGTCGGCTGGGGCGAATCCATCACGCAGTTTCCGGAAGCCAACTTCGCCGC
>MKSH01000239.1:0-456 GCA_001898095.1 Solirubrobacterales bacterium 70-9 | reverse complement strand
AAAGGCGCTCGGCCGCAGTGTGCTGGACCTCCTGGGTGGTTGCGTGCATGAGCGGCTGCCGGCCATCGCCTCCTGCCATGCCCATTACGAGTCGATCGAGGAGATGGCCGAGGAGACGGCCGAATGGGTCTCGACCGGCCTGCAGGGTCTGAAGACGGGCTTCGGCAAGCGCGGCAACGCCAATCTCGGCTACGACCACAAGCGCGACGTCGCCTATGTCAAGGCGATGCGCGAGGTGCTCGGCGACAAGATGCTGATGATCGACAACGGCATCAACATCAAATGGGACGTCACCGACGCCGTGCGCCGCGCCAGGGCGATGGAGGAATACAATCTCGCCTGGATCGAGGAGCCGCTCGGCGCCTGGGATCCGGAAGGCTACGCCAACCTGCGCTCCAAGACCACGACACGCATCGCCTACGGCGAACGCGAATGGACGCTGGAGCAGTTCGAGCG
>MKSH01000238.1:7041-7671 GCA_001898095.1 Solirubrobacterales bacterium 70-9 | reverse complement strand
CGTCCATGGCCCGCGCGACCAGCCGCAGCTTCTCGATCGGCACGTGCTCGTAGAGCCGTCGATAGGTGTCGTCGACGCTCACCCCCGCGTCGATCAGCTCGGCCGCCACCCGGTGGGTGTGGGCGTTGGTGTTCTCGTACATGAATTTGCCGGTGTCGGTGATCAGCCCGACATAGAGCGGCATCGCCATCTCGGCGTCGATCGGCACCCCGAGGACGTGGGCGATGTCGTAGACGATCTCGGCGGTGCACGAGGCCTTCGGTGCCACCAGGTTGACGTCGCCGAAGCGCGTGTTGTCGTGGTGATGGTCGATGTTCAGCCTGCGGTTCTCCCCGTCGGTGAGAAAGGGAACCGGCATGCGATCGATGTTGCCGCAGTCGAGGAACATGATCACCCGGTCGGCCATGTCGGCGGGCGCCTCGTGGAAGACGTTCTCGAGCGGCAGGAAGCGGTACTCGATCGGCAGCGGGAACTCCTTCGCCGCGAGGAACATCACCGAGTCCTTGCCCAGCTTGGTCAGCAGGTGGTGCATGCCGAGCAGCGAGCCGAGCGCGTCGCCGTCGGGGCCCTCGTGGGCGGTCAGCAGGAAGCGCTCGTGGGAGCGGATCTCATCGATCATCAGCTCGAGGT
>MKSH01000238.1:3227-7029 GCA_001898095.1 Solirubrobacterales bacterium 70-9 | reverse complement strand
AGATCGCGGAGATATCCGCCGACGGCCTCGCGCGCCAGGCGGGCCAGCTCCTCGCGCACCCGCGCCGCGTCACGGGAGAGGGCCGAGCGCAGGCGGGCCCTGGCGGCTGTCCGCACCAGTCGACGCCCGAGCGGGCCGGGGAGGACCGCCCCGAGGGTGCTCCGCCGCCTCCGAGAGGAGGCGCCGGCCGCCCCCTCGAAGGCGGCGAGACGGTGGAGCGGCACCTCGCGCAAGGCCGCGATCAGCGTCCCGGCCGACTCTCCCGGGCCGACCAGCTCCGCTTCGAGGCGTTCACGATGGACTCGCTCGATCTCGATCACTCCGGTGTCGAGGACCCGGGCGGTTCCGGAGACCATGCCCGTGAAGAGGGTACGCAGGCGCTCCTCGGTCCAGCCCTGGAGATCGGCGGCCAGCTCGCGCGGACTGCGCAGGGCGACATCCTCTCGGGCACGCAGGCGCAGCTGGTGCTCGAGCAGCGGCGCCAGCTTGCCGGCGACCGGCCCGAGCGGTTCCTCGATCTCCTCGGCGATCAGCCTCTCGAGTTCGCTGCCGGTCTCCGTGGCGGCCCGCGCCTCGGCCTCCGCAACCACGTCGGTGCCGCAGTCCGGGCGGCATGCCCTGGCTGCGTTCGGGGTCTGAGCGAATCGGTGGTGGCCATCCGGAACCTCCGGGTCGGGTCGTCCTTCGACTTCCGTAGAGGCCATCAGCCGCGAGCTTCACGGCGGTTACGGCGAGCCTCATCGCCACCACGGCGAACGCTAGCACCGGAAGACGCCGGCGGCGTCACCGCGCCCCGACGGGGGCAGGCGGGGGCGGCGGGGCCGGCCTGCTAGAACTTGAATCGAAACTGAGGCGATGAGGCTCGCCCTCGACCGCGGCGCCGCCGCTGATGGCCTCTACGGAACGGGAAATACCCGAACGTGGAGGAGGCAGGAGATGGCGGCAGCGGACCGGTTCAGTCTGAAGGGGCTCCTCGGCCACCGGCGGGGGAGGGCCGGGCAGTCCGGTTCCTATGAGCCGAGGCCGGGACCTGCCGGCGCGGAGTCCGCCACCGAACACGAAGTCCTCCACCGCGACTTCGAGATCCCGGGCGTCGAGCCCTGGGACGAGGATCCCTACCGCTTCCACACCGGACGCAAGCTCGATCATGGCTCCGAAGACACGGTCGAGATCATCGACCTGGTCAAGCAGTTCGGGCGTACGCGGATCTTGAACGGCGTCAACCTCGGCCTTCCCGACGACCAGATCTCGATGGTTCTCGGCCCCTCGGGCACCGGCAAGAGCGTCCTCGTCAAGCACATCGTCGGGCTGCTGATGCCCGACTCGGGCGACGTCCTGGTCGACGGCGAATCCATCCCCGATATGACCGACGACGAACTGTTCGAGGTGCGCAAGAAGTTCGGCCTCCTCTTCCAGGACGGCGCCCTCTTCGGCTCGATGACCGTCTACGACAACACCGCCTTCCCGCTGCGCCAGCACACCGACAAAGGGGAGGACGAGATCGGCGAGATCGTCAACCGGCGGCTGAAAGAGGTGGGCCTCTCCGGCGACACCTACAAGATGCCGAACGAACTCTCCGGCGGGATGCGCAAGCGTGCGGGATTCGCCCGGGCGCTGGTGCTCGACCCGGCGATCGTGATGTTCGACGAGCCCGACTCGGGACTCGATCCGGTCCGTACGGCGCTGCTCTGCGAGCTGATGCGCGAGGTCCATGCCGAGAACGGCGGCTGCTACCTGATCATCAGTCACGACCTCGCGACCGCGCGCCGGGTGCCGGATTTCCTCGCGGTGCTCTGGAGTGGGCGGATCGTCGAATCGGGTCCGAGGGAGCAGATCTTCGCTTCGGAAAATCCGTTCGTCGCCCAGTTCCTGAGCGCCGGCCTCGAGGGCCCGCTCTCGATGGATTGAGGCCGATGTCTGCCAATGAAAGGAAAGTCACCATGAATATTCGCCGAGCAAGACTGGATGTCGACTGGGCGATCGCCGGACCCGGGATCGAGGCGGTCGCTGCCGCGATCGACGGTGTCGAGGGTGTCGCTGCCGGGACGGTGACGATCACCGAGATCGACCTGGAGACGGTCGGCACCGACGTGGTCGTCGAGGGCGAGGGTTTCGAACTGAAGGCGCTGATCGCCGCGATCGAGGAATCCGGTGCCGTCGTCCACAGCATCGACCAGCTCGCCTTCGGGGACCGGATCGCGGAGCACGTGGCGCGCTCGCGATGAACCGAGGCAAGGACGCAGCCCTGCTGCCGGTCGCCCTCGGACTCGCCGACGGGATTCTCAACGCGCTCACCCTGGCCGCCGCCAACTTCGTCGGCGACGACGGTCCCATCACCGTCGGTCTGGCACTTCGGATCTCTGTCGCGGCCTTGGTCACCGCCGGTTTCGCGGTCTTCGTCGCCGAGTACGCCGAGGCGCGCGGTGGCCTGCGCCACGCCTCGCGCGAGCTCAGCATGCACAGCGAGAGGGACCTTGTCTCCACCCGGCTGGGGCATCTGGCGCTGCGCGGCGCGCTCGGGCAGAGCGCCCTTGCCGCGGCCGCCAGCATGGTCGGCGCGCTCGGGCCGCTCCTGCTCGCCGCCGCGCTGCCTGGGCCGGGCTGGATCGCCGCGGCCATAGCGATCGTCGCCCTCGGCTTCCTCGGCGTCGGCCTCGCGACCGCCGTCCTCGGCAATCGCCTGATCTGGGCTGGGGCGCTCGTGCTCGGCGGGATCGGCGTCACCGCGATCGGCGCCTGGCTGAAGATCGCCTGACCCCCGACTGCGGGGTATGCGCCCAGGGCTTCCCGGAGACGCTTCAACGGCAGCGTCATCGGGTATCGTCATCCCAGTCAGATGAGGCCCTGACGCAGAGGCGAAGCCTCTCGAACCGCCGGGTAGAACGGCTGATGGCTTCTTTCGCTTAATCCCGCAACTAGCGAAAGGAGCCCCTGGAAATGCCGATCCTGCCCGACTGGGTCGTCCAGGTGCTTCAGGTCGCGACCGTGCTCGTCTTCGGACCGCTGGTCAGCGGCGTCATCGCGCGGGTCGAGGCGATCATCCAGCAGCGCCACGGGCCGCGGATCCTGCAGCCCTACTACGACATCGCCAAGCTGCTGCGCAAGGAGACCGTGCTGCCGGCGCCGGCCGGCCCGCTCTTCCGGGCCGCGCCCTACGTCGCCTTCGCCGCCTACGCGACGGTGCCGCTGCTGATCCCGGTGCTGACCAACTACGGATTGCCGCTCGGCTACATGGGCGACATCCTCGCCGGCGGCCTGATCCTCGCGCTCGGCAGCTGGGTCGTCTCGCTGGCGGCGATCGACAGCGGCAGCCCCTACGCGCAGCTCGGCTCGAGCCGCCTGCGCACCTTCGGCGCCCTGAACGAGCCGACGGTGATCTTCGTCGTCTTCACCGTGGCGCTGATCACCCACACCGACCTGCCCTACGTGCTCGGTGAAACGCTCCGCTCCTCGACGGTCGAGGTGCTGCGCCCGAGTCACATCCTGATCGTCGTCGCCTTCTTCATGCTGGTCCTCAACGAGAGCGGGCGGATCCCCGTGCAGAGCCACGGCGGCACGCTCGAGTTCGGGATGATCGAGGAGGCGCGAGTGCTCGAGCATTCCGGTCCGGGCCTCGCGTTCCTGCACTGGGGCTCGCACGTCAAGCAGCTCGTCCTCTACGTGATCCTGGTCAACGTCCTGATGGCCCCATGGGGGCTGGCGAGCAGCGGTGACCTCGGCGAAGTCCTGATCGCAATCGGCCTGCTGCTCGCCAAAGCGGCGGCGGTCGGCGCCGCCGTGGTGGTGATCGAGTCGAGCTTCG
>MKSH01000238.1:0-3214 GCA_001898095.1 Solirubrobacterales bacterium 70-9 | reverse complement strand
TGCGGCGACGCCACGCTGACGGTCTTCGGCGCGGCCGCGACGCTGACCGCGGTCGCCGTGCTCCTGCTGGAGCTGGGGATGCTGCGCTCGCAGGAGATCTGGGAGCAGCTGCGGCTCTACTCGCTGGGCTCCTTCGTCGTCGCCGGGCTGGCGGTGGCCACCGCAGCGCAGGGCCTCGGCGACTCGAGCCTCTACGTGTTGGCGGCGGTCACGGTCGCGCTGAAGGGGCTGACCTTCCCGCTCGGGATCCGTTATGTCCTGCGCAACCTCGAGATCGACCCCAGAGTGCCCTCGGTGGTCGGGGTGCCGACCGCGATCCTGCTGGCGATCGTCCTATCGGGCTTCAGCTTCATCGCCCTCCACAACGTCCACATCGGTGGTGTCGCGGCGTTGCCACTGTCGGCGTTGCCGGTCGCCGTCGCCGGCGTCCTCGTCGCGCTGCTCCTCATGGTGCTCCGCCCACACGCACCCTCGCAGCTGCTCGGCTTCCTCGTGCTCGAGAACGCCGTCTCGGTCGGCAGCCTGGTGATCGCACCGGGGCTACCGCTGATCCTGGCGCTGCTGCTGCTCTTCGACGTACTCGTCGGCGTCCTCGTCTTCGTCGTCCTCGTCCAGTACCTCGCGGTCCAGAAGACCGCGGTGCGGACCGACATCCTGAACAGGCTGACCGGATGAGCTGGGCACCGATCCTGATCCTCGTCGCACCACTGGTGGCCGCCGGGCTGACCCTGATCGACGGCTGGCGGCTGGCCCGCATCGTCACCTGCGTCTCCGCGCTCGCCTGCCTCGGCGCCGCGGTCGCATCGGCGATCGCGGTCGAGCACGGCCGGGTGATCATCCTCGCCTCGGAATGGATCCGGCTCGACTCGCTCGGCGCCGTATTCCTGCTCGCCACCGCCTTCCTCTACGCGATCGCCGCCTTCTTCTCGATCGGATACCTGCAGGGCCAGGAAGGGGAGTCCAGCTTCCCGGGCTTCGCGAGGCGCTACTTCTTCCTCCTCAACCTCTTCGGCTGGAGCATGCTGGCGGTGCCGCTGGCCGGCGACTTCGGCTCGCTCTGGGTGGCGATCGAGCTGACCACGATCCTCTCGGCGCTGATGGTCGCGCTCGACCGCACCGACGCCGCCCTCGAGGCATCATGGAAGTACGTCCTGATCGCCTCCAGCGGGCTCGGCATCGCGCTGCTGGCGATCATCCTGCTCTACGCGAGCGGCACCAACGTGCTCGGCGAGGACTACGTGCCCCGCTTCGCCCATCTGCTCGGCGCCGCAGGCGGCCTCTCCGACGACGCGGTGCGGCTCGCCTTCGTCCTCGCCGTCGTCGGATTCGGGACCAAGGTCGGCTTCGTCCCGATGCACACCTGGCTGCCCGACGCCCATTCGGAGGCACCGGCGCCGGTCTCGGCGCTGCTCTCGGGCTCGCTCCTGGCCGGCGCCTTCTACGGCGTCCTGCGCTTCTTCCAGGTCGCGGTCGCGGCCGGCGACGGCGCCTTCGCCCGGCACGTCCTGGTCGTCTTCGGCGCCGTCTCGCTGGTCGTCGCCAGCCTCTTCGTCCTGCGCCAGGGCAACTACAAGCGCCTCCTCGCCTATTCCTCGATCGAGCACATGGGGGTGATCGCGCTCGGGGTCGGCTTCGGGGCACCGCTGGCGGTCGCCGGGGCGCTCCTCCACGTCCTCACCCACGCCTCGGCCAAGGGCCTCGCCTTCTTCGGGTCGGGCTCGCTGCTGCGCCGCTACGACACCAAGGAGGTCGACGGCGTCACCGGGGCGGGGATCACCGCACCGTGGAGCGGTCCGATCTTCCTCGCCGCGGCCCTGGCGCTCTGCGGGCTGCCCCTCTCGGGCGTCTTCCGCAGCGAGTTCGAGATCGTCTGCGGCGGCTTCGCCCAGCCCGCCTACGTCGGCGTCGCGATCCTGATCGTGTTCGTCAACGTCGCCTTCTTCGGCATCCTCTGGCACGCGGCGCGGATGGTCCTGACGCCGGCGCCGGAGGGAGCGGTGCCGCACGAGGCGAGCGCCTGGATGGTCGGGGCGATGCTCTGCTGCCTCTTCGTCGTCGTCGCCCTCGGCGTCCACCTGCCCTCGGACCTCTCGACCCTGCTGGACAACGCCTCCGAACGTCTCTCGGTGCCGACCCGATGAGCTACATGCCGACCAGAGACGATTCGACCCGGCTGCCCGACTGGCTGCCCGGGCACCTCGGCGCGGAGCCCGAGCCAGGCCCGGCCGACGAGCTGCGGCTGGTGGTCGAGCCGCTCGGCCTCGCCCGCGCCGCCGCGCGGCTGCGCGAGGCGGGCGGTCGCTTCATCACGATCTTCCTCGCCGCTCGTCCCGAGCCCTCGCTCTGCGTCGCGGTCGCGATCCGTGGCAACGTCGTCCTGCTGCGCGCCCCCTACCGGGAGGACGCCTCCTACGGGGCGCTCTCGGATTCATGGCCGGCAGCCGCCTGGAGCGAGATCGAGCTTGTCGAGCGGGAGGCCGTGAGGCTCGTCGGGTTACCGGGCGCTCACGGTCTGACCGATCCCGACCCCGACCGCATCGGCCACCGGGTCACGGGGTTCGATGTCTTCGCGATCCCCTACGGGCCGGTGCGGTCGGGCATCTTCGAGTCGATCCAGTTCATGATCGAGACCGGCGGCGAGGACATCCCTCGCCTCGAGACGCGGCCGTTCTTCAAGCACCGCGGGATGGAGCAGCGCTTCGAGGGGTTGAGGCCCGATCCCGCGACCTACGTCGCCGAGCGGGTCGCCGGGATCGCCTCGGTCGCCTACGCGAGCGCCTTCGCGCAGGCGGTCGAGCGGGCGCTCGGGGTGAAACCACCGGCCCGGGCCGAGCGCTGGCGGGCCGTCCACGCCGAGCTCGAGCGGCTCGCCAATCACCTCGACGTGGTCGCCAAGGAGGCCGAAACGACGGCGCTCTTCGTCGGCCTGGCGCGCTTCCAGACGCTGAAGGAAAACGTGATGCGGCTGCGGGCGGCGCTCTGCGGCAGCCGCTTCGGCCGCGGCGTCATCGTGCCGGGCGGGGTGCGGATGGACGGCCGGGTCGAACTCGACCCGCTGCTCGACGCTCTCGGCCTCTTCGAACGTGAACTGCGACGCGACCGCAAGCTCTTCCTCGGCACCGCCTCGATGACCGACCGGCTGATCGGCAGCGGCCGGCTCGATCGCGCCACGGTCGAAGACTTCGGCGCGGTCGGCCCGTTGGCGCGCGGCTCC
>MKSH01000237.1:6593-6692 GCA_001898095.1 Solirubrobacterales bacterium 70-9 | reverse complement strand
GGGTAGCCGCCCGGGCCTACCTGCCGTTGCGCTCGCGGTGGGCGCAACCGGGCCAGCAGCAGGGGCGGCGCATGCCTTCCTCGAGCTCTTCGCGGGTGC
>MKSH01000237.1:3662-6578 GCA_001898095.1 Solirubrobacterales bacterium 70-9 | reverse complement strand
CGCGGGTCGCCTCTTTCTTCGCGTCCTCGACCCAGCAGATGAACTCGTTGCGGGCCAGCGGGGTGATGTCGAGCCAGGCGGCGAGGGCGTCCTCGCTCCCGGCGAGGCCCGCGCTGAGATCGGCGGGCAGCTCGTGGACGACGCCGCCGGGAAGGTCTTTCGCTTGCGTGGACGCGGCCACGAGTACGAGGTTATCGGCCGAAGCTGAAAGGCTTCGGCCGATGCCGATCCGCGCCGTCACCTTCGACTTCTGGAACACGATCGCCGCCGAACCGGCGCGCGGGATGATGCGCGATGCCCGCCACGCGGCGGTGCTGGCGGCCTCCGACTCGCTGTCGCTGAAGCTGACCGCGGAGCGGGTCGGGGCGAGCCTCGACGAGGTGATCGCCGCCCGCGAAGCGTCCTGGCGCGAAGGCCGGCACCTCTCCCCCGCCGAGGGGGCGGAGACGCTGGCCGACGCGCTGGAGCTGGAAGCCGACGCGCGGGAGGCGATCGCCGCGGCGTTCCTCGGCGCGGGCCGCGGCTCCAAGCTCGCCATCGCCCCGCACATCGGCGACACGCTCGAGCGCCTCGCCGGCGAAGGCCTCGCCCTCGGGATCGTCTGCGACGCGGGCTTCACCGGCGGCGAGATCCTCCGCGGCCTGCTCGAGGACGAGGGTCTGCTTCCCTACTTCTCCGGCTGGGGCTTCTCCGACGAGGTCGGCACCTACAAGCCGGCGGCGGAGATCTTCGAGGCGGCCCTGGCCATGCTGGGCGGGGTCGAGCCCGCCGCCACCGTCCATATCGGCGACCTGCGCCGCACCGACATCGCCGGCGCCCAGGCGCTCGGCATGGGCAGCGTCCGTTATCGCGGCCTCGCCGACGACGGGAGCGAAGGTCCCGAGGGCGACTTCGTCATCGACGACCACCGCGACCTGCCGGGGATCGTCGCCGGGCTCAGCTGAGAACTACGCGTCCCCGGTCCGCATCGCGCCCTTGAAGGTGATGACCTCGGCCTCGCGGTCGCCTGTGTTCACCTGACGCCGCCGGCGACTGGCCTCGAACCAGACCGAGTCGCCCTCGCCGAGCACCACCGAGGTGTCGTCGGAGAACTCGACGGTCAGCTCGCCGCTGAGCACGAGGACGAACTCGGGGCCGGTCTGGCGGGCGCCCTCGGCCAGTTCGGCGCCGACGTCGAAGCGCTGGAACCCGCTCGCCATGTCGCCGTGGTGCCAGGAGGCGAGCGGCTCGGTCGTCACCCGGCGGTCGGGCGAGTCGATCGACAGGCGGTCGCCGCGTCGCAGGACCACGGGCTGCTCCATGCCCCGTTCAGGGATCAAGTCGCCCAACCCGACCTCGTAGAAGTCGGCGACGGTGACCAGCCGGCCGATCGTGATTTCGTTGCGCCCGGTCTCGACCAGGGAGAGGAACGAGGCCGAGAGCCCGGTCGCCCCGGCGACGTCCTTCAGCGACAGCCCGCGGCTCACCCGCAACGCTTTCAACCGGCGGCCGAGGGCCGGTTGCGGTTTGTGCGAGCTGCATTCGCGCCGCTCCGGCGGGTCGAACGTGGCGGTCAGCTCTGCGGCGTCGGCCATGGCTCTCCTCTCTCGATTCGGTAGACCAAGAAGGGCGTGTGCGGCTGCCCCGCGTTCGCCGGTGCGAACCCGCTCAGCCAGTCGCCTCCGTGCTCGGCGGCCGAGTCGGCCCCGCGCGAAGCCAGGTAGACCATCGCCCGCATCAGATGCGGCCCGCCCGGGCTCGCCCCGCCCCGCCCCGGAGAGGCCGTCTCCGTCGCCAGAACCCGCGAGGTGCGCGGATCGAAGATCAGCGTGTTCACCGCCGCGCCGCCCCTGTCGTCGCTGGTCACGCCCACCGCGACCCCGGCCCTCCCTTCCGGGTCGGACTTCGCGCCGAGATATTCGATCCCCGGCACGTGCAGCGCCGCCTCATAGAGCGCGCTCCGCAGTTCCGGCGAGGCGGCGGGGTTGCGCAGGTCTTCGGCGATCGTCTGCAGCATCGCCGCCGGGACCGACTCTCCCCGGGCGCCGCGGGCTTCGTCGCGCAGCTGGGTCGCGAGGACGGCCGGGTTGGTCGGCAGTTCTTCGACCCGCCGGTCGAGCATTCCCGATTCGACCCAGCGCTCTTCGGTGCGTGGGTTGAAGCCGAGCGCGAGGAAATCGGGCCGGCCCGCGGCTTCCCATGCCGACCGATCGGCGGCGGCGACGAACCGGGTCGGACCGGTGGCGACGCGGAGGCGACCGGAGCCGTCCCAGGCGACCCATTCCTGGCGCGTCGCCCGCTGGAAGACCGACCAGGTCCGCTGGTCCCGATCCGTCGTGCGCACCGAGAGTTCGCGCGTCTTCAGGTAGGTGAAGGGCTGGGCCGCGGCCGGCCTGGCCTGGGACGCGGCCACCAGAGCCGCCCGGTCGAGAGCCCCGGTGAGCCGGGCTTGGCCACCGCCGTCGCCCTGCTTGCCGACGATGAGGAGCAGGACGGCGGCGGCGCCGAGCCCGGCGAGCGCCAGCGCTGCCACCGCGCGACGCGGCCCGGTGGGGTGCGGCGCGCGGAGCGGGCGGGGGCCGCGGGCGGCACGCGAGCGCCCGTCGCGGCGCGGCGGGCCGCCGGCCTCGACCTGCGCCGGCTCGGGCGCGACCTCGAGGGCCAGGATCCGCTCCAGCAGCGCGGTCGCGTCGGCGGTCTCGAGCGCTCCCTCGAGCTCCCCCGGGGGCACCGGGTCGAGCAGCTCCAGCTCGCGGTTCAGGTATTCGATCGTCTGGCTCAAATCGCCTCCGGCGCGTCGGGCCGCGGCTCGCCGAGCGGCGGCACCGTGCGCTCGCCAAAGGAATGTCCGCGATCGGCCAGTTCTTTCAGCAGGCGCCGGCGGGCGCGGTGGAGGCGCAGGGAGAAGGCGGCGGCGCTGCAGCCGATCACGGTGGC
>MKSH01000237.1:0-3628 GCA_001898095.1 Solirubrobacterales bacterium 70-9 | reverse complement strand
CGCCTGCCGGTCGGCGACGCGGTCGGCGACCGAGGCGCGCGGATCGGGGTCCCCGACCGCCTCCAGCGGCACGATCGGGCCTTCCGGGGCGCGGCGCCCGGCGGCCCGGCGCTGGTTCGCGAGCACCTTCCGCGCCGTCCCGAGCAGCCAGGGCAAGGCGTCCTCGGGCACGTCCTCGAGCCGCCGCCAGGCGACCAGGAAGGTCTCCGAGACGGCATCCTCGGCGGCGGTCCGGTCGTCGGTCCGCCGGATCGCATAGCCGAGCACCCGCGGGTAGCAGGCGTGGAAAATCGCTTCGAATTGGCGTGCCCGGCTCGTCGGCGGCCCGGCCTCGTTTTGGCTCACTTACTAGGAATTGTCCGCGATCAGGCCAATCTTTCAGTTTGCTGAAGTCAATCCGGCATCCAAGAGGGAGGCCGATGCCCGTCAAACCGGTCGAGGCCGACGCATCCGGGTAGGCACGATCGAAGGATTAGCCTGCTCGCCGCGATCGGCCTCTTCGCCGCGGTGGTCGCGGTCCTCTACTGGCGCCCGCGTCAGGGCCGCGGGTCCCTAGGCGGTCGTGCCGGCGACCACCGCGGTGAGCTCGGGCGGCCGGGCCAAGGTCTGGAAGACCACGCAGTAGCGCTCGGTCAGTTTCAGGAGCGTCGCGAGTTCCTCCTCGTCGGCCTCGGTCCGCCGGTCGAAGCGGAGGCGGATCGCGCGGAACCCGACCGGGGCATCACGATCGACGGCGAGGGTGCCACGGAAGTCGAGGTCGCCCTCGGCGTGCACCGTCCCGCCCTCGACCGCGATCCCCAGCGACGTGGAGACCGCCCGCAGCGTCACCCCCGCACAGGCGGCGAGCGGCGTCCTCGCGGTAGCGCTCCTTCAGCGGCCCCTGGACTTCTTTGAGCCGATCCCGGTCCATGTGGTTCCCAACCTATTCCGCGGCGGTGGAGGGCGGCGGCCGGTCAAGCCGGCGAGTACCCCTCCCTAGACTGGGCCGCGCCCTCCCAGTCGAACAAGGAGTCACGCGTGTCCACCCGTATCGGTGTCCAGATCCAGCCCCAGCAAGCCGACTTCGCAGCGATGCAGGAAGCGTGGCGCGAGGCCGAGGAGCTCGGCGTCGACGCGATCTACACCTGGGACCACTTCTATCCGCTCTACGGCGATGCCGACGGCAAGCACTTCGAGGGGGCGACGGCGCTGACCGCGCTGGCGGCGGCGACCGAGCGGGTGCGGATCGGCGCGCTCGTCTTCTGCAACTCCTACCGCAACCCGCAGCTGCTGGCGAACATCCACTCGACCATCGACCACCTCAGCGGCGGGCGGGTGATCCTCGGGATCGGCGCCGGCTGGTTCGAGCGCGACTACGACGAGTACGGATACGAGTTCGGGACCGCCCCGGACCGGCTGCGGGCGCTGGCCCGCGACCTGCCGCTGATCAAGGAGCGGCTGGGGAAGCTGAACCCGCCGCCGGTCGGCGAGATGCCGATCATGATCGGCGGGGCCGGGGAGAAAGTGACGCTGCGCCTCGTCGCCGAACACGCACAGCTCTGGCACACCTTCGCGGACCCCGAGACCTACCTCCACAAAGCGGAGGTTCTCGCCGGCCACTGCGCGCGTCTCGACCGTGATCCGGCGACGATCGAGCGGGTGATCGGCTCCCGCGATCCGATCCTCAAGCACGCCGACGCGCTGGTCGACGCCGGGGTCACCGAGCTGACGCTGGGAGTCGACGGCAGCTCCGGCGGCCGCTACGACCTCGGCGAACTGCGCGAGCTGCTGCAGTGGCGGGACGCTCGCGGCTGAGCGTCAACCGCGGTTCGGCGAGCCGGTGATCTTCGAGCCGTCCGGCGGCCAGGTGTCGACGTCCCAATGCTGCTCGACCTGCGGCTTCGAGAAGAAGGCGATGATCCGCAGGTCCTCGGAGCCGGTGTTGCGGAGGTCGTGCGAGGTGCCTTCCGGGAGCACGAAGACGTCGCCCGTCCGGATCGGGCGCGTGCCCTCGTCGAGCAGGAGCTCGCCCTCGCCGGAGAGGACGAGCTGCGTCTCCTCGGCCGTGTCGACGTGCTTGCCGAGGCGCCGGGCCGGCGGCACCGCGAAGTAGATCGTCGCCGACTGCTCGGCGTCCTTGCCGCCGTAGGCGAAGAAGCCGCCGATCCAGGCCACCTCGTCGCTGGCGCCGGACCGCAGTTCGGTCGTTTCCAGATCGGCGATGTTGGTTACGTTCATCGTGCCTCCCGGGCTCGCTTTCGGCGCACTTTTGCGCGGTTTGTCGCGAAGGTCCCAGCCGTCCGGGGGCAAGTCAACCGACCTGGACGATCAGACGGGAATAACTGTTCAATAGCGCTTTGGGTCACACAAACCTGCCGCGGGGCGCGATCATCAAGGCGTGGCCTTCGATCGTCAGCCTTCCCTGCAGGGACCGAGGTTCGCCTTGCGCCCACTGCTCGACTCGGATCGCGACGCCTTCATCGCCGTCGCCAACGACCCGTTGATCTGGGAGGAGCATCCCGAGCCCGACCGGGCGACGGCCGAGAAGGTCGACCGATTCTTCGCCGATGCGATCGGGTCGGGCGGCGCGGTGGTGGTCACCGACGCCGACGGGAAGATCATCGGCAGCTCCCGCTTCGAGGAGCCCGACGAGGCCGGCGACCGGATCCTGATCGACCACACCTTCCTCGCCCGTCCCTACTGGAACCTCGAGGACTATCTCGAGGTGAAGACCCTCCTCTTCGACCACGCCTTCACCGCCTTCGGGACGATCGAGCTGCAGGTCGGCGTCCACAATGCCCGCACGCGCCACGCGGTCGAGGATTTCCTCGGCGCGGCCTACGTCGAGACGGTCTTGACGCCCTTGGGCGACCACGCTCTGTACGAGCTCTCGCGCAGCGCCTGGGCCGAGCGCGCCTGAGGCGCCGGGGGTCCGGGAGCCCACCGGATCGCGGGGCCCGCGGGCGCCCTGGGGTTATCCCCACCCGAGACGCCTGCCTCCCCCATTGTCTGGAGCGCCACCAGCGCGCAGAGTCGAGGCATGCAGACGAACCGTCCCGAGCGGCACACCCTGAGGCAGATCGCGGCGGTCGCGAGAGCCCTCGCCACCGCCGTCCTCTCCCTCACCCTCGGCGCGGCCCTCTGCCTCGGCCTGCTCCTCGGCGGCACTGCCCTGGCGGGCGGCTGAAGGCGCTCCCCCGGCCTCCCGCGACCCGTGTCGATTTCGGCCGCCCCCGCTCGTCGCCCCTACATAAGGACGATCGACAGAAGGAGCAGACGATGGAACTGACCGTGACCACGATGATGAGCCTCGACGGCGTGACCCAGGCGCCGGGCGGCCCCGAGGAGGACACGAGCGGCGGCTTCGATCTGGGTGGCTGGGTGATGCCCTACTTCGACGAGGACGGCGCCCGCGCCGTGCGCGAGAACTTCGCCCGCGCCGACGCCTTCCTCCTCGGCCGCAAGACCTACGAGATCTTCGCCGGCCACTGGCCCGGCGCCGACCCGGCGAACCCGATCGCCAACGCCCTCAACACCCTCCCCAAGCACGTCGTCTCCAGCACCCTGACCGACCTCGCCTGGGACGGCGCCTCCCTCCTCGACGGCAACCTCACCGAGGCCGTCACCAAGCTGAAGCGCCGACCCGGCC
>MKSH01000236.1:17556-17740 GCA_001898095.1 Solirubrobacterales bacterium 70-9 | reverse complement strand
TCATGCCCGGCGTCTTCGTCGCCCTGCTGCTCGTCTACATCCCGCTCTTCACCGACTTCGCCAGCCCGACCCTGGTCGGCGGCACCAGCGGCTACATGCTCGGCCAGTCGGTCAACGACCTGGTGCTCGAGTCGGGGAACCTGAACGGCGGTGCCGCGCTCAGCCTGATCCTGCTGGTCGCCTC
>MKSH01000236.1:15181-17503 GCA_001898095.1 Solirubrobacterales bacterium 70-9 | reverse complement strand
AGATGCCGCGGACGGAGGACTTCGACGCCGTCATCGTCGGCGGCGGCCACAACGGGCTCGTCGCGGGCTTCTACCTGGCGCGGGCGGGCTTGCGGACGGTGGTGCTGGAGCGCCGCGAGATCGTCGGCGGCTGCTGTGTGACCGAGGAATTCGCCCCCGGCTACCGCGCCTCCAGCGGTGCCTACGTGCTCTCGATGCTGCGCGACGCGATCTGGAAGGACATGCGGCTGGTCGAGCGCGGGGTGGTCGTCAACCCGGCCGGGCCATCGCTGAACCTCTTCGCCGACGGCACCCGGCTGGAGCTCTCCGACGACCTGGCGGCCTCGCGCGCCGCGGTCGCCGCGCTGAGCGCCGCCGACGCGGCGGCGCTGCCGAAGTTCGAGGCCGACCTGGCGGAGCTGGCCCAGCTGGTGGTGCCGCTGATGGACTCCACCGCGCCGGACCTGCAGCTGCGCCGGCTCGGCGACCTCCCCGGCCTGCTGAAGCTGGGCGGGCTGGCGGCGCGGCGGCGGAAGCTGGTCGACGAGGCGCTCTTCCTCTTCTCCACCTCGGTCTCGCAGTACCTCGGCGAGCGCTTCGAGTCCGAGTACGTGAAGGCGGCGATCGGCTGGCACGCGATCAACGACTCGACCGGCGGGCCGTCGACCCCGGGGACGGCCTTCGTGCTCCTTCACGACCACGCCGCCGAGGGCACCGAGGACGGCGGCGTGCGCGCCTGGGGCTTCGTCCGCGGCGGCATGAGCGTGGTCACCGAGTCGATGGCGGCGGCGGCGCGCGAGGCCGGTGCCGAGGTGCGGACCGGGGCGGAGGTGGAGTCGATCCTGGTCGAGGGCGGCCGTGCCGCCGGCGTCGCCCTGGCGGGCGGGGGAGAGGTGCGGGCGCCGCTCGTCCTCTCCAACGCCGATCCGAAGCGGACCTTCCTCGGGCTCGTCCCCGACGGAGCGCTGCCGGCGGAGTTCACCGCCGCGGTGCGCGAGTACCGCTGCGAAGGAACGAGCATCAAGATCAACCTCGCGGTCGACCGGCTGCCGGTCGCGAGCGGCATGCCGAGCGACGGCGTCCAGCCCTACCAGCGCGGGATCATGGAGGTGAACCAGCCGCTCGCCGAGATGGACCGGGCGCAGGCCGAAGCGCGGGCCGGGCTGCCGGGCCGCGACCCCCACATCGAGCTCTGCATCCCCACCGTCCACGATCCCTCGCTGGCGCCGGCCGGTAACCACATCGTCACCATCGACGTGAACTCGCAGCCCTACTCTCTCGCCGATGGAAGCTGGGACGACCTGCGCGAGGAGGCCGCCGACGCCGCGATCGAGAAGCTCGAGGGCTACTTCCCCGGGCTGCGCGACTCGATCCTGCACCGGCAGGTGCTGACCCCGCTCGACCTCGAGCGCCAACTGGGGATCACCGGCGGCCACGCCCTGCACGGCGAGATGTCCTTCGATCAGCTCTTCACCCTGCGTCCGGTCCGCGGCTGGGCCGACTACCGGACGCCGGTCGACGGCCTCTATCTCTGCGGCGCCGGGACCCACCCCGGGGGCGGGGTCACCGGGGCCAACGGACGGAACGCGGCCCGCGAGACGTTGCGGGACCAGAAGAAGTTCTCGATCCGTCGTCGATAACATTTGTTCCACAATTCCTCTGTTCGAGAATTCCTCTAGACTGCTGGAGTCCACGACCTCTCTTTCTCTGGAGCGAGCCCTATGGCGAACCTGAAGAACCTTCCGGATCCGGATCCCGAGCTCACCGCGGCGAGCCGGTTGATGTCACGGCGCGAGTCGCTCACCGGCGCCGCCAAGCTGATCGCCGGCCTCGGCATCGGCACCCAGGTGATGGCGGCGACCGGCGCCGAAACGGCGCTCGCCCGCAACGTGCGCGACGTCGCCCGCCGGGTCGACAAACCCGGCTACGGGCCGCTGGTCAACCACACCGGCGAAATGTCGTTGCCGGACGGCTTCCACTACGTCCACTTCGGCGACGCCTACTCGAAGATGAGCGACGGCTTCCTGACGCCGCCGTGCCACGACGGCACCACCGTCTTCGCGGAGGGCAAGGGCATCGTGCGGATGATCCGCAACCACGAGGGATACGGCCACGGGACGCCGCGCGGCGGCAAGTTCCACGCCTACGACCGGACCGCCCGCGGCGGCGTCACCAGCTCGCTCTTCGACACCAACACCGGCACGCTGAAGGAAAGCGGCATCGTCCTCAACGGGACCCACGAAAACTGCAACGGCGGCCACACCCCCTGGGGCTCCTGGCTGACCTGCGAGGAGAACACCGAAGGCCCGACCCAGGGCTTCGAGAAGCCGCACGGCTACGTCT
>MKSH01000236.1:12517-15118 GCA_001898095.1 Solirubrobacterales bacterium 70-9 | reverse complement strand
CCGCGCAGCGGCATCGTCTACCTGACCGAGGACAACGGCGACCCGGCTGACGGCTTCTACCGCTACCTGCCGAACGACACCCGCCGCCTCCACAAGGGCGGCGTCCTGCAGATGCTGGCGGTCCAGGGTCGCTCGAAGTACGACACGACCCACGGCCAGAAGGTGGGCGAGCGGCTTCACTGCGAGTGGGTGACGATCGACAACCCCGATCCGCCCGAGGCGGAGACCGAACCGGCCGCGGTCTGGCGCCAGGGTCGCGCCAAGGGCGCCGCCCAGTTCATCGGCGTCGAGGGATGCCACTGGGCCAAGGGCTCGGTCTACTTCGTCGCCTCCGAAGGCGGCGATGCCGAAGAGGGTCAAATCTGGCGCTACACCCCGCACGGCCACAAGACCGGCACCCTGGTCCTGCTCTACGAGTCGAAGAGCGAAAAGTACCTCGACGAACCCGACACGATCACGGTCTCGCCGCGCGGTGGCGTGCTGATCTGCGAGGACGGCAACGGCGAGGACGAAGCGGGTGGCGACAACTACCTGCGGATCCTCAGCCCGGCGGGCGAGCTGGAAACCTTCGCCCGCAACGACACCCCGCTCGACCTCCATCGCTGGGAGGAAAACAAGCCTGGTGTGATGGGCCGCAGCGAGTGGTCGGGCTCGACCTACAGCCCGGACGGCAAGTGGCTCTTCGTCCACATCCAGTACCCGGGCCGCACCTTCGCGATCACCGGGCCCTGGGAGAAGGGCTGGGGCTGAGCCGCCAGGCCAGAGGAGCGCTCCGGCAGACGGGGCGCTCCGAGGGCGGTTGAGGGACGGGAAGGGACCCGGCCCTCTCGTAGGCGGTCCGGGCAGGCTGTGACCGCCTACGAGAGGGCCGGGTCACGGGAGGAGGGGCGAGGGTGCGCGTCCTGTGCGGGTCACGGGGGAGGTCCGCGACGAGGTGCGCGGATCCGGCGCGGAACTCCACGTTCCTTAAGGAGGTCCGGTCGCGCTGCATGAGTTTTCCACGCCATACGGTGGAAAACTCACTCAGGGGCCGATCGCGGGGGCGCTGCATGAGTTGAGCACACCCTGGTGTGCTCAACTCATGCAGACCGACTTTTTGGCCCCCATGGGGGCCAAAAAGTCGACCGCGTCCCCGCACCTGCGCCAGAACCCGCGCAGTTCCCCCCGAAAGCCTCGCGTCCTGGGCGTCTCGTGGCGGCCACAGCCTGCCCGGGCCGCCACGAGACGCCCAGGACGGGACCGTCCCCAATCGACCGGGCCACGAATCGCGCCGTCCTCCGCCGCAAGCGCCCCGAAGCACGCCGCCTGGGACCCCGACTCTTGCCCTCAGGCCAGCGCGTCGGCCAGCGCGTCGGCCGCCCTCATCAGCTGCTCGGTGGTGTGCGCCGCCGAGATCTGGGCGCGGATCCGGGCGGTGCCCTCCGGCACCACCGGGAAGCCGAAGCCGGTGACGAAGACCCCGTCGTCGAGGAGGCGGCGGGAGGCGTCGATCGCGACGCTCGTCTCGCCGACGATCAGAGGCACGATCGCGCTGTCGCCGGGGAGGGGTTCGAGGCCGCGCTCGCCGAGCAGGCCGCGGAAGACGGCGACGTTGGCGCGCAGGCGGTCGACCAGGCCGGGGCCCGCGGCGAGGAGGCCGAGCGCCCGCCGGGAGCTGGCCGCCACGGTCGGCGCCAGGCCGTTGGAGAAGAGCTGCGGGCGCGAGCGCTGTTCGAGCACCCGGCAGAGCGCCTCGTCACCGGCGACGAAGCCGCCCGTCGCGCCGCCCAGCGCCTTGCCCAGGGTGCCGGTGGTGATGTCGACGGCGTCGGCGCCGAGCCCGAAGTGTTCGGCGGTGCCGCCGCCGCGGGCGCCGAGGACGCCGAGCCCGTGGGAGTCGTCGACGATCAGGACCGCGCCGTGCTCGCGGCAGTGCTGGACCAGCTCCGGCAGGCGGGCGAGGTCGCCCTCCATGCTGAAGACGCCGTCGGTGACGACCAGCTTGCGGCGCGCGTTCGAGGCGGCCAGGGCGCCCGCCAGCTCGGCGAGGTCGGAGTGCGGGTAGATCGACTTCGCCGCCGGTCGCGCGAGCCGGATCGCGTCGATGATCGAGGCGTGGTTCAGGGCGTCGGAGAAGACCTCGGTCTCGGCGTCGCAGAGGGCGTCGAGGACGGCGTGGTTGGCGTTCCAGCAGGAGGTGTAGGTGAGCGCCGCCCCGGTGCCGAGGAACTCCGCCAGGTCGGCCTCCAGCTTCAGGTGGGGCTCGAAGAGCCCGCAGATGAAGCGCACCGAGGCGGTCCCGGCGCCGTAGCTGTCGAGGGCCGCGTGGCCGGCGGCGATCACCTCCGGGTGGCCGGCGAGCCCGAGGTAGTCGTTGGAGGAGAGGACGATCGCGTGGCCGCGGTCGCGCAGGGTCACCTCCGGGCCCTGCGGCGAGGCGAGCACCTGGATCGTCTTCAGCGGCCCCGCCTCGCGCATCCGGTCCAGCTCGGCGGCGAGCTCGTCGCGCAGCAGGTCGCCGCCGGTGGTCGCCATGTCGCTCATCGGCCCAGCATCGCGATCGCCGCCTCGAGCGCCTCGCCGATCGTGTCGAGGGCGGCGCCGAACTCGGTCGGGTCCATC
>MKSH01000236.1:10740-12505 GCA_001898095.1 Solirubrobacterales bacterium 70-9 | reverse complement strand
GCGGTCGCGCTCCTTCGTCTCCCGGTTGCGGACCAGCTCGATCGCCTGGAATGCGCCGACCGCGCGGACCTCGCCGATCTGCGGGAAGCGCCCGGCGAGCGCGCCGAGCCGCTCCCGGCCGACCGCCTCCAGCGCGCGCACGTTCTCCAGCACCGGCTCGTGCTCGTAGAGGTCGAGGGTGGCGCTCGCCGCGGCGCAGGCCCAGGGGAGCCAGGACCAGGTCGAGCCGGTCGGGACGTCGTCGAAGGAGCCGAGCGCCCGCTCCGAGCCGAGCACCGCGGCGATCGGCGCGACGCCGCCGCCGAGCGCCTTGCCGAGGCACATCACGTCCGGTTCGACGCCCCAGCGTTCGACCGCGAAGGGGTGGCCGGAGCGGCCGAGGCCGGTCTTCACCTCGTCGGCGCAGAGGAGCCAGCCGTGCTCGCGGCAGAGCTCGACCAGGGCAGGCCAGAAGGCGTCGGGGGGAGCGACGCAGCCGCCCGAGCCGAGCACCGGCTCGATCACCACCCCGGCCACCTCGGCCGGGTCGATCGCGTGGAAGAGCAGGTGGTCGCGGATGTAGTCGACGGTGGCGTCGCCGCTGCCGCCGGGGCGGGGCGGGGCGAAGGGGGAGCGGTACGGGGTGGGGTAGGGGACGTGGGCGAAGCCGGGGACGAGCGCGCGCAGCCCGGCGCTGATCTCGTTCTCCTCGGCCCCGAGGGCGGCGGTGATCGTCGACTCGCCGTGGTAGCCGCCGAGGAAGCCGAGCACGATCGGCCGACCGGTCGCCCGGCGCATCAGCTTGACCGCGGTCTCGATCGCCTCGGTGCCGTTCAGCGCGTAGGCGACCCGGGTCAGCGAGGCGGGGGTGAGGTCGAGCAGGCGCTCGGCGAGGGGGAGGGCGAGGTCGGAGGCGATCCCGTGGCCGTCCTCGTTGCCGTAGCGGCGCAGGGCGTCGACGAGCGGCCGGATCAGGTCCTCGCGGGCGGCGCCGAGCGGCACCGAGGCGGAGGCGGAGGCGCAGTCGACGTACTCGTTGCCGTCGAGGTCGACCAGCGTGGAGCCGCTCTTGCGGTCGAGGACGAAGGGCGCCAGGTGCTCGCCGATGCCGGGGTAGAGGACCGCGCGCAGCCGCTCCAGGGTGGCGGCGCTGCGGGGTCCGGGAAGATCGAGCGGGTTCATCGAGAGTCGAGTCCTGGTGCGGAAAAGGCCAGATTGAGGAACAATTCCATCATCCTATCCGGCGGAGCCCCCCTGTGCGTTCGCAGAAGTAGCCGCATAGCGACCAGAACTGCGAACGCATCCTTTGGGGCCGATCGGGGCCGTTGACTAGGGTGGAAGTCATGGCCACTCTCGACTGCACCGTCGCCCTCGTCACCGGCGCCTCCAGCGGTATCGGCGAGGCGACCGCGAAGCGCCTCGCCGCCGAGGGCGCCGCGGTCGCGGTCGGCGCCCGCCGCGTCGACCGGCTCGAGGCGCTGGTCGAGGAGATCGCCGCCGCCGGCGGCACCGCGGTCGCGATCGAGTCCGACATCACCGACCGCGCCCAGGCCGAGTCCCTGGTCGCGACGACGGTGAACCAGCTCGGCCGCCTCGACACCGTCGTCAACAACGCCGGCGTGATGCTGCTCGGCCCGGCCCTCGAGGCGCCGATCGAGGAGTGGGAGCGGATGGTCGACATCAACCTCAAAGGCCTCCTCTACGTCGCCAAGGCGGCCCTCCCGCACCTGCTCGAGTTCGCCGGCCAGGGCCCGCGGAACGTCACCGACCTGGTCAACATCTCCTC
>MKSH01000236.1:10150-10670 GCA_001898095.1 Solirubrobacterales bacterium 70-9 | reverse complement strand
AGCCGGGCGCCGTCGCCACCGAGCTCTCCTCCCACAACCGGCCCGAGGTGCTCGACGAAATCAAAGGCCGCTTCGGGGCGATCGAACGGTTGGAAGCCGAGGACATCGCCGACAACATCGCCTACATCGTCACCCGGCCGCGCCACGTCGCGATCAACGAGATCCTCGTGCGGCCGACCGAGCAGCAGGGCTAGCCCTCACACTTTTTTCACATTCGCAGGGCTGAAGCGCGCTCAGATACGCGTGTGTCAGCCGGAGACATCATCGTCGCGCTCGTCGTCGCCGCCGGCGTCAGCTTCGATTTCACCAACGGCTTCCACGACACCGCGAACGCGATGGCGACCACGATCGCGACCGGGGCGCTGCCCCCGAAAGTCGCCGTCGGCATCGCCGCCGTCCTCAACTTCGTCGGCGCCTTCATCTCGCTCTCGGTCGCCGCGACCGTCGCCGAGGGGATCGTCGAATCGACCGCGGTCACCCCGGTGATCGTCCTCGGCGGGTTGATCGGGGCGATCAGCTG
>MKSH01000236.1:8296-10100 GCA_001898095.1 Solirubrobacterales bacterium 70-9 | reverse complement strand
ATCGAGATCGAAGGGCTGATCTCGAAGGTGATCCTGCCCGCCGCGATCTCCCCGCTCCTCGCCGGCCTCCTCGCCGCGATCGGCGTCAGCATCATCTATCTGCTGATCCGCCGGTTCCAGGAGGAGGAGGCCGAACGCGAGTTCCGTTGGTTACAGGTCGCGTCCTCGTCGATGGTCGCGTTGGCCCACGGCACCAACGACGCGCAGAAGACGATGGGCGTGATCTCGCTCGCCCTGATCGCCAACGGCTCGATCCAGGGTGGTGCCAACTTCGACGTGCCGACCTGGGTGGTGATCATCTGCGCCACCGCGATCGCCGCGGGCACCTACTCGGGCGGCTGGCGGATCATCAAGACGCTGGGCACGAAAGTGGTCGAGGTGCGCCCGCCGCAGGGGTTCGGCTCGGAGGCGATCGCGGCGACCGTGATCCTCGCCTCCTCGCACGTCGGTTACCCGCTGTCGACGACGCAGGTGGTCAGCGGCGCGGTCTGCGGCTCCGGCGTCGGCCGGCCGGGCGCCAAGGTCAACTGGCTCGTCGCCCGCAACATCGTCGCCGGCTGGCTGCTCACCCTGCCCGCCGCCGCGGCCGCCTCGGCGGCGGTCTACGCGGTGATCGAACTGCTCGGCGGGGGGGCGTTCGGGGCGATCGTCGCCTGCGTCATCCTCGCGATCGGCTGCGCCTTCCTCTGGCGTGCCAACAGGCGCCACCCGATGGAGCCCGAGGACACCATCTCCGACGACCCCGTCTTCGGCCCCGAGGCCGAAAAGAAGGCGGCCACGGCCGCCGCAGCCGCATGATCCCCTTCGCCCAGATCGTCGAAATCGATCCGCTCCTGGAAGCGATCTGGACCTCGGTCGCCTTCGGCCTCGGGGTGCTGGTGATCGCCGCGATCGGCGTCCGCGCCTCGCTGCGGGCAGCCGAGCAGCGCGGCGAGCACCACGAGGGCGCCTTCGCCTCCTACGGGTTCGTCACGATCTTCTGCGGCCTTCTCCTCGTCGCCGCCGTGGTCCTCGGCATCTGGGCGATGACCCAGTGAGAGGCTTGCGGCGATGACCCCCGACAACCCCTTCGACAGCGGCAAGCCGCGGCCGATCGCGACCGTCCTGGACTCGTTGCGGGCGCGGATCGACGCCGAGCGCTTCGACGGCGTCGTCGTCTGGCTGGAGGCGGTGGCGGCGGACCTCGGCTACAGCGACGTGCGGCCGCTCCCCGGTGCGGTCGCCTGGATCGAGGAACTGCGCGGCGCGGAGAAGAAGATCGCGATCTGCGCCAGTGGCGAACGCGCCCGCGCGGCCTTGGAGTTGGCGGGCGTGGCCGACCTTTTCGACGCCATCGTCACCGGCCCGCGCAACACCGGCACCCTCGAGCAGGCAGCCGAAAACCTCGGCGTCGAGCCCGGTGAGGCGATCGTCGTCGACGTCGCCCCCGCCGGCATCCTGGCCGGCTGCGAGGCAGGCTTCGACCTGAAGATCGGCGTGGCCCGCAACCTCGGCACCCCCGAGGACCTCCGCCAGGCAGGAGCCGACATGGTCGTCGCCGACCTGCAAGAGCTGCTCGGCTCGGCGCACGGGTTGGACCGGTAGGGGGGCCGGGGGACGGAAAGGGACGACCAAGGGACGCGGCCCTCTCGTAGGCGGCCCGGGCAGGCTGTGACCGCCTACGAGAGGGCCGGGTCACGGGGAGACTGCCGAGGGTGCGGGTCCTGTGCGGGTCACGGCGGAGGGACGTGACGATCTGCGCGGGTCCGGTGCGGAACTGCACGTTCCTTAAGGAGGTTCCGGAGCCCTGAGTGAGTTGCACCCA
>MKSH01000236.1:4408-8121 GCA_001898095.1 Solirubrobacterales bacterium 70-9 | reverse complement strand
CCCAGGACGGGACCGTCCCCGGCCGCTGGCGCTCCGAATCGCGCCGTCCCCCGCCGCCCGCCCGCTCCCCGCTAGAACTTCTCCATGGCCCCCGACCGCCACCAAGCCATCATCGACGCGATCCGCGACATCCCGGAGGGCTTCGTGCGCACCTACGGCGATGTCTCACCCGGCGCCCCGCGTCTTTCCGCCCGCCTGCTCGCGACCGGTCAGGTCCCCGATGGCCTGCCGTGGTGGCGGGTCGTCCGCGCCGACGGCAGCCTCGCGGTGGGGGAGGAGCAACGGCAGCGGCTCTGGGCCGAGGGGGTGCCCTTCAAAGGGAACAAGGTGGATCTCGAAATCGCTCGCATCCCCCACGAGCCTTGAGGCAGAATGCCTCTCAACCGAATCCACTGAGGGGAGTTACATGAGCGAGATCGTCGTCGTAGCGGAGATGGAAATCCTGCCGGGCAAACGGGATGAGGCCCTGGCCGCGTTGGAGGAGCTCTGTCAGCAGACGCATGCGAACGACGAGGGCTGCCTGCTCTACGCGCTCCAGGTCAATCCCGCCGACGAGAACCAGGTCTTCATGATCGAGAAGTGGGAGTCGGTCGAGCACCTGCAGACCCACGGCGGCGCCGACCACATCAAAGCCTTCGGCGAGAGCGGCGTCCTCGCCGGCGCCCCGACCGTGACCGTCCTCAAGCAGGCGGGCTACGGCGACGCCGACAAGGGCGCCCTCTAGGGCCCCCGACGAAAGCCGCCCGACGCTTTCGCCGGGCGGTCAAGAAGCGGCGGACGGGAGTCGAACCCGCGTCATTAGCTTGGAAGGCTAAGGCTCTACCATTGAGCTACCGCCGCACGCCAGCAGGGAGCGTAGCCGCGATCCCCTCGATCCGTCAGAATGGCGGAGCAACTCCTCGGGGAGTGGCGCAGTCTGGTAGCGCACTCGGCTGGGGGCCGAGCGGTCGCAGGTTCAAATCCTGTCTCCCCGATTCTTCTGAGCTGGCTTGGGAAGCGGGCCGACGGGTTCGCCATAACCCCGCTACCTCATCGAACTGGCCCAGTTAGTACCGCGCGTGGTACCGAGAGCCAGCTTCCTGACGTCGGGCGCATTTGGGAACCTTCATGGTCCCGAGCCCAAATGAAGAAAGCCGAGAAATGAACGGAGATAGTCCAGAGGTGTCAACCACATCGGGACCAACGGCGCCTGTGCCGAAAGAGCCGACGCCTAGCGTCGATCGCATCGATGTCCTGGCTGGACGGATTCTCACCGGCGACATTCTTCTTCCCAAGTTTCAGCGAAGCTTCGTATGGGAGTCGCCGAAGATCCTGGCTCTTCTAGATTCGGTTGCTCGCGGCTATCCGATTGGAAGCGTGCTCCTTTGGCAAAGTCGCGAAGAGCTCCGGAGCGAGAACCGGATCGGCGGTCTCGAGATTGAGCTTCCGAAGCCGGACTATCCTGTCAACTACCTACTCGACGGGCAGCAGCGCCTCTCCACTATCTGTGGTGCAATGTTTTGGAACGGGAAAGACTCCAACAGTCGGTGGAATCTCGCATACGACTTGCGGAAAAGCGCGTTTCTTCACCTAGACCATCTAGATGATCCCCCGTCGCACCAAGTAAGGCTAAATAAGCTGGCTGACCCCGCGAAGTTTTTCGCTCAGGTTGCCGTAGTGAGTGGTATCGATCCGGACGGAGAGGTGCTGGCGGATCGTGCCAACAAACTCTTCAGCAGGTTCAAAGACTATAAGGTCGCAACCGTCACGCTCGGCGATATGACGATTGAGGATGTTGCACCCATCTTCGAGCGGATCAACAGTACCGGCACCCCCTTGACGATTGTGGACCTGATGCGAGCGGCCACTTGGAGTCCGGACTTCGACCTCGTTGACAACATCGAAGAGTTGCTCGCTGCGCTTGCGGACAAAGACTTCAGCGGGATCGACAAGAAAGTGATTCTCAGGAACATCTCGGCCACCGCCGGGGGCGGGTTCTCAACGGGAAGCATCGATGATCTACGGAAGCTTGAAGCGGAAGATCTTCAGGCCGCTGCGCAAGAGACCAAAGCCGCATACCTTCGGACCGTCGATTTCTTGGCGACCGACATCCGAATCTCCTCAGCACGGGTCATTCCCTACGCTAATCAGCTCACGGTGCTGGCGGAGGTATTTCGGCTGATACCCGCGCCAAATGCTGATCAGTTGGCTGCGGTTCGTGAGTGGTTCTGGCGAACCGCACTCGCAGGGTATTTTGGCGGTTGGAACACGGGGCAGATGGCCTCGGACCAAAAGGCGGTGACGGACTTTTCGCAGGGTAAAACGACGCAAATTGAGGTCGCCGCATCAGAGCCGCGTGCCGACATTTGGATCGCGAGACAGTTTCGATCCAACAACGCCCACGCGAAGCTTCACGCCATTTCTCTTGCTCACCATTCACCTTTAGACCTGCTGACCGGGGCGCCCATCGACACCGGCCAGGCCCTCGCGTGGGAGAACCAAAAGGAGTTTCACCACTTCTTCCCCCGCGACTATCTCAAAAACCAAGATGTGCCTCAAACCCGGATTAACTGCCTTGCCAACATCGTCATGCTCACGTCAGCAAGTAATAAGCGGATTTCTAACCGAGCTCCATCGGACTACCTGAAGGAAGTCGAGAAAGCGGCAGGCGAGAACCTGTCTAGTTGGCTTGAGTCGAACCTGATTTCGGAGGAAGCGTTCGATGCTGCGAAAGTCGACGACTTCGAGAAGTTCTTGGCGCTGCGGGCGGAGACGTTGCATCGGCAGTTGCTTCCCCTAGCTGGATGGAGCTCAGCGGACGCGACGCAGCCGCCAGTAGATGAGCTTCCGATCTCCGAGGACCAGGCAGATGACGATTCCGATTTCACGGAAGAGCTTCCGACCGGTGATGCAATCGCGCCAGAATCCAGCTAGCCGGGAGCTGAGGTCTCGCCAAGGGAACCCGAGGGGTTAGCGTCCTGACTCTGAGTCGCTCGACCGAGCCTGTCATCGTTGGGCGCGTCCCCGCCGTCCCCGCGGCCCCCGTCTGAACGCTGCGCTCGGTTTCGTCATGTGTGGTCGGGATCTCAGCCACCTCGGTTGCGATCAGCAAGCGGCGCGGGCAGTCTGTAATCGCCATGGCCGAGTATCGGCCGCCGTTTTGGGTTGCTCGGTGCCGGACGGCGCGGATCGCCCCAGCCGCAGCTACGGTGTTGGACCATGGCGACCATGTGCATTTTCTGCGGCAGCACCGGACCGATGAGCAGGGAGCACGTATTTGCGAAACGCCTACGTAAACTCTTTCCCGAGGAGGGCGCGGTCGGTCATTTCCGCAGCTTCGAGGACTTGACCGGCGGCCAACGCTCAGAGGAGGACAGGTGGGAGGGGACCCCGTTCTCGTTCACGGTACGCGACGTTTGCGAGGCCTGCAACAACGGCTGGATGAACGATTTGGAGACCGAGGTCGCACCCGTCCTCGACGGCATGATCCGGGGCGGAGCTCGGACCCTCACAATCCTCGAGCAGGACGCCCTTTCGAGGTGGGCGACCAAGACCGCGCTCGTAGTGATGCGCGCGGTGCCGCAGCCCTACCCGATCCCGGACGAAGTGGCTCGGTGGTTCGGTGAGAACAAAAGGCCGCTACCCAGGAGCTACATCGCGCTCGGGAAGTACAGCGGGGACGGTGGCTGGCCTATCTCGGTCCACCAGCACGGAGCAAAGCTTGCCGTGGAGGG
>MKSH01000236.1:3817-4349 GCA_001898095.1 Solirubrobacterales bacterium 70-9 | reverse complement strand
AGGCGACCCGAACGTAGGCGCTCCTGTTCCGGTTGCTAGACGCCGCGCGATCTGGCCGGTCACTGGAGAGGTGGACTGGCCTCCGCCCGACGAGATGAACGATCGCGAACTAGCGGTGGATTCGGCCGCCATTCCCGGCCTCGAAGAGATGCCGGAGCATCTGAGGGACGTCTCCGACATCTAGGCGTCGTCAACTCTCGGTAGGGACTGCACCGGTGAGCTGATATGGCCGCTGGCCGCGCCCCGTCGTCCCCATGTCCCGCCCGAAAGCTGCACTCGGTTGATTCCCGGGTGGTCACGCCGGGACTGGGGGGACCAGCGAGCCCGCTTCGGGAGCCGAGCAGAGACCTCAGGAATCGCCGCTAATCCGCCGCGTGGTACCAGCGGTGGTACCGAGAACTACTCGGACGCCGCTTCTCGCCACCAAGAGGCGGCTCGAGCGGCAGCTTCCCGATGCGCCTTCTTGTCGGGGTGCCCGTACTGGTCGATCGTCGTCTGGATGTCGGCGTGACCGAGCTGCTGCTGGACGAAG
>MKSH01000236.1:0-3788 GCA_001898095.1 Solirubrobacterales bacterium 70-9 | reverse complement strand
GCGTCCTTTAGTGCGTGGTCGTGCCCGCGGCGCCGCACGTTGTGGCGGTTGAGCATGAAGCCTTCGGGGCTTCGGAAGACGAGCCTGTCGAGCCCGCCAGCGTTAGCCTGCTCCTTTCGGTGCTCGCGGAGCAGGTCGAGGAGGTACGGAGCCAGAAGCACCGACCGGGAGCGGTCGCCCTTTGGCGTTCCGACGGTGCCGCTGTCCTTCACCGAGCGCGAGACCTCCAGCGCGGATCCGTCCCAGTCGATGTCGCGCCACTCCAGCGCGATCGCCTCGCCGATTCGCAGTCCGGCGCCGAGCAGCACCTCTGCCAGCGGCCGATACCAGTCCTCGCAGACATCGAGGTAGGCGAGCGCCTGCTCGCGGGTCAGGTAGCTCATCGTCGGGCTCTCGTAGGGAAGCTCGAGCGGGTGATCGCGGTCGTCGTTCTTCGCCGGGTTCGTCGCCAGCACGCCTTCACGAACGGCAACACCAAGGATCTGGCGGAGCGGGATCAGGCTGTCGTTCAGGGTCTTACGGCTGAGTTCTCCCTTTGCGTCTTCGTCGGCCAGATAGGTCTCGATCCGGGCGCGGGTCACCTGGCGTAACTTCAGCTTGCCGAAAGCTGGTTTCAGGCGCTTCCGTAGGTGGATCTCGTAGTCGTTGTAGGTGGACGCCTCAATCCGCGGCTTCTTGCCGGTCAACCAACGGTCCGCGACGGCCGAGAACTTCTCGGTGCTCGTCGACCGCTGCGCCCCGGCCTGGACTGCGGCAAGCGCCTCGTTCAGCCGACGCTGAGCGTCCTGCCGGCTTGGGCCGACGGCCTGCTTAATCTGCGTGCCGTCGGCCGTGCGGTACTTGATGTCGTAGACGACGCCCTTCGACTTCGTCTTGCGTTTGATGATCGTTCCGCGGGCCACTGCGTCACCCGCCTACCTGCGGCCTGGGGTCCAGGCGGCCCGCTGCTCGTCCAGCCAGGCCTCTACGTCCGCGCGAATGAACCGGAGCGGGCCGTCGGGACGGCCTAGGCGGATCGACGGGAGCCGACCGTCCGCCGCGGCGTCGTAGACCCAGGTCCGAGAAACCGAAAGCATGCGACAGACCTCGGCAGGTTTCATCAGGCCGACGTCGATCCTGGCCGTCATCGGACCGCTCCGGGACGGTGGGGGAGAGCTTTACGAAGAGCGTCAACCCTCAGGAAAAAATCATCCGAAAGCCGCTGCCACAATTTCAGCGGCAATCGGAGGATGGGGCGACCCCCGCACCCACGCGTCCCCGTGCCGAGCGACCCGATCACGACGCTGCCCCCTGGCCACCGTCCTCGATTTGCGCGATCGATAGCCAGCGGCGCTTTTCGCGACCGCGTCCGACATGGCTCTCCTCGATGACCACGCCGAACTCGCGGAGCGCGGGATTCAGCAAGGTCAGCTGTCGGCTCATCCCCTGCGCATTCTTCGGCCAAGCTTTGCTGAGGGAGTCGCCGTGCGAGACCCGCAAGGCCAGCAGGCCGAGGATGTCGGCGGGCGTCCCCTGGAGTACGACGTCGTCGGCCAGCGCCTGCAGGATCTTCTCTGCCAGAAGGCTGCCTTCGAGGCTGGTCTTGAGCGCCTCTCCGTTGTTCTCCTCGAACGCTTCGAGGAACGAGCCAGCCGGCCAGCCGAGCGCAGGCTCGGCCGCGGTGACCCAGGAAGCGAAGTCCGCCATCCGCGGCAGACTCTCCAGGGTGACCTTGCTCCGATTCGACAGCGCTGCGGAAGTGGCGTTGAGGAGCGCACCGAGGATCGCGGGTCGTGCCTCCTCGAGGCGGGACCAGAACACCTCCTTCTCAAGGCGACGCTCCTTCGGGATCTCCGACAATCGGATCACGATCGAGCGGCTGAGGAGATCCTGGCGCGTGGCGATCGCGTCGAGGCCGTTGAGGATGACTGGTCGGATGTACTCGAAGACGATCTCCTCGTCGTTGGTGTAGAGCGCGCGGGTCCCGAATCCCGCCCCGGTTGAGAGGCGGCAGAGCGCGTTCGACATGTTCTCCTTGATGTAGGAGAGGTTGTCGAACGCCAGAACCCAATGGTTTGCGGCTGCTATGGCCAGATCGCGCTCGGAGGTTGGCATCGTCCGCAGCAACGGGACGGTCGGGTCGACCAAGAACTTGAGCGCTTCGGTCATCGTCGTCTTGGCCGAGCCAGGTGGACCCTGCAGGATCAGGATCGGCTTGGGGCCGGTCTCCCGCAGGGCCATCAACAGCCAGCCCGTTATGAGCTTCAGGTTCGACTCGCCGCCATGATTGAACAGCTCGCCGAGTGGTGCCAGGCTCCAATCGGAGAGGAGTTCGGGGAGTAGCTGGGTGTGGCGCTTCTTCTCGAAGGCGACGGGTGCGGTGGCGACCTTGAATCCTGATCTGCTCACCTGGATCGACCTGGCATCATCGTTGCCGAGGTGCAGCACGATGGTGTCGTCGACCTCAGCGACACGGAGGTGCACAGATCGCTGGTCTCCGTCAAAGGATGCTGTCGCGGCGACTTGATGGATCGCGGCTCTCAGCGAGTTGGGAGTGGCTGCGCGTTTGGTGCGTCGGCGGAAAAGAGACTGCAGCCAGTTGCTGTATCCGCTCCCGTGGACCCGCATGACCGTTCCAGTGCCGATCCGGGCGTAAGGGGTGTCGACGTGGTCGTGGAAGAGTTCCGACCCCTCCAGAGCGATCTGGACAAGGACGTCGGCCTCGGAAGGGGATGAGTCGCCTTCGATCACAGGGGGAACGGGATCCCCGGCTGGCTTCGTGGCCGCGGGCTCGGCAGTGGCGTCGAGGGTGTTTCCAGGATCGGGGTTACGCGGTTCACGCCCCGCGTTGGGCTCATTTTCTTTCACTATAGATATCTAGATTTCGAGCGCGGCCCCACTAGAGGCGAGAACGCCTGTGGTGGATGCGCTGGCTCTATAGAGCCGAAATCGGGCGAAATCGGTCCGCGTTTTGGCGCGCGAACGACCCGTGGCCGCCTCGACTACAGGGGAAAGTTCCTGTAGTTAGCGATCCTGTGGAGGACGGATCTCCGGATATGCATTTACGCCGAGAAGATCCGCCAACTGGTAGGCGGAAGCCGCCGAATCCGCCGTGATCCGGGCGGATTTGTTGATCTTGTAACGGTTGCGCTGACCTGGCCGTTTCGTTCGTTCCACATACCCCTGCTTCACCAGGGCGTCGATTCCTTCGCGGACGGTCTTCTGATCCATTTCCAGGCGGCCAGCGATCTCGGTGAAGCTCGCTTCTGGATCGAGGAGAATCGCAACGAGAATGCGCGCCAGCGAAGTGATCAAGCCCTGAGGTCTCCTACTCATCCTCGGGAGCTTGCCGCAACGCTGTGTCCCCGGCGTCCCCGGCGTCCCCGCGTCCCCGCCAGGGCGTCTGGCTGCATCGATATTCAAAGGCCCTCGGAATCCGCGGGAAGGCCGCGCGTGGGCTCGGAGATATATGTGCGGACTAGGCTGAGGCCCTGGAAGGCGTCGGAGGGGACTTCAAGCCGCGATCTTCCTGGTCTTGCCGGTCCACCGACCCCCGTCCCACCAACGTTCGTAGACGGAGGGAAGCGCCGGGTCGGCCTTCCAGCCACGAGCCGTGTCCGTCGGCGGCTTCAATGAATAGCCGCCCTTTCCGACCTTGGTGCTCTTGCCGACCTTGCTCGATCGCGATCCCGCCTTCACGGCCCGATTTCCAGCGGTGACCTTGCCGGTCAGGGCGATGTGGCAATGCGGACACTCGGTCCCGGTCTGGACCGAGAACCAGCTGTTTGCCCAGGTGAAGTGACCCAAGC
>MKSH01000235.1:713-1034 GCA_001898095.1 Solirubrobacterales bacterium 70-9 | reverse complement strand
GAGCCGCCAAGGTGGACCGTGCCCGCCTGATGGCACGCCGTCGCCGTCCATGGCACGGGACCGTCGAGCGCCCAATCGACCTTGAAGACACCTGGCCCGTAGCGATAGCGCGCCAATTGCCGCCGGTATCGCGCGGGCAGATCGTCGCCCGCGATCGCCAGCACTTGCTTGGGCGTGAGATCGAGCAGCACGGCCCGGTTCGCCGCGAAGGGCGCCAGGGACGTGACCGGCGTGCCCGCTTCGATCTCGCCGCCGAGCGCGCGCAGTTCCGCCGCGAGCGCATCGGCGATTGCCTGCGAGCCGTTCCGCGCCACCGGCCAG
>MKSH01000235.1:0-512 GCA_001898095.1 Solirubrobacterales bacterium 70-9 | reverse complement strand
AGCAAATCGGCATCGGCGACGAGCGGGGCGACAAGACGGCGATAGACCGGGCCGTCCGGCCCGAGCGAATCGGCAGTTTCGTCAATCGAACGCGCCAGGATCGCGGCCGTGCCGTCGTCGAAGGGATGGGCAAGCGCGAACGGCGGCTCAATCCACTCTAGTCCGTGCCTGGCCAGCGGCAGCGAGCGGAAGAAGGGCGACGCGGCCCCGATCGGGTGAACGGCTGAGCAGATGTCGCTGAGAAAGCCGGGCAACGTCAACTCGGCGCTGCGGGCCCCGCCGCCAATGGTTTCGCTGCCTTCGAGCACGCGCACGCTTCGCCCCGCCTGGGCGAGCGCGATCGCAGCCGCGAGCCCATTCGGCCCGGACCCGACGACAATGGCGTCAACCTCCCGCACGCTATGCGTCTCCCTCACTGGCCATTCGACGGGTTTTCACTCGTCGCCCGGTCATGCTGCACGAAGCGACGGAGCGGCGCGGCGACCCGGTGGATGGCGGTGCGAATGGCCGCG
>MKSH01000234.1:691-1276 GCA_001898095.1 Solirubrobacterales bacterium 70-9 | reverse complement strand
TACGATTCATAAGTCCACTAAAGGGACTGAGAACGACGGAAGGTTGCTGCGGCAAGAGGTTCCTCCTGCGTCGGAATGACGGAGGGGAAAACACCGCCAATCCAGGAACACCCCATGCGGCCGTCGCAAACGAGAACCGGAGCCTCTGATTAGGCGTCCATGCCCGGGCGCCAGTCGGCGGAGGCGCGGGCCAGGTAGCGGCCTTCCTCGCGGCGGACTTCGACGTCGAGGCCGAAGCAGGCGGAGACGGTCTCGTTCGTGATCGTCTCTTCGATCAGTCCGCTGGCGACGACGAAACCCTCGCGCAAGAGCAACGCGTGGGTGGTGGTTGGCGGCAATTCCTCGAGGTGGTGCGAAACGAGCACGGTCGCGAGGTTGGGCTGGGCGCAGGCGAGTTCGCGCAGCGCGGCGATGAGGGCCTCGCGGGCAGGCAAGTCGAGACCAGTCGCCGGCTCGTCCAGCAGGAGCAGCGGCGGCGAGGGCATCAGGGCGCGGGCGATGCGGACGCGCTGGCGCTCCCCCTGCGAGCAGGTCTTGATCTCACGGTCCTTCATCCGCCAGCAGCCGAGCAGCGCCAGCAGCTCG
>MKSH01000234.1:0-544 GCA_001898095.1 Solirubrobacterales bacterium 70-9 | reverse complement strand
GCCGAGGATCGCGACGGAGCCGGAGCTGGGGTGGCGCGACGCCGAAGCGAGAGAGAGCAGCGTGCTCTTGCCGGAGCCGTTCGGGCCGATCAGCGCCCAATGCTCACCGGCCCGCACTCGCCAGTCGATGCCTTGCAGGATCGTGGTCGCGTCGTTGACCCAAACCTTCGCGTTCTCCATGTCGATGACGAGATCGCAACTCATTGCTTCTTTGAACTCGCTTCCATTCCCACACGTCTTGACGTCACGCCGCTCATTGTGCCGGGTTCGCCGCCCGTGCGCCGCACACGCAACGGGACCCGAGCCAGCGCCCGGGTCCCGAGGTCAATCGAAGATGCGGCGTCAACTCTTGGCGCTGTTGTCTTCCTCGACCGACTGCATCGCCTCTTCCAGAGCGCTGCGGGCGTGATGCCCAGCTTCAGCCGCTGAGTCCTTCGCCGTCGCGGCCGAATCGCGCGCCTTGTCCGCTTCGCCCGACGCGCTGCCGGCCGCGTCCTTGGCCTGCGAGCTGAGCCGGTTCGCCGTCGAGGTGGCGCTCTCCGAG
>MKSH01000233.1:2131-6092 GCA_001898095.1 Solirubrobacterales bacterium 70-9 | reverse complement strand
TCCAGATTCCGGTGTGTCGAGAGAAAGCGTTCGACCGGCAGCCGCCCCCCGCCGCCGGCTGCGTCCAGCTCGACCTCCGCGTCGAGGCACAGCAGCGCGGGCGGCAGATCGGCTGCGGGGAAATCCCAGGTGGCAAGGTTTCCTCCGATAGTGGCCATTCCCCGTATCGCAGGGTTTGCGGCGCTCCCGGCGGCGGTGACGAGACCGCTGCATGACCTGACCCCCGCAAGCTGTGCGACCAGCCGGCTATGGGTGACGCATGCGCCGATACGGATTCGGTCTTCGGCGACCTCGATCGCGTTCAGTTCCGGGATCCGCCCGACACCGACATAGAAGGAGGCTTGCGGCTCGCGCCTGATCGGCGCGCGCATGATCCAGGTGCCGCCTGCGAAAGGAGCTCCTTCGGAACCACGGTCGGCGAGCGCGGCAAGCGCATCGGCCACCGTGCCGGCCATGAAGAGCCTTTCATTGCTGATGGCCGGCAAGGGCTTTCTCCTCCTTCCACCCAGGGCAGGTGACGAAGCCTCCTCCCTATTCGGAAGAGGGATGTCCGGATACCAGCTTCCAGGCCAGCGGCAGCGCGGCGGCCGCAAGTGCCAGCTTGAGCAGATCGCCGAGCAGGAACGGCGTAAGCCCCCACGCCAGAACCGGCTTGTCCCAGCCCACGACGGTGCCGAGCCAGGCGAGACCGAGGGCATAGATCAGTACGTTGCCGGCCAGCATGGACAGGATGGCGGTCGATGCGCGGCGATCACAGCCCATGCCTGCCAATGCGCCTGTGGCCGCGGCCGCGGCAAGGTAGCCGACGAGGTAGCCGCCGGTCGGGCCGACCATGTAGGCGAGGCCCAGACCCTTTTCGGGCGTGCCGGCGAAGACCGGCATGCCGAGCGCGCCCTGCAACAGATAGAGGGCGACGGTGGCCGCGCCGAGTCGCCAGCCATAGGCGGCGCCAATCACCAGGACGACGAAGGTCTGCATGGTCATCGGAACCGGATAGAACGGCACCTGAAGCTTCGCCGAGGCCCAAAGAAGCAGCGACCCGCCGATCGCCAGCATGACGTTCCACGCCAGGCCGGCCTGACCGGGCGCGACCTGCCGGGCGAGGGTTGGATAGGTCGGGTGCATGGTTGATCCTCCACTATGATTTCGGTTCGCGATTTCAACGGTTGCCCATGAGCATGCGGTAGCGCACCTGGTCGAAGATGACGGCGAGGATCAGGAGAGAACCGAGCAGGATCATCTGCAGGTAGGACCCGATCTGCGCCATGTTCATGCCGTTCTGAAGCAGCGTGATGAAGAAGGCGCCGAGCACCACGTTCTCGACGCGGCCGATGCCGCCGCGCAGGGAAACACCGGCGATGACGCAGGCGGCAATCGATTCCAGTGCGATGGTGCCGCCGAGATTGGTCTCGCCCGACTCGACGCGCGCGGTCATGAGAACGCCGGCGATCGAGGCGAGCAGGGCACAGGCGACATAGGCGAGAAACAGCGTCCGCTTGGTGTGGACGCCGGACAGGTTGGCGGCCTTGAGGTTGCCACCGACGGCATACAGGTGCGCGCCGAAGCGCGTGCGGTTCATCAGCAGCCAGACCACGACGATTGCGGCGATCGCGAACAGGACAGGCACCGGCACGCCGAAGACCCGGCCGAAACCGAAGAAGTCCTCGGCGAAGAAGCGCCGGTCGAAGAAGCCCCGGTCGAAGGCGGCGAAGCGACGGGGGGCGTCGGATGATGTACGCGACGCGGGCGCGCCAGTCGCGGCCCGAGCTCTTCGACGAACGGGCGACGATCGGCGAGCGCCTCGGCCTCGCCCACATGGACTGGTTCCTCACCTTTGCGGCGATCGGGCTGATCGGCTTCAGCGTCTTCACCCTCGGCCAGGCCACCACCCACGACGTGCCGGGCAGCCCGAACTACTACGTCGAGCGGCAGGCGGTCTACGGCATCTTCGGGGTGATCGGGATGGTGATCCTCAGCCGCATCGACTACTCGCGCTTCCGCGAGCTGCGGGTCGGCATCTACACCTTCATGTGCGTCTCGATCGCCGGGGTCTTCGTCCTCGGCGCCGCAGCGCTCGGCTCGCGGCGCTCCTTCGAACTCCCGTTTTTCTCGTTCCAGCCCTCCGAGCTGGCCAAGCTCCTACTCGTCCTGGCCCTCGCGGGCTTCGTGATCGACGGTGCAAGACGCGGTTCGCCGATCCGCCGAACCATCCGATATCTGGCTCTGGGACTGTTCCCGGCGGGCATGGTGTTCCTGCAGCCGGACCTCGGCACCGCCCTCGTGCTGGTGGTCGGGACGCTGGCCGTGATGTACTTCGGGGGAGTCCCATGGCCCCATTTCGCGGCAATAGGCGGCGTGATCGTCGCCCTCATAGCTTTAGTCCTTGTGGTGGCGCCCGACGTCGGCCACCCCGTGCTCAAGGAATACCAGGAACAGAGGCTCACCTCGTTCCTGCATCCGAGCACGGATCCGGCGGGCGCCGGCTACCAGCAGGACCAATCGATGGTTGCCATCGGCGCCGGTCAGAAGACCGGGCGCGGCAACCAGGCCACCCAGACGCGGCTCGACTTCGTGCCCGAGCGCTCGACCGACTTCATCTTCGCGGTGATCGGGGAGCGCTACGGGTTTGCGGGCGCCGCGTTAGTCCTATCCCTGTACGCCCTTCTCATCTGGCGGGCGCTGCGGATCGTGACGCTCTCAAAGAACTCCTACGGGATCCTGATCGCCGGCGGCATCGCCGTCGAGCTCTTATTCCAGGTGTTCATCAACGTCGGGATGTGCCTCGGCATCATGCCCATCACGGGCATCCCCTTGCCGATGATGAGTTACGGAGGGTCCTCCGTGCTCGCTACCTTCCTGGCGATTGGAGTCCTTCAGAGCATCAACATCCAGGCGCGTCTCAGCCGGCAGGGAAGGTTCGCGTGGTGACGCCTCTGTAGAGGACCCGCGTTCGCGTACCTATCCGAACTGAGCTGAACAAATGAAAAAAACGATTTTGGTGTCCGCCGAGCGAGGCGAGACGCGCGTTGCCGTACTCGAGGCGAAAGCGAAAGGCTCCCAGGCCAACGTCGCCGAGCTCTACATCGAGCGGCGTGGTCGTCGCTCGATCGTCGGCAACATCTACAAGGGCAAGGTCGACAACGTCCTGCCCGGCATGGAGGCCGCCTTCGTCGACATCGGCCTCGAGCGCAACGGTTTTCTCCACGTCGACGAGATCGTGCTGCCCGACGGGTCGCAGGCGCCGCGCCGTGGCCGCGGGTCCGGCAAGGGCGCGCGGATCAACGAGCTGATCAAACCGGGCCAGGAGATCTTGGTCCAGGTGGTCAAGGACCCGTTGAAGACGAAGGGCGCGCGGCTCTCGATGAACGTCTCGATCGCGGGCCGCTACCTGGTCTTCGCGCCTCACGGCTCGGGGGTCGGCGTCAGCCGGCGGCTGGCCGACAAAGAGCGCGACCGCCTGCGCAAAATGGTCGACCGCACCTACAAAGGGCCGGGCGGGCTGATCGTCCGCACCGCCGCCCACGGGGCGAAAAAATCCGATTTCGTGCGGGAGATCTCCTACCTGCAGAGGCTGAACGAGGTGCTGGAGCGTCGTTCGGAGGGGATCAAGGCGCCGGCGATGGTCTTCCAGGAGGCCGACCTCTCGGTCCGCGTCCTGCGCGATGTCTTCCTCAACGAGTTCGAAAAGGCGATCATCGACTCGGAGAAGCAGTTCGAGCGGGTCACCCACTTCTTCCAGCGGACCGCGCCCGAGCTGGTCGACGGGGTCGAACTCTACAAAGGGCAGAAAAAGACCCTGTTCGAGAAATACGGGATCGACAAGGAGATCGAGTCGACCCTGAACCGGCGGGTCGACCTGCCCTCCGGCGGCTACCTGATCATCGATTACACCGAGGCGCTGACCGTGATCGACGTGAACAGCGGCAGCTTCACCGGGCGCGGCAAAGGCGGGCTCGAGGAG
>MKSH01000233.1:0-2072 GCA_001898095.1 Solirubrobacterales bacterium 70-9 | reverse complement strand
TTCATCGACATGGCGCGTGCCTCGAACCGGGACAAAGTCCTGAAGGTGATGCGCAAAGCCCTCGACGCCGACAAGTCGAAGAGCTACGTGGTCGAGGTCTCGCCGCTCGGCCTGGTCGAGATGACGCGCCAGAACGTCACCGACGGCGTGCGCGAGATCCTCACCGAGCTGTGCCCGACCTGCCACGGCGAGGGGGTCGTCCTCTCGGCCGAGACGGTCGCTCTCGATGGTCTGCGAAAAATGCGCGAAATCAGCGCGGAAAAAGGCGACGAAGCGTTCCTCATCCGGGTCAACCCGAAAGTCGCCGCAGCGCTCACCGATGCCGACAGCGGGCTCACCGAGCTCGAGGAGGAGACCGGCAAGCGCTTCCACTTCGAAGGCGGCGACGCGAACGCGATCGAGACCTTCGAACTGGTCGAGTCCGGGACCCGGGCGGCGATCGAGGAGCGGGCGCTGCCGTTCAAGGTCGGCGAGGAGGTGCTGGTCAAGATCGACGAGCCCCACATGTACAACGCCGACGACGCGGTGGCCCGGATCGACTCCTACATCGTCAGCGTCACCGGCGGCGGCCCCTACGTCGGGGAGCGCAAGCTGGTGCGGATCGAGGAGGTCGAGCGGGCGGCGGCGATCGCCTCGTTGCTGGGCGGGGAGAGCGCCAACGGGCAGGCGGATGCGAGCTCAAACGGCGCTTCCAACGGCGACGGGCTAGAATCCGACGCTCCTTCGCGCAAACGCAGTCGTGGCCGCCGTGGCGGTCGTGGGCGTTCGCGCGCCAAACAAGGCAGTTCGGACGAGTAGTCGGAAGAGGGCTTAACAGTTATGTACGCGGTGGTCGAAAGCGGTGGAAAGCAGTACAAGGTCGAGGAGGGGACGTCCCTTCTGGTCGACCGGCTCGATGCCAAAGAGGGCGACAAAATCGCTCTCCGTCCGGTGCTGTTCCGCGACGGCGACGTGATCGTCGGGGCGAAAGACCTGGCGAAAGTCAAAGTCGAGGCCAAAGTGGCGGGCCACCTGCGCGGCCCGAAGGTCAAAGTCTTCAAATACAAGGCGAAGAAGGGCTACCGCAAACGTGCCGGCCACCGTTCCGAGCTGACCAAGCTCGAGGCGACCAGCCTCAAGGGCGCCAAAGGCGGTTCGGCCAAAAAAGCCGACGCCGAGAAAGCCCCCGCCAAAGCCGAGAAAGAGGAGGGCTAAGCAATGGCTCACAAGAAAGGCCTCGGTTCCTCCCGCAACGGCCGCGAATCGAACCCGAACATGCTCGGCGTGAAGGTCTTCGCCGGCCAGCAGGTGCACGGCGGCGAGATCATCGTCCGCCAGCGCGGCACCAAGTTCTGGCCGGGCGAGGGCGTCGGCATCGGTCGCGATCACACGATCTTCGCGACTGCCGAGGGGAAGGTCTCCTTCCACTCGACCCGCAAGGGCCGCACGATCAGCGTCCTCGCCGACGAGTAGGCGAAGGGGTCCTCGATGGACCCCTTCTCTCACAACAGCCGGGAGGTTCGTTCAGGGGTCCATCGAGGACCCGGCGAGCCGCTGCGGCTCTACCTTTAGCTGATGGATGACACCGCCAAAATCTGGGTGGAGGGCGGCGCGGGGGGGAATGGCTGCATCTCCTTCCGGCGCGAAGCCCACGTGCCGCGCGGCGGGCCCGACGGCGGTGACGGCGGGCACGGGGGAGACGTGGTGCTGGTCTGCGACCCCTCGCGGCGCGACCTCGGGGCCCTGCGCGGCAGCAAGCACTTCCGCGCCGAACGGGGGCGCCACGGCGAAGGGTCGAACCGCCAGGGGGCGCGCGGCGAGGATCGCGTGATCCCGGTCCCGCCGGGGACGCAGGCGGTGACGGTCGAGGGTGCCGACGTCGACCTGGTCGAGCCGGGCCAGGCCGCGGTCGTCGCCCAGGGTGGCCGCGGCGGCCACGGGAACAAACGCTTCACCACCTCGGTCAGGCAGGCGCCGCGCTTCGCCGAGAAAGGTACGAAGGGCGAGGCCGACTGGATCCAGCTGCGGCTGAAGCTGCTCGCCGACGTCGGGATCGTGGGGCTGCCGAACGCGGGCAAGAGCTCGCTGCTCGG
>MKSH01000232.1:6056-8865 GCA_001898095.1 Solirubrobacterales bacterium 70-9 | reverse complement strand
GCCTGGATCGGCGGCGCGCTGAAGATCAAGCCGATCCTCACGATCGACCGCGAGATCGCCCCGGTGGAACGGGTGCGGACGCGGTCCCGCTCGCTCGAGCGGCTGCGCGGCTATGCCCGCCAGCTGCACGAATCGGGCGCCGACGCCTGGGTCGTCCAGCACATCCAGGATCCCGAGACGGCCGAGGTGCTGGCCGCCGACTGCCGCGAGATCTTCGGCGGCAAACCGGCCTTCATCTCCGAGATCGGGCCGGTGATCGGCGCTCACGTCGGGCCGGGCCTGATCGGCATCGGCGCGATCTCCTGGTCGATCCTCGACGCGGGCTAGTCGGCCCGACCCGGATCGACGAGCCCGGACTTCGAGAGCGGCCCGAAACCGACATGTCAAGACTCCTACTGATCTCGGGCAGCCTGCGGGGCGGCTCGACCAACTCGGCGGTGCTGCGGACGGCGGCGGCGCTGGCCCCGGCCGGGATCGAGGCGGAGATCTACGACGGGATGGGCCGCCTCCCCCACTTCAACCCCGACGACGATCCGACCGACGGGATCGGGCTGGATGCCGAGGTGGCGGCGATGCGGGCAGCGCTGGGCGAGGCCGACGCGCTGCTCCTCAGCACGCCCGAGTACGCCGGGGCGCTGCCGGGCTCGTTCAAGAACCTGCTCGACTGGACCGTCGGCGGCGGCCAGACCTACGGGATGCCGGTCGCCTGGATCAACGTCTCCGGCGCGGCCGCCCCGAGCGGCGGTGCCGACGCCCACGACAGCCTCCGCAAGGTTCTCGGCTACACCGGCTCACGGATCGTCGAGGAGGCTTGCCTGCGCCTGCCGCTCTCGCGCGGCGACGTCGGCGAGGACGGCCTGATCGCGCCCGCAGCGGCGCGCGAGGAGATCGTCGCGGCGGTCAGGGCCTTGGCCTCCGCCTTATAGACCAAGCAGTTCAAGGACGCAGGGAAGGAGCCGAGGGGAGCGCACACCAGTGCGTGACCCGAAGGCGAGCGACCGAGGAACTCGCGCTTCGCGCTCGCACCGCTCCCTCCGGTCGCTGAATGCGCCGGTCTAGAAGGCGGAGCGCTTGCGCTTCCGGCGTCCCCGCATCAATTTGATCCCGATCAGGAACCCGACCGCGGCGGCGCCGATGATCAGCTGCTGTTTGTGCTCCTCGACCTGGGCGCGCCAGTCGGTCACTTCCGTGACCTTCCCGCGCAGCGCTTCGACGTTCGTCCCCAGCTGCTGGCGCTGGATGTCGATGTCGCGGCGGATCTCCGCCGCCGAGCGGCCGGGCCGGCCTGCGGTCGCGGGACGACCCGATTTGGGGTCGACGCTCATTTGTCCTCCTTGGTGAGCATCTCTTTGGTCAGCTTCGCCTCTTCGATCGCCTGCGACGGTACCGGCGGCGAGCCCGCCTTCACCGCTTTGTAGGCAATCAGCGCGGCGAGCGCGGCGATCAGCAGGAAGACGGCGGCCTCGATGAAGAAGCCGGGCCACGTCTTGCCTTCGAAGACCTCTTCGTTCAGCAGCCAGGCGATCCCCTCCATCACCAGGATCAGCGCCAGGAAGGCGAAGACCCCGGCGGAGATGCCGACGGCGGCCCCTTTGGCGATCTTGCTCGCCTTCTCGGAGACCTCGGCCTTGGCCAGCTCGATCTCCTCGCGGACGAGGCCGGAGACGCCTTCGGTCACGTCGAAGACGAGCTCGCCGAGTTTGCGCTCCTCCTTCGGGTCGGTCGGTGGCGGCACCGCGGGCGGCGTCGAGCTGGGCGTTTTCTCGTCAGGCATCAGGTTCTCCCTCAATCCGGTGGGTCTTCACCGTAGATGCGCCGGAAGACGACCGCGGCGAGCCGCGCGGCGGCGATGCTCGCGAGCGCTCCGGTGGCCGCCAGGAGCCCGCTCCAGACCAGTCTCTTCACCAACTCGTTGTCCACTTCTCACCTTTCCCCTTGGTAAGTGAGGGTCAAACCCTAGTCAGCGCGGCTCGAGGCCGTCGCAGATAGTCGTCACGAGAAGGTTTCTTGCTTCGTCGAAGCGGGCCTCGGCGGGCGCCACGTCGTCGAAGATCCACTCGGTGAGGAGCTGCTCGACGGCCCCGTAGAAGGCCTGCGCGGCGAAGCGCGGTTCGATGTCGGAGCGGAACTCACCGGCCGCCTGGCCGTCGGCGACGATCCTGCCGATCCCTTCGTAGGCGCGGCGGATCTCCTCCAGGTGGGTGCGGCCGAAGGAGTTCGCGGCGCGGGTCACCTCGACGATGATCACCTTCATCAGCTCCGGGTCGTACCGGTAGGACTCGAAGATGAAGCCGGCGACCGCGGCGAGCTTGTCGCGGTGGGAGCCGTCCGTGCCTTCGGCCTCCTCGATCGCCGCGAGGAGCAGCGACCAGCGCTCGAGGAAGAGTTCGTTCAGGACCTGGTCCTTGGAGTTGAAGTAGTGGTAGACGAGGCCGTAGGCGACGCCCGCCTCGTCGGCGATGTCGGAGACACGGGTGGCGTGGAAGCCCTGGCGGGCGAAGACGGTGACCGCGGCGTCGAGGATCTGCCGGCGTTTGTCGACGGCGCCGGAACGCTGCTGGACCGAGCGCTCCATCAGCCATCCGCTCCGTGATGGGCGAGCGCCTCCGGCCAGGCGTAGGCCTGGGGACGGCGGTTGGCGAGCGCCGGGAGGGTCTGGCGGATCCGCTCCTGGGCGGCCAGGTCGAGGTCGGCGGCGACGAAGCACTCCCCGTCCGGGGCGGTGGCGAGGACGACGCCCCAGGGGTCGACGATCGCCGAGCGGCCGAAGCTGTCGAAGTGCGGCGGGGCCTGACCGACCTGGCCGGGG
>MKSH01000232.1:5654-6036 GCA_001898095.1 Solirubrobacterales bacterium 70-9 | reverse complement strand
CTCGATCGCCCGTGCGCGCAGCAGGATCTCCCAGTGATCCCGCCCGGTGGCGGTGGTGAAAGCGGCCGGGACGGCGATCAGGCGGGCGCCGCGGACGGCGAGGATCCGATGCAGCTCGGGGAAGCGCAGGTCGTAGCAGATGGTCAGCCCGACGACGAGGTCGCCGACCGGGGCGGTGACGATCTCCTCGCCCGGCTGCTCGTGGGCCGACTCGCGGTAGGAGACCCCGCCGGCGTCGACGTCGAACATGTGGATCTTCCGGTAGACCGCGAGATCCTCGCCGTCGGGGCCGATCAGGACCGAGGCGTTGAACGGCTTCTCGCCGTCGCCGACCCGCTCCGAGATCGAGCCCGCGAGCAGGTGGATGCCGAGTGTCCGCGCC
>MKSH01000232.1:4895-5611 GCA_001898095.1 Solirubrobacterales bacterium 70-9 | reverse complement strand
CTCCTCGCCCGTCGCGAGCAGGTTCCACTTCTCCGGCAGGGCGACGAACTCGGCGCCGGCGGCCACGGCGGCACGGACCAGGCCCTCGGCGGCACCCAGGTTGCGAGCCTTGTCGGCGGTAGAGTTGAGTTGTACGGCAGCGACGCGCATCTATGCGTTTTACGGGACTTTCCCGGGAGATCCAACCCTGATTGACTCGTCAATCAGGTGGCCAGTATAGGCGCCTGGCGCCCAGGCGGCTGGTTCCAAGGGCGCTTTGGGGGGTGCGCGGAAGGGACCCGGCCCTCTCGGAGGCGGCCCGGGCAGGCTGTGGCCGCCTCCGAGAGGGCCGGGTCTGGAGGAGAGGGCGAGGGTGCGGGTCCCGTGCGGGTCCCGCCGGGGAGACGGGCGCAAGGCGTCGGATCGATGCGCGGGAGATGCCGCGAACGCCGCGAAGCGCGCGCGGTGCGTGCGAGTGCCTGCGAGGTCCCGGATGGCCTGAGTGAGTTGACCACACCCTGGTGTGGTCAACTCACTCAGCGTCCTTGCGACCGCGACGGGGCGCGCGGTTCCCTGAAGGAACGTCGCGTTCCCGGGGTCTGGTCCTTGCGGTGCGAAATCCGCCGCATGGCCGGAAAAGGAACCGCGCAGGCCCCCCGACCCGTCCGGACCCCCGCAGATCCTCCGCACCCGGGCGTCTCGGAGGCGGCCACAGCCTGCCCGGGCCGCCTCCGAGA
>MKSH01000232.1:4094-4710 GCA_001898095.1 Solirubrobacterales bacterium 70-9 | reverse complement strand
GCACCAGCGGCTTCAGCCGCGCCATCACCTGCGCGTCGAGACCGATCAGGTAGCGGGAGCGCGGCCGGCGGGCCTCCAGCGCGGGCTGGATCCGCGCCGCGACCTTGTCCGCCGGGATGCCCCGTTCGGCGGTGTCGCGGACGACCTGGCGGTAGCGCTCGACCGTCGCCTCGTAGAGCTCGCGCGTGCGCGGCGGGGCGCCGTCGAACATCCGGTCCGCGTCTTCTTCGCCGCGCGACCAGATCGGCGTGTCGATCGATCCCGGCTCGATCAGCACCACCCGGATCCCCCACGGAGCCAGCTCCTGGCGCAGGCTGTCGCCTACCGCCTCGAGTCCGAACTTGGCGGCATGGTAGGCACCGGTGAGCGGCAACGCGACGCGGCCACCCATCGAGCTGACCATCACCACCCGCCCGCGCGCCATGCGGATCGCGGGCAGCATCGCCTGGGTCACCGCCACCTGGGCCGTGAGGTTGAGCTCGAGCTGGCGGCGGAAGTCCTCGATCGGCAGCGCCTCGAGCGGCCCGGCGACCGCACCGCCGGCGTTGTCGACCAGGCCGTCGAGCCCGCCCGGCTCGGCCCCCACCCGCTCCGCCGCCGCGGCGATCGCCTCGGC
>MKSH01000232.1:0-4081 GCA_001898095.1 Solirubrobacterales bacterium 70-9 | reverse complement strand
CGCAGCCCCGCCGCGTCCTCATCCTTCCGCACCCCGGCGAAGACCTTCCACCCCGCCGCGTCCAGCCGCCGCACGGTCGCCCGCCCGATCCCGGAGGAGGAACCAGTGACGAGTGCGGTCTTCATCGTTCGAGGATAGGGCGGCGCCGAGCCGGGCTCAGGGCGGGCACGCCTCGCCGATCGACTTCCGGCAGAGCGCTTCTTCGATCGCGTTCGCGATGTCGCGTCGTTCTTCGCGCTGGGCGATGAAGCCGGCAGCGATCACGGCGAGCAGCACCAGCGCGCTGCCGCCCGGCACCCTCATCCCCGGCGCTGTTCCAGCTCGGCGACGAGCAGCTTGGTGTGGAGGGAGGCGATCAGGTCCTTCAGCGGTTGGGCGCCGGCTTCGAGCATCTCGACCACGCGCTCCGGGGGGACCTCGCCCGCGAGGCGGTTCATCACCAGGTCGACCTCCTCGCGGACCAGGTCCTCGAGGGCATTCTTGTAGCGCAGGGTGTCGTAGACGGTGAAGCCGATCTGCTCGTCGTAGCCGCCCGCGCGGAAACGGCCGATCGCCTCGATGATCGTTACGTCAGAAGGCGAGTAGCCGCGGCTGTTGGGGGTGAGGACGCCGATCTCGGCGAGCCGGTCGAGCACCTCCTTGGGGACCCCATAGCGCTTGTGCACGTCGGCGGCGCTGGTGCGGGTGCGCTCGCCGGCGAGGGCGCGATCGAGGATCTGGTCCTCCAGGGCGAGCAGCGCCTCGGCCCGGTCGGTGCCTTCGTCGAGCACCCCTTTGATCGCCTTCAACGGCATGAAGCGCTCCTCCTGGAGGCGCTTGATCAGCCGGATCCGGTCGACGAACTCGGGTGGGTAGTACGCCATGTTGCGGCTCGTCTTCACCCCTTCCGGGAGCAGCCCCTCGCGCAGGTAGTGCTTGATCGTCGGCGCCGGGACACCGCTGGCCTCGGCCAGCTCCCCCATGCGCAGCAGCTCGGTCGTCTCGGTCGCCATCGCGGCGGCTAGATCGTCGCGGCGGCGGAGCGGGCGGTGATGCCGAGCAGCTCGCGCGCCTCGGCGACGGTAGCGGGGCACCGGCCGACGTCTTCGGCCATCTGGCGCGCCTTGCCGATCAGGTCGCCGTTCGAGCGGCACATCGTCCCGTCGGGCAGGTAGAGGTTGTCCTCGACCCCGGCGCGGACGTTGCCGCCGAGCACCAGCGCCGAGCCGAGCAGCTTCCACTGGTCGCGGGAGATGCCGATCACCTGCCAGGCGTTCGGGCCTTCCGGGCCACCCGGGATCTGGTCCGACATCAGGGTGACGTTGCGCGGGGTCGGGCGGATGCCGCCGACGACGCCCATCACCAGGGAGATCTGCAGCGGCGGGTCGAGCAGGCCCATGTCGACCAGCGGATCGAGGTTGGCGACGTGCCCGGCGTCGAAGCACTCGTGCTCGGGCTTGATCCCGATCTCCCGCATCGCGGCGAGGAACTCGATGATCGTGTCGAAGCTGTTCTCGAAGACGGTGTTGAAAACGAAGTCCTTACGCCGCCGCGAGTACTTCGCGTAGTTCATCGAGCTCATGTTCAGCGCCGCCACTTCGGGACGGCACTCGCGCAGGTACTCGAGTCGCTTGGCGATCGGGATCCCGATCGCCCCGGTCGAGTAGTTGACGATCACGTCGTCGACGGCGCCGCGGATCGCCTCGGTGATCGCCTTGAAGTCCTCCACCTCATAGGAGGGCGTGCCGTCGGGCTTGCGCGCGTGGACGTGGATCTGGGACGCGCCCTCCTCGACCGCACGGCGCGCCTCGGCGGCGTACTCCTCCGGCGTGTAGGGGATCGCCGGGCACTGGTCCCGGTTGGCGATCACGCCGCTGATCGAACAGCTGATGATCACCGGGTCGTCGTAGCGGCTCACTTTCGGGCCTCCCTCGCTAGACCGGCATGACGCCGTGTCGTTTCGGCGGCTTCGTCACGTGTTTGTTGCGGGCCATGCGCAGGGCTTTCACGATCGTGGGACGGGTCTCGCGCGGATCGATCACGTCGTCGATCATCGCGTTGCCCGCCGCGAGGTAGGGGTCGATGTTCTGCCGCACCGCGTCGAGCATCGCCTCGCGGGTCGCCTCCGGATCGTCGGAGGCCTCGATCGCCGAGCGGCCGATGATGTTGACCGCGCCCTCGGCGCCCATCACCGAGATCTCGGCGCCGGGCCAGGCGACGATCAGGTCCGGCTCGTAGGCCTTCCCGCACATCACGTAGTAGCCCGCCCCGTAGGCCTTGCGGACGATCACCGTCACCTTCGGCACCGTCGCCCGGCTCACTGCGTAGAGCATCTTGGCGCCGTGGCGGATGATCCCGGCGTGCTCGACCTTCGAGCCGACCATGAAGCCGGGGACGTCCTGGAGGAAGACCAGCGGGATGTTGAAGGCGTCGCAGAGGTTGATGAAGCGGGCTGCCTTGTCGGCGGAGTCGTTGTCGAGGACCCCGGCCAGGTGCTTCGGCTGGTTGGCGACGATGCCGACCGGCTGGCCGCCGAAGCGGGCGAAGCAGGTGATCACGCTTTTGGCGAACTTCGGTTTGAGGTCGAAATACTCGCCGTCGTCGACGATCTCGGCGATCACCTCGTACATGTCGTACGGCTTCCGTGAGGAGTCCGGAACGATTTCGAGCAGCTTCTCCGACATGCGGTCGTCGGGATCGACGCTCGGGACGAGCGGCGGCTTCCCTTCCCAGTTCGAGGGGAAGAACGAGAGGTAGGTTTTTATGGAGTGAATACATGCCTCGTCGCCCTTCACTTCGAGGTCGCCGACGCCGCTGATCCGGGTGTGGACCCGGGCCCCGCCGAGCTCCTCCATCGAGATCTCCTCGCCGGTCACGGCCTTGACCAGGTGCGGGCCGGCAAGCGCCATCGCGCCCTGGCCGGCGACCATCGGGACGAAGTCCGAGAGCGCCGGGATGTAGGCGGTGCCCGCCGCGCAGGGGCCCATCATCGCGGCGACCATCGGCACCACGCCGGACATTTCGACCTCCTCGCGGAAGAGCTGCCCGGAGCCGGCGAAGAGCGAGCCCGCCGCCTCCTGGATGCGGGCGCCGGCCGAGTCGAGCAACCAGACGAAGGGCATCTGCTTCTGCAGCGCGATCTCGCGCAGCCGGCCGACCTTCAGCTCGCCGGTCATCCCCATCGAGCCGGCCATCACGGTGAAGTCGTAGGCGGCGACGCAGCAGGCGCGGCCGTCGATGTCACCCCAGCCGGTGATGACTCCATCGGCGGGCGCCTCGACGTCGTCCATCGCGCGCTGGGCGAAGTGCGGGCGGCCGTGCAGGCCGAGCTCGACGAAGGTGCCCTCGTCGACCAGCAGGTCGATGCGCTCGCGGGCGGTGAGCTTGCCGCGCTCGTGCTGCTTGGCGATCTTCTCCTCGCCGCCGCCGAGTCGGGCGGCGGCGCGGCGCTCGTGCAGCTGGTCGTTCAGCTCGGCGAGCGGCGCGGTGCCGGGGAGGAGGTGACGGTTCTCGGACTCCTCGACCGCCATCAGCGTCCCTGCCACCTCGGCTCGCGCTTCTCGAAGAAGGCGGCGACGCCCTCGCGCAGGTCCTCGGTGGTGAAGGTCAGGGAGAGCTGCGAGCGCAGGAACTCGAGCCCGTCGTCGATCGCCATGTCCTGCTGGCGGTACATCGCGTCGTGGCCGAGCTTCATCAGCAGCGGGCTCTTCGAGGCCAGGCGGGTCGCCCAGTCGCTCACCGCGGCGTCGAACTCGTCGGCGGGGACGACCTTGTTGGCGAGCCCGTAGGCGACCGCCTCCTCGGCGCTCAGCCGGTCGCCGAGCAGCATCATCTCGTTGACCTTCTTGCGCGGGACGTTGCGGTAGATGAGCGCCATGATCATGTAGGGGAAGGCGCCGACGTTGATCTCGGGGGTGCCGAAGCCGGCGCCCTCCTTGGCGATCACGAGGTCGCAGGAGGGGGCGAGGCCGAGGCCGCCCGCCAGCACGTGGCCGTTGGCGGCGCAGAGCGAGGGCTTGCCGAGGCGCGGCATCAGGCGGAAGAATTCGAGGAAGAGGTCGGAGCCCTGGTGTCTCTGGATCAACGAGGTGTCGGCGGCGAA
>MKSH01000231.1:7218-7635 GCA_001898095.1 Solirubrobacterales bacterium 70-9 | reverse complement strand
AGAAGGCTTCCGAGATGTTGGAGGTGGTGAGGTGGGAGGGCAGGCCGCCGGGAGAGGATTTGTAGTCGTCGGAGGTGCGCAGCGCGGTGGTGGTGAGGAAGAAGAGCGGGTAGAGCGCCGAGATCGCGAGCAGGGCGAGGAACGCCCAGACGACGGCGCGGCTGCCTTGCCGGCGCAGGCGCCGGGCGGGGGTGGTGGCGACGGCGCTCACGCCCGTCGCCTCCAGCGCAGGAGCGCCATGACGAGGCCGCCGGCGACGATGATGATCAAGAACAGCGCCACGCCGATCGCCGAGGCATAGCCGAGCCGGCCGGAGGTGAAGGCTTCTTGGTAGAGGTCGAAGTCGACCGTGTAGGTGTGGTAGCCCGGGCCGCCGGCGGTGAGGGTGTAGATCAGCGGGAAGAAGGCGATGAAGGA
>MKSH01000231.1:5290-7195 GCA_001898095.1 Solirubrobacterales bacterium 70-9 | reverse complement strand
AGAACTCGATCACCGGCAGGAGCTGCCAGAAGACGACGTGCCGCTGGACCTGCCAGGGGGACGCACCGTCGACGCGGGCGGCGTCGAGCTGCTCGCCGTCGAGGTTGGAGAAGCCGGCGAGGAAGATCATCACGCCGATCCCGAAGGTCGACCAGATGATGATCGCGATCACCACCGCCAGGGTGAGCGACGGGTCGTTCAGCCACTGGGCCGCCAGGAACCCGAGCCCGATCGATTCCAGCAGGCTGTTCAACGGCCCTTCTGGTTTGAGAACGATGCCGTAGTAGACGCCGATCACCACCGGGCTGAGGACGACCGGCAGGAAGAAGGCGAAGCGGAAGAATTTCCAGCCCCAGATCTTTTCGTGGAGCACCCAGGCGATCCCATACGGAAGGCCGATCCAGACCGGCATCGAGGCGAGGATCAGCAGGTTGTGGACAAGCGCTTCCTTGAAGTGCTTGTCGTGGAGGAGGTCGGAGAAGTTTTCGAGCCCGACCGAGACCGGCGCGCTGAAGCCGTCCCAGGAGGTGAAGGAGAGTTGGACCGCTTCGACCGCCGGGTAGATCAGCAGCCAGCCGATCAGCGCCGCGGCGGGCGCCAGCAGCAGGAACGGGGTCGCCCCCCGGCCGAGGCGGCGCAGGCGCAGGCGCAGGCGTGCGCCGCCGCCGGACCCGCGCCGCGAGGGCGCGGGTCTGGCCGGTACCTGGGCGTCGGCGGCCATCTTCTGCGGTCCTTACTTGCGACCTAGGGAGCGGTTTTTTCGACCGCTTCCTGCATCCCCTGCTGGGCTTCTTCCAGCGAGATGCGACCCTGGAGCACTTCGCTGATCCCGGTCGTGATCGGTCCGAAGACGACCGGCGACGGCGTCGCGTACGCCGGGGCGACCACGTTTTCGCGTTCGCGCGAGGCGGCCACCAGTTCCTGCTCCTGGACCGGGGCGTCGGCGGGCACGTCGACGTCCTTGCGGTTCGGCATGAAGCCGGCTACGTCGACCAGGGTCTGGATCGCCTTCTTGCTCGAGTCGAATTCGATCACCGCCCAGGCCGCTTCCTTGTTCTTCGCGAAGGTGGGGATCGTCAGCACCAGCGTCGCCGACGTTTCGACCGATTCGACTTCTGGGGTGAAGAACATGCCGACGTTCTTTTCACCGAGTTTCGGGTTGAATTCACACCAGCAGCCGGCGGTGTTCCAGAAGCCGATCGTCATCGCCCCCTTGCCTTCAGCGAAGCTCGGGAAGCCTTCGGAGAAGGCGCCGGTGCTGAAGCGATTGCTCGGGTAGAGGCCCGCTTCTTCGAGTTCGATCTGCGGCTGGAACGCTTTCGCCACCGCTGGACTCGTCCAGTCCAGAGTTCCGTTCTGCAGTTCTTCCAGCACCTGCGGATCGTTCTCCGAGTGGAGGCCGGCCGAGTACCACCAGAGGTTCTGGTAGCCCTCTTCGTTGCCGCCGGTGAACGGTTCGATGCCCGCGGCTTTCAGCTTTTCGGCCGCCTGCTTCACTTCCGCCCAGGTTTTGGGCTGGAAGTCGGTGGGCAGGCCGGCTTTCTTGAACAGCTGCTTGTTGTAGTAGAAGACGTAGCCGATCAGGCCGATCGGAACTCCGAAGCGGGTGCCCGATTCTTCGTAATTTTCGCTCGCCGTGTTCCACTCGGTGAGCTGTTCGCTCATTTCAGGCGTGATTTTTTCGTCGAGCGGTTCCAAGCCTTTGTTGAAGCTGAGGACGCCGAGCGCGCCGGATTCCATCTGCATGATGTCCGGGCCTTCATGGGAGGCGAAGGCGGAGCGGACGAGGGCTTCGTAGGTTTCGATCGGCTGTGCTTCGCGGGCGATCGTCACCCCTGGATTCTCTTTTTCGAATTCGGCGTCGAGTTGGTTCATCGCCTTCGTGTAGCCCGGGAACGATTCATA
>MKSH01000231.1:1224-5248 GCA_001898095.1 Solirubrobacterales bacterium 70-9 | reverse complement strand
CCACTACTGCCTCCACAGCCTGCGACAGCCAGGCCAAGGATGGCCAGCATCACAAGTAGGGTGGCTGACCTCGATTTCCAGTTCATAGTTGTTCTCTCTCCCTGGCATTGGTTTGTCCCGTAACCCACAGAGGAGTGACCGGGCGCCGTCAGGCACCCGCTCCCCCCACAACCGGGCCGTGAGTATGGTTCGCGCCGTCAAGCTCCGGACCCGACATGAGTCGTAACCCGGACAGGTGCGAAACGACAGCTGTCGGCTCGTGCGTCACGAGTTCCCTTCCGAAGACGATCACCGTTTCACCCTAGGCTCGGCTCTGAGGCGCGGGGTTGTCTCATTCCCCAAGACTCAGCGAGGCTCCTTGGCCTGGGGGACAAGTACGGTCAGTAGGTGTGGGTCCGGTCGACGCCGCCGGCGCGTTCGTCAGCGTTCGCCCTGGCGGGCGCGCAGTTCCAGCTCCAGCGCCAGACGGGCGTCGGCGTCCTCGAACGAGACACCGGTGATCTCGGCGATCCGCTTGACCCGATAGCGCACGGTATTGACGTGCACGTGGAGAACCTCCGCCGCCCGGGCCACGCTGCCGAAGCAGCCGAGCAGACAGCGGAGGGTCACCATGTATTCGGTTTCGTGCTGCTCGTCGTGCTCGGCCAGCGCGGTGACGCCGGCCGACGGTCCAGGGCCGAACTCGGCTACCAGCGCCTCGACCTCGGTGAGCAGGGCACGCTCGCGGATCTGCTCGAAGGAGGTGACCCCAGCGGTCGAGTGATCGAGGCAGCTTTCGGCGCTGCGGCGCGCCAGCGGCAGGTCGGCGGTGCCGCCGACCTCGTGGCTGATCCCGACCCGCAGGTCCAGGCCGAGGGCGGTCTTCGCATGGGTCACGCAATCGTGGGCGATGCTTTCCAGTGCATCGCGATCCGGGGCTCCGCGGGAGCTGGTGACGACGAAGATCCGGCCGTCCAGCGTCGCCCCCACCGCGCGCCGCTTGTAGGTGTGGAGGTGCATCGTCAGCAGGTCGATCAGTCGCGGTCCGAACGCGGCGGGCGAACTGGCGCGGCGGGCCTTGCCGTCGAGCACGACAACCACCAGCGGCTCGTCGGCCGGCAGACCCACCTGGGCGAGGACGCCGAGCGAGGTCTCGTCGCCCTGCAGCAGGGTCAGGACCCGCTGCTCGCGCATTCGCCGCTCGACGTTGACCACGGCGCGCTGGCGCATCATGTGCAGCGCGGCGAGCGGTGCGGCCCGCCGCATGGCTTCGTCGGCCTGCGGGGAAAGCGCCTCATCGCTCCCCGCAAGCCAGATCGAGCCGAGCACGCTCTCGCCGAAGCGGATCGTGATCGCCCGCCGCGGCTCCAGCTCGTCGATATCGACGCGGAGGACGTCGACGCTCTCGTAGAGCGCGTCGTAGGAACCGGCCCGGCGCAGCCGCCGCTGGTAGACGTCAGGCACCTGCCGGTTGAGGATCGTCTGCTTCCGGCCTTGGTCAACCTCGTCCTCGGACGAGGTCGAGAAGGCGAGGATCCGTGACTGCAGATCGATGATCATCACCGGTCCGCCGGCTATCGCCGCGGTCGCCTCGGCTATCTGGAAGAGGTCGTTGAGCTCGAGCCGCTCCAGTTCGGACGAGGAGCGCGGTCGGCCCAGGTCGCCGGCACCGAGGGCCGCACGGAGGATGTCGTAGAGCTCCCCCCACTCGACGTGCTCCCGGACCGCGAGCAGTGACACCTGGTGGACTTCGGCGGCGCGGATCAGCGCCTTGGGCCAGGCGCGCGGCTCTCGGCAGGCGATGGCGGTGAGCCCGCCGTTCGCCAGCTCCGGCAGGCGCGCCGCCAGAGCCTCGTCGGCGGGCAGCCCGACGGCGAGGAGAAGCTGGCCGGCGACCCGGGCCTGCGGGATCGACGCCAACGGGTCGTAGAGCGCGACGTCGGTGATCATCACCTCGAGGCCACGGGGCGCGACGATCGCTTCGAGGATCTCCGGGCCAAGGTCGTGGCAGAGGTCGCCCAACTCGACCCCACCGGCGGGAGGCGCGCTGATCGCGGGAGTCACCGAGTCCTCGAAGATCCCGCTCACTCCTCGACCGGGAGGCGCAGGCGCGAGGGCCTCGCCCCGCCATGGTGGACGGTGTTGCGGGCGATCCGCGGGTCCGCCTGGTCGGCGATCGGCCCGAAGCGGTTCAGGTTGCGCGCGAACCAGGGGTACTCCGAGCTCGCCAGTACCAGGCGGATCCGGTGGCCGGCCGCGAAGGTGTGGAACGACGGCGAAAGCTCGACCGCGTAGCGCCTCACCTCACCCGGCGTCAGCGGCTGCGGCGCGCCCGGATCCTCGGCGTGGGATGCTCGCAGGCACCCCCAGGAGACGCAGAGCGAAGTGCCCTCAGCATCGACGTCGGCCAGCTTCGTGTGCCACTCGGTGTCCTCACCGTCGGTCGCCGCGAACATCTTCAGCTCGCTTCGGCCGCGGATGGTGAGCGGCTCCTCGAGCGGAGCACTCGTCCAGGTCAGGACACCGTCCTGCGATTCGAGTCCGCCCAGGTCGAGGGGCAACTCCCATAACTCCGCCCGGGTGTCGAAGGGGATTCCGTTCGGCCGCAGTGGGTCGTATTCGTAGCTCGTCTCGCCAGCCTCGTCGAAGGCGATGCCGAGGGCGCCGTCCGAGCCGAGAGGGAGATCGCGTGCGACCGTCCCCGCGCCCCACCGGGGTCGGACCTTCCATTCCCGCGTGCCGGGGTCGTAGAGCCGGACCCGCGGCTCCTCGTCGACGCCGTTGCGCTCGTCGCGCAGGAAACGGTCGAGGAAGCGGACATGGATCGCGTCCATGTCGACCGCGCCGCCCGGAGCCTCGACATCGGAGTAGGCGTCCGTCGGGTTACGAGTCGACGCGTGGCTCCACGGGCCGACCACCAGCCACTGCAAGTCGCGCGCGGGGGAGGTGGCCATCATCTGCTCGTAGTGGTGGAAGGCGCCGTTCATGTCGTCGCGGTCGTGCCAGCCGGTGACATGGAGGACGGGGAGGTCAAAGTCGTATTCGCCGTCCCAGCGGCGGGCGCGCCAGAAATCGTCGAGCGCGTCGTGGGCAAGCATGTCTTCCCAGGCCGGGCCGGCCGGATCGATCGCCTTGCCGATCGCGGCCACCGGAAGCGTGTCGACGAAGGCATGCGGAGTGCGACTTGCGTCGTTGATCCGCCGTCGCGTGAGAGCGAACCAGAAGACGAACGAGAGCGGCAGGCAACCGTGCGTGTAGGGGATCTCCTCCTGCCAGCGACCGGCAGGGGAAGTGGTGATCGCCGCCTTCAGCGCCCCCGGCCGCTCCCTGATCGTGGCCCAAGCCGTCCAGCCGCCGTAACTGAGACCGGAGACGGCGACGTCGCCGTTGCACCACGACTGGCGAGCCACCCATTCGACCACGTCGTGGCCGTCGAGCCCGTCGGCCGCGAACGGGTTGAAGGTGCCCTCCGACTTGCCGCGCCCGCGGATGTCGTAGATGACGCCGACGAAGCCCGCCCGCTGATACATCTCGACGCCGTCGAGCGGCTGTCCCTTGTCGTAGGGCGTGCCGAGCACGACCGCCGGGGCGGGCAGCTTCGTCGCCGCCGGGAGATGGATGTCGGCGGCCAGCTCGAGACCGTCGCGCATCGGGATGCCGAGCTCGATCCGGTGCGGCAGCGAGGGGTCCCCGGGGTCGAGACGGGCGAGCCATTCGTCCCACGGCGCTTTCTGCGGCAACGCCACGCCGAACGGCAGCGCCTCCTCGACCCGCGGCATCTAGAGATCTCCCCAGAGCGCCTCCGCGCGACGGTCGGTCAGCGATTTGAGGACCGCTTCCGGGGCCGTCTCCGGTGAGCCCGCGGAGTAGGGAGGCTCGGGCGCGTACTCGATGCCGAGCTGGAGCATCTGCGCGTACTCGTGCCCGGCCACCTCGCCGGCGAGCCGCAGCGCCATGTCGATCCCGGCCGAGACGCCGGCGGCGGTCACGTACTTGCCGTCGATGACGACACGCTCGTTCACCGCGGTCACCCCGAGTCCGTCGA
>MKSH01000231.1:0-1215 GCA_001898095.1 Solirubrobacterales bacterium 70-9 | reverse complement strand
CCGCCAGGATCAGCGAGCCCGTGCAGACCGAGGTGGTCCAGGTGGTCTGCTCGTCGACTGCCCGCAACCACTCGTGCAACGGCCCGTCCTCCATCTGCTCACCCTGGCCAGGGCCCCCGGGAACGAGGACGATGTCGGGCTCCGACACCTCGTCGATCGACCTCGCGGTCAGGGTCATGCTGCCGAAGTCGTTGGTGACCGGGCCCGCCTCGGCGGCGACGAAGACGGTTTCGGTGTCCGGCAGGCGACCCAGGACCTCGTGCGGGCCCGCCATGTCGAGTGCCGTAAACCTCGGATACAAGACGATTGCGAGCTGCACGGAAACCCCTTTCGGCCGATTCAAGTGAGATATCTACCACACTGCGGCCTAAAGGTATACTTTAATTTCCAAACGTTCCATTTACGGCCCGGCTTCACGCGTGCCGAGCAAAGCCTTGGACCTCTACCTTGGCGCCCAGCGGTAGCGCTGCGGCCTGAAAAGTCATGCGGGCCGGACGGTGACCATCTGGTAGCTCGGCGGCATAAGCATCGTTCACGACCGGGAAGTCCCCGACGTCGGTCAGCAAGACATTGATCAGGACGACCTCGTTGGCCGCGAAACCACCGGCCGCCGCGACTGCGAAAAGATTCCGCAGGGCCTGCCTGATCTGCTCGGCAGTCGTCGCCCCGACCAAGCCGGCCCCATCGGGGTCAAGAGCAATCTGGCCACTCAGGAAACAAAGATCCCCGGACACCACGCCCGCGCTGTAAGGACCCGCTGCGGGCGGTACACCCGGACCCTCAGTGATGAACTCGGCCATGATCTTTCTCCTGGTTCGATGGACATGATTCGCCAAGTCGTCACGGGCGGATTCGAGATGTAACGAGCAAGGCGTCATCGAGCGGCAAGATCTCGCTTCCTGGAATGCCGGCTCAAGGCAGTGTCAGGCCGCTGAGTTTGGATGGAACGAAACTAGCGACTCATCCAGCACCGTCAACCCGACGATGGTCGCGCCCTGCCGTCACCCAAGGCGTCATCTGTGGCGTCTCACCTCTTGCCGGGTGAAATCCGGCGGTCGATCGCCCGAATCGATTTCCTGCAAGCTGGCCCGGCAACGGTCGGCCTTGACGCACGGACCGCCTTCTTCCGGGGGGATCAGGGGGTGCGGACGACCATTGCCGCCCAGCGGCCGGTGTTGTGGGCCACCTCGACCTCGATGTCGAAGGTGGTCGAGA
>MKSH01000230.1:9973-11799 GCA_001898095.1 Solirubrobacterales bacterium 70-9 | reverse complement strand
GTAGACCTGTTTGAGGTCGAGCCGGCTGCGGTTGGCGATCAGGTAGGTGTAGGCGGCTTTCAGTTCTTCGACCTGACCGCGGACGCCGTGCTCGAAGGCGTTGATGTGGAAGTCGTTCTGCGAGCCCCAGCCCATCTCGGTGATGTAGAGCGGCACCCGATCGTGGTTGGTCACGGTGACTTCGTGGAAGCGTTCGACCAGTTCTTCCAGCATTTCCGAGTCGATCGCGTACGGGTGCAGGGCGATGCCGTCGAAGTAGGACTTGATCCCCCGCACCGAGTAGAGCTTTTCGAGGAATTCGTAGGACGGCATGCCGCGTTTGGCGCCCGCGTTCGGTTCGCCGAAGAGGCCGGTGAGGATCACCTTGGCACCGGGCTGAACCGATTTGATCGCCGGGCTCGACAGTTTCACCAACTTCGCGTAGGCGATCGGATCGACCGGATAGGCGAAGTAGAAGAAGTTGGCCTCGTTCCAGACCTGCCAGGTCTTGATCGGCACCGGCTTCGCGATCGGCAGCAGGCGGGCGCCGGGGAGTTCGTAGACCGGCCCTTTCGCCTCTTTTTCTTTTTCCGCCCGGATCGTCGCGGGCGAGTGCTCGACCCAAAACGTGCCGCCGGGCCCGTAACGTTCGACCGCCGCCTTCAGGAAGGCCACCCAGGCCTTGCGCTGGGCCGCGTTGGCGACCGGCAGCGTCGTCTGCTTCTTCGCCAGCCAGCGCGGCGTGGCGTAGAGGAAGGGCAGCACCTGGATCCCCTGCGAGGCCGCCAGTTCGACCACCGGGTCGAACTGGGTCCAGTTGTAGCCGCCCCGCCTGGTCGGCTGGATCGAGGCCCAGGGCATCGGCCAGCGGATCGATTCCACCCCGCCCGCCTTCATGTATTTGACGTCCTTTTCGGTCAGCGCCGTCTGCGGCGCCATGCCGAAGAAGCCCGAGCCCTGCGCCGGGCGGGCCGGGGTCGATGCCGCCGAGGCGGGGGTCGTCGTCCCCTGCGTGAGGAGATACACGCCGCCGGCGATGGCGACGAGGACAAAGGCGGATGCGAGCAGGCGCCTCAAAGGAGTTGGACAGGGTAGCGGGATACGTCGGTCGTCACAGGCTGGAGAGTTTTCAACACGACTTCGCCCAAGATGTAGCGGAGTCGTGACGAAGATCAGCTGGTGAAGGCGGTGACGACGTCGAAGTCGAGCGTGCAGCGGGCCTCTTCCGGGCGCTCGCCGGCAGCGCTGGATCGACCCCGCGCTACGCAGCCGCGCTCGGCGACGCGTTCGCCGCGGCGTTCTGGCCGGCAGCTTTTGCGGCGGCGAGGGTGACGGTCGAGCCGAGGACGCCGAGGGCGAGCGCGCCGAGGGCGACGCCGGGGCCGGTCTCCTCGATCCCGAGCGCACCGTCGACCGAGAGCGAGCCGGGGCCGCCGTCGACGATCAAGAGCAGCGCGGCGATGATCGTCAGGTTGTACTCGTAGCCGCCGCCGCTCGACCAGAAGCCGTTTTTCAGGTGGACGGTGCGGATCGCGGTGGTCATCGTGCCGATCAGCGAGGCGGCGGCCAGCGGGGTGAAGGCGCCGAGCGCGATCGCGGCACCGCCGAGCGTCTCCGAGAGCGAGGCGGCGTAGGCGTTCGCCCGCGGCGGCGCGAGCCCGAGTTTGCCCATCATCCCGGTGGTCCCCTCGATGCCCGGGCCGCCGAACCAGCCGAACAGCTTCTGGGTGCCGTGGCCGACGAACATGGCGCCGATGAACAGGCGGGCGAGCAGACGGGCGAACTTCATGCGCGTACCTCCGGAGGGAAGAATGGGGAAGGGGAAGGAAAGCGGGGAAACTGTTTAC
>MKSH01000230.1:8914-9954 GCA_001898095.1 Solirubrobacterales bacterium 70-9 | reverse complement strand
GCGGGGGCACGCCGGCGTCAGCTCCAATACCCGCCACGGCCCCTCGCCGCACATCGCCTGCGTCTCCCCCGCCGCCCAGCGCGACTGCAGATCGGCGTAGTGCGGGCTCGCCGGGTGCCCCGACTCGCCGCTGAACATCTGCCAGCGGGAGCGGTCGGGGTCGGTCGGGTCGGCGACCATCCGCCAGCTCGGCGCCCAGACCGCGCGGTAGGGATCGTTCGGGTCGTAGGCGACCTGGCAGACCGTCTCCTGCGCCCCGCCCACCCGCACCTGCCGGTTCAGCAGCCGGTGCAGGACCGGGTTGGCCTGGCCGAGCGCGTGCGGGAACTCCATCTCGTGCACGTCGCCCCAGCGCCAGGCGTCGGCGTCGGGACCGAAGCGGTCGGCGAGGTCGTCGAGCGCGCCCGCCAGCGCCTCCAGCACGAGGTCGTCCCAGGGCCTGCCGACCAGCTCCTCGTCGGCCTCCTCCCAGAGGTCCATCAGGTGCGAGTGCCAGCGCCACGGTGAGGTGATGTGGGGAGTGAAGCCGTTGTCGGCGCGATCGAGCCAGCGCTCGACCAGGTCGCGGTCGCCGATCGCCGCGCGCGCCACCTCGCGGGCGAGCCGCAGGAGGAAGGCCTGGTAGATCGTCCCGGCGACGGTGTCGGGGTCGAGTCGGCCGTCCCAGGCGCGCAGTCGCTCGAGCGCGGCGCGCTCGCGCTGGCCGGACGGGTGCAGGCGGGAGAGCCGCCGCGCCGCCTCCAGGCCGGGGAGCGAGAGGACGTCGGTCTGCATCGTGGCGAAGCCCTCGAGGTCGTGCTTCTCCTTCTCCTCGAGCATCTGTTCGATCCGCTTGGCGCGGAAGCCGTCGAGCCATTCCGAGGTGATGTGGTGCGGGTAGTCGTCGCCGACGATGCGGTTGTTGGCGGTGACGAGGAAGCCCGACTCGGGGTCGGTGACCTCCGGCAGGTCGGCGTAGGGAACCGTCCCCTCCCACTCGAACTCGCCGGTCCAGCCGGGCTTCGGCAGGTCGGCGACGCCACCCTGGCGGATCGGCAGGC
>MKSH01000230.1:7370-8877 GCA_001898095.1 Solirubrobacterales bacterium 70-9 | reverse complement strand
CTCCACGTACTCCGCCCCGGAGGTGACATCGAGGAGGTCGAACATGCCGCGGAAGGCGGTCGGTTCGCGCAGCGTCTGCCAGGCGAGGGCGAGCGGCTCGGCGTCGTCGGCGCCGAGCGCCTCGTTCACGATCGGCCCGTGGTGGGTCTCCCGCACGGTCAATGAGACGGCCTGGTCGCGCCCCTTCACCTCGATCACCTCGTGGTGCGTCGTCAGCGGCAGCCACTCGTCGCGGAAGAGGTAGCGATCGCCCTCGATCCGCTCGATGAAGAGGTCCTGGACGTCGCCCATCACGTTGGTGATCGTCGAGCAGACGTCGTTGCCCTGGCCCATGTAGATGCCGGGCATGCCGGGGAGCGAGGCGCCGCGCAGGAAGCGCTCGCCGCAGCGCAGCTCGAGCTCGTGCCAGATCGGCGGCATGCTCGGCGGCAGGTGCGGGTCGCCGGCGATCAGCGGCATCCCGGTCACCGAGCGCTCGCCGGAGATGGCCCAGTTGTTGGAGCCGCTCGCCTCGGTGGCGAAGCCGAGCGACTTGCGCACCGCGTCGATCTGCTCGACCAGCGGCAGGCCCTCGCCGTTCCAGGCGGTCTGGTCGACGATCGGGTTGCCCGCCGGGTAGGCGGGATCGAGGCGGGCGGTCAGCTCCGGGCCGAGGGCGCGGACCATGTCGGCGCGCAGCAGCTCCCGCTCCCAGTTGGTCGAGAGGCCGAAGGCGAGCAGCTTGCCGAGGCTGAGGATGTCGACCGGCGTCCACGGCTCCCACTCGAGGCCGAGCAGCCGCATCTCCAACGGCGCCGCCTTCGCCGCCGCGGCGCCCGCGTTGACCCCGGCGCAGAAGTGCTCGAGCAGGCCGCGCAGCTCCGGTTCGAGCTCCCCCGCCTCGCGCTCGGCGGCGCGGCGGATGCCGAGCGTCCGCATCAGCCGGTCGACCGGGATCGTGTCGGCGCCGGCGAACTCGCTCAGCCGGCCGCTCACCACCCGCTGGTAGAAGTGCATCTGCCAGAGCCGGTCCTGCGCGTGGACGAAGCCCTGGGTGAAGTGGAGGTCGAGCCGCTCGCGGGCCTCGATGTGGGGGACGCCCCAGCGGTCGCGGCGCACGGCGACCGCCCCGCGCAACCCCGGCACCCGCAGCTCGCCCTCTTCCTGCGGCAGCGCCCGCCGCGCCAGCCGCTGCCAGGCGATCCCGACCGAGGCCGCCGTCACCCCCGCCCCGGCGACGCTCGCCAGCAGACCCGCCTTCGCCACCCGCTTCGCGTTCACCCCCGCCATCGGGACATCTTGGCATGCCTTGGCCGGCTGGCCAGTTTTTGGACGAACGAATTTCGTCCGTCAGGCGCAACTGATCCGGGAGCCGCGGTTTTGCGAGGCATGAAAATCCGGACCGCACTTCTCCTCATCCCCGTCCTTCTCGCCCTCTGCGCCGGCACCGTCGCCGCCAAGACCGCGCCGCCGAAGTCGGGCGTCGATCCGACCTTCGGACGCGGCGGCACGATCGCCGTCGCGACGC
>MKSH01000230.1:3299-6744 GCA_001898095.1 Solirubrobacterales bacterium 70-9 | reverse complement strand
CAGCACGCTCTCGGTCCTGACCTACGGGAGCCGGCCGGCGCCCGCCCTCGATCCCGCGGGTCCGCAGCTGTACCTCTCGTCACTCGCGGTCGACGGCCGAGGCAGATTTCTCGGGATCGCTTCGCCTCCGACGTACCTCGCCGGTGGAACCGCCGGACAGTGGAAATTGGTGCGGCTGCTACCGGACGGGAACTACGACACGAGCTTCGGCTCGAGCGGTGGCGTCCCGCTGACGAAATTCGGTGGCAAGAGCGAAGCGGTCGTCGTCGATGCGAAGGGCCGACCCACCGTCGGCGGCGGCGAAGGCAAGTTCAGCCTGATCCGCTACGACGCCAACGGCAAGGTCGACCACACCTTCGCCAAGCACAGCCCGCTCAAGGTCGGGTTCGGATCGGGCACGCAAGCGACTCTGAAGGCGATGGCGATCGACTCCAAGGGCCGCATCCTCGCCGCCGGATCGGTCACCGACCCGGCGCTGAAGAGTGGCGTCGGCGTCGCCCTCACCCGCATCCTCCCCGGCAACTGACCGAGTGACGGTATGCGCGCGCCAGTATCTGGGCGCGCATACCGAAACTCGGACGGGGGTATGAGGTTGAACGGTCAGAGACGGCCAATCGGACCGTCACACCGGACAAGGAGTTGATGATGAAAAGGGTCGGGAAGACCACCATCTGCGTGGTTAGTTTGATCTGCGTGATCGCGGCGGCGTTGGCTGGGACGGCGACCGCGGCGGGCACGGCCGGGCAACGCGACACGAGCTTCGGCAAGGGCGGCAAGGTGACGGTCGGCTTCCCCTCGGAAAGCGCCGGCTCGAGCGGGCCGCAGTATGAACTCCCGTTCGAATTCACCCCGGGCAACCAAAAGATGGCCCTGGCGCCGGGCGGCAAAGTCGTCGTCGCCGGTGCCCAGAAGGTCGCCCGCTTCCTCGAAGACGGCAAGCTCGACCCGACCTTCGGCGAAAACGGCGTGGTCAGGGTGGCGCGCCCGACCGGCGGCGTCTTCGTCCTCTCCGGCACCGCCGTCGATTCGCTCGGCCGGGTCATCCTCGTCGGGCTGACCCGCCCGCTGCCGACCAACTCGACCCCGGACCCGGTGATCAGCTCCGCCACCGTGATGCGTTTCACCGCCGCCGGCAAGCCCGACCCCACCTTCGGCACCGACGGCGTCCTGATCACCGACTTCGGGCTCGGCGATCCGGCGGCGCCGGGCGGCACCTACACCGGGCCTTCGGTCGGCCTGCGCAGCGTCACCGTCGACTCGCAGAACCGGATCATCGTCAGCGGTGGCTATGTCACCGAACTGTCGAAATGCGCGAGCAGCGTCAACTCGCGCGGCTTCGTCGCCCGCCTCACCCAGTCGGGGTCGCTCGACCCCAGCTTCGGCGCGGGCGGCATCCGGGCCCTCGACACGATCGCCAGCCTCGGCCGGATCGCCCCGTTCTCCGGTGGCTACCTGACGGCCGGGACTGGCGGGCCGTTCTGCACCGCCGCCGAAGGGCCGGCGCAACTGCTGACCGCCTTCACCGGCGACGGGAACCTGAACTCCAGCTTCGCCTCGTTCAGCTTCCGGACGCTGAAAAACGTGACCCCGATCGCGATGACGGTGACGCCGACCAACAAGATCCTGCTGCTCGGCCAGCAGCAGCACGAGACCGTGTACCACAAGGTCAAGAAAGTCGTCGAAAACAAGAAAGGCGAAAAGAAGAAGGTCACCCGCCGGGTCGGCAAGAGGATCGAATACCAGGTCGTGGTGCGACTGCTCCCGAGCGGCGCCTTCGATCCCGGCTTCAGCCGGATCGGCTCGGCCAAGTACGTCGACCCCAAGAACGGCTCCTTCTCGGACCTGACCGGCAATGCCGGCGATCGGACCTACCTGGTCGGCAACTTCGGCAAACGGGTCTCGCCGTCCCCCAACAACCACATCCTGCGGCGCACCTTCGTGCTCGGTTGCCTCAACCCGAAGGGCACCTACAACCGTGCCTTCGGTAGGCGGGGCAAAGTGAGGACCGGCTTCGGCGGCCCGTCGAGCGCCCTCGCCACGCAGGTCCTGGTCGACGGCAAGGGCCGGATCCTGGTCGGCGGCAGCGTCGTCACGCCGGAACTGCCGAGCGGCGGCGGCTTCGCCATCGCCCGCTACCTGCCCGGCAGCTGAACCCGAGAGGGCGCGCCTCGGCGGGGGCGCGCCCTACTCGACCAGGTCGAAGGGCAGGCGCCCCTCGGCCTCGAGTTTTTCGAGGTGCGCCTCCATCGCCATCGCCGCCATCGGCAGGAGCTCGACCGGGACGTCGTCCCAGACCACGGCGAGGAGGGCGGCGCGGGAGTTCTCGCCCTCGTCGAGCCTGGCGAGGAGCCGGCGCTCGCGCATCATCCGGTGCTCGACGTATTCGGCCAGCTTCGCCTCCGGATCGGTGATCCAGGGGCCGTGGCCGGGGCACATCAGCGTCAGGTTCTCCGCCTGCAGGAGGGCGAGCGAGTCCATGAAGGCGGCGAGCGAGTTGCCGCCCGGCGGGACGATGGTCGAGCCGAGGCCGAGGACGAGGTCGCCGCAGAAGCAGACGCCGTCGGGGCTGAGGTAGACGACGTGGTCGGCGGCGTGGCCGGGGGTGGCGGCGGCGCGCAGGCCGCCGTGCTCCTCACCGTCGGTGGCGAGGACGACGGGCGCGCCGAGCTGGTCGGCGCCGGTGGTGTGGTCGGCGTGCGAGTGGGTGACGAGCACGGTGCCGATGCCGCCCCGCTCGGCCGCCGCGACGCGGATCGCCTCGAGGTGGCCGGGGTCGTCGGAGCCCGGGTCGATGGCGACGCACGGGTCGGCGCCGTAGATGAAAGTGTTCGTGCCTTCCAGGGTCATCGGCCCCGGGTTCGGCGCGACAACACGAAGAATCTCAGGATGTCCGGGGGCGAGATCGGGCATTCGGGGAGTGGTCCCACTCACGGCCGGTTCGCGAAGCCGCGACCGTCAGTCGGTGACCTCGGCGGCGATCGCGGCGCGCGCGTCGGCCGGCTCCAGCACCACCAGGTCGCCGGCGCCGCGGAGGATCTCCCGCACCAGCCAGGCCTTGCCCGCGTAGGGCAGCTCGACCACGACGGCGCCGTCGGCGAGCTCCTCGACCACGGTGCGCTCCTCGCGCAGCCAGCGGGCCCGCTCGGGCGAGACCCAGACCCGCGCCACCTCGGCGGCGGGGACCTCGCCGTGCGTCATCCAGCCCTCGACCCGGGCGAACTCTTCGATCTCCGGCCGCGGCTCGAAGCTCTCGCCGGTCATCTCCGCTTCCTTGATTCGGTCGAGCTTGAAGTGGCGGACGCCGTCCTTCTTCAGGTCGTAGGCCTCGACGTACCATCCCTCGCGACCGTTCTGCAGGCGGTAGGGCTCGATCCGGCGGGTGTTCAGTTCGTCCTCGTTCTCCTTGTAATAGGAGAGCTCGAGCACCTTCGAATCGGCGATCGCC
>MKSH01000230.1:1202-3280 GCA_001898095.1 Solirubrobacterales bacterium 70-9 | reverse complement strand
GGAGGGATCGTGGCCGAGCGCCTTGACGATTTTCTCGCGCGCCTTCTCCAGGTTGGACTGGGGCAGGTGGTCGCCGAAGAGGTCGATCGCGGCGATCAGCGCCTTCGCCTCCAGCGGCAGCAGGCGGGCCGGGCGGGCGAAGTTGTCCCCGTAGGGCTCCGAGTCGACCTCGATCTCGTCGCCGAGGATTTCGGCGTAGAGGACGTAGGTGCCGCCGCCGAAGTTGACGACGTTCAGCAGCTCGATGTCCTCGCGCAGCTCGTCCTCGGTCAGCTCCAGGCGGACCCGCAGGTCGGCGACCTGGAGGCGTTCGCCGGCTTTCGCCGCTTCGATCAGCATCCCGGCGAGCGTGACCAGGCGGGCGAAGCGCGCCGGCCGGATCGCCGCGTCGCCGCGGCCGCCTGCGCGCGAGCGGCGGGGCGCGTCGCGCAGCGGCCGGTCGACCACCTCGGCGGGCTTGAAGCCGTTGTTGTGGCGGTCGCGCAGTGTGCAGATGCGGGCCTCGGCCTCCTCGCGCAGGTCGTCCGGGGCAAGCACCCGCGCGTTCGCACGCCAGCGCAGCGCCCAGGCGATCAGCTCGCGGTGGGAGGCGTAGTCGGTTTCGTAGATCTTGCCCTTGCCCGGCGCCTTGTCGGCGGATTTGGCGTCGCGCAGCTCGCCGTAGGCGCCGAAGTCGCGCTCGATCAGCCAGGCGATCCGCTCTTTGATCCAGATCTTCGCCCGGCCCTGGGTCTCCCCCAGCTGCCAGTCGGCGCGGCTGCCGTAGTCGCGGCGGTCGAAGTCCTCGGGGGGCGAGAAGTCGTGCTCGGCCTTGGTCGCGTAGCCGACCTTGCCCTGGATCCGGGAGAGGCGGAAGACGCGCACCGCCTCGCGCTCGTGCGAGAGGCCGATCAAGTACAACTGCCCGCCGCGGAAGACGAGGTGGTACGGGTCCACCTTCCGCTTCGAGGTCTCGCCGCGCTCCATCGTGAAGTAGGTGAACTCGATCGTCTTGCGCCGCGAGATCGCGGTCTCGATCTTCGACAGCCGCTGCGAGAGATCGCGGCCGCCGGCGCTCGCCGTCATCGCCATCTCGACCGGCGCGCGCTCACCCTCGGCCAGCGGGTTCGGGTGGCCCCAGGCAACCTGCTGCAGGGCGAGGCGCAGCGGCTCGGCGTAGGCGAAGCCGCCGTCGGTGAGCAGCAGCAGCGCGGTCGAGAGCGCCGCCAGCTCGTCGTCGGAGAAGGAGATCGCGTCGAGGTAGAAGTTCTCCGGCGGCAGCGAGTAGAGCTCGGCCTCGAAGAACCCCTCGCCGGGCTTCTCCACCCCGAGCTGGATGCCGAGGCTCTCCAGCTCGGCGCGGTCCGCGTAGAAGCGGCGCGCGAAGGCGTCGTCGTTCATGTCGCTGTAGCCCTCGACCTCGCGCTTGATCTCGAGTGCCGAAACCGGCCTCCCCTGAGCCATCAGGAACGAGATCAGCGAGAGCTGTCGAATCAGCTTCTCGGTGTCCTTTGCCACGGGTCGCAGGATAGTCTGCGGACGCCCGATGGCACTCCTGCTTGCGCCGCTCCGCTGGCTTACTTCCTCGATTATCCGGCTGGCGATCTTCGCCGCGATCCTCGCCGCCGCCTATTTCCTCCTGCTCAAGCCCGCAATCGACGCCGGCGAGAAGAAGGTCCGACACGGCCTCCACTCGCTCGAACGCAAGGCCAATCCGAAGCACCTCGCCCACTGCCTCGAGCACGCCGACGGCAACGTCGAGAAGATGAAGCGCTGCGCCCGGATCTTCTGACAAACCTAACGCTCCCGAGCTAGGCATTAGGTTTATGCTCTTAAACCTAATGCTTGGACATCGACTTTAAGGCTTAGAGGTTGTCTCAAAACCCGCGTGTGCGACTGGCGAGCGCCGGACCGAGCGGGGGTAGGACGCAGGGAGGCCGAATGGCAGCGCCATTTGGCCGACCGAGGACGCCGCCCCGCGAAGTGTGTCCGGGGCCGCCAGGCGTGCGCGGGGGTTCTGAGACAACCTCCTAGGAGCAGACGACCATGGCGCCGCCCAGAGGACATCACGTCGAGATGAGCTGGGCCCCGGACTTCGA
>MKSH01000230.1:0-1169 GCA_001898095.1 Solirubrobacterales bacterium 70-9 | reverse complement strand
GCCGAACGGGCGGGCATCGGCGTCCGCGGATTGAACGACGACCCCGCCGGACTCATCTCCCTGGAGGGCCTGGGGCGACAGCTGCTGCGCTCGGAGGCGCTGGCCTCCTCCCAGATCGAGGGGCTCGACGTCTCCCAGCGCAAACTCGCGGAAGCCGACCGCGCCGGCCAGGACGGCCATTTCAAGACGCAGGAGATCCTCGGGAACATCCGGGCGCTCGAGCTGGCGACCCTGATCGGCGCCTCGGCCCGGGGCCTCGACGTCGAGGCGATCACGCGGATCCACCTCGAGCTTGCAACCGTGCCGCCGCTTGACCGGATCGCCGGCGAACTGCGCGAAGAGCCGAGTTGGATCGGGGGACGATCGCCCCTCGAGGCCGAATTCGTCGGCCCTCCCTGGCAGAAGGTGCGACCCCTGCTCGAGGACCTCTGCACCTTCATGGACCGCGACGATCTCTCGCCGGTGGCCCAGGCGGCGATCGCCCACGCGCAGTTCGAGACCATCCACCCCTTCGGCGAGGGCAACGGTCGGGTCGGCCGCGCCCTGATCCAGGTCATCTTCAGGCGTCGCGAAGTTGCGCCGCGCTGCATCCCGCCGGTCAGCATCGTGCTCGGTGCGAACAAGGACGCCTACATCAGCGGGCTGGAAAGCCTCCGCGAAGGCGAGGTCGACGCCTGGGTGCGTCAGTTCGCCCGCGCGGTCGAGACCGCCGCGGAACAGGCGCTCTCGTTCTCCGAGTCGGTCGCCGCGCTGCAGGTGAAATGGCGCGAGAGGCTGGGCCGGGTCCGGAGCGACGCGGCCGTCCTGCCGCTGATCGAGCAGCTGCCGAGATTCCCGGTCATCACCGCGGCGGTCGCCGAGAAGCAGATCGGCCGCAGTCGCCCGGTGACCATCGAAGCGCTTGGTCGGCTCGAGTCGATCGGCGTGCTCACTCGCCACCGCAATCAGAAAAAAGGGGACAGCTGGGAGGCGAAAGGTCTCTTCCGCCTGTTGGACAAATTCGAGGCGGCCGCCAGGAAGGCGGCCTGGCGGACAAGCCCAGGGACGTTCCGAACGCCGTGAGATAGGTCCGGGTCCACCGAGAGGCTGTGGGTGTTCGAAGCTCACGACCTCAGGGAGGGGGTCCACCGAGAGGCTGTGGGTGTTCGAAGCTCACGACCTCAGGGAGG
>MKSH01000229.1:13287-13529 GCA_001898095.1 Solirubrobacterales bacterium 70-9 | reverse complement strand
GGATCGCGATCGTCCCCAGCGCCGCGTAGAGCAGCAGGGTGAAGATGAAGGCGCCCCAGATGCCGTTCGCGTCGGTCACCGCTTCCGAGGTTTTCATGTAGCCGTAGACGATCCACGGCTGGCGCCCGACCTCGGTCACGATCCAGCCCGACCAGAGCGCCAGGATCGCCCCGATGCCGGAGATCGCCACCGCTTTCAGGAACCACGGGGTCTGCGGGATGTCGCGCTTTTTCCACCAGCTC
>MKSH01000229.1:13015-13105 GCA_001898095.1 Solirubrobacterales bacterium 70-9 | reverse complement strand
CACCTTCACCCCGTCGGCGGTGCAGATCCCGCCCACGTACTCGGTCTGGTGGCCGCCGGTTTCCTGGATGCACTCCATCGCCGCGAACTT
>MKSH01000229.1:9454-12914 GCA_001898095.1 Solirubrobacterales bacterium 70-9 | reverse complement strand
GGCGGTGGAGGCGGTCGCGCCGCCCTTTCAGCATCCCGACCGCGTAGATCGAGGCGACCAGGAAGCCGGTCACCATGTAGGCGGCGAGGATCATGTGCGGGACCTCGTAGGGCGTCGCCGGGTTGAAGATCACCTTCAGCGGTTCGACTTCGGTCACCTTGCCGGCGGCGTCGAGGGCGAAGCCCTGCGGCTGGTTCATCCACGAGTTGGCGGCGACGACAGAGAAGGCGCCGCCGATCCCGGTGACGAACATCGGCACCCCGGACCAGAAGTGGGCCCACGGCGGCAGGCGCTTCCAGCCGTAGATGTAGATCGCCAGGAAGATCGCCTCGAGGAAGAAGAACAGCCCCTCGATCCCGAAGGCGATCCCGAAGGCGGCGCCGAAGCGTTCCATGAAGTGCGGCCAGAGCAGCCCGAACTCGAAGGAGAGGACGGTGCCGGTGACGGCGCCGACGGCGAAGGTGACCGCCATCGCCTTGGACCAGCGCTGGGCCAGCTCGATCGCGTCGCGGTCGTTCTTCTTCAGGCCGATGTAGTTGGCGATCAGGATCGTCGCCGGCAGCGCCACCCCGAGGCAGGAGAGGACGATGTGGAAGGCGAGCGTGAACGCCATCTGCTCGCGGGCGGCGAACAGGTTGGTCGTGGCCGACGCAGCGAAGGGGATCGCGTCCAGGCCGAACATGGGCCGAACGCTACTCCCAGCGTCGGCCCGTGTCTGTGACGGATTAAACCCCTCGACGCATGTTGCGATAGCGCCGGATCAGCGCGTTGGTGGAGCTGTCGTGATGGAGCTTCGGCTCCTCGCCGGCCTCCAGCTCGGGGATGATCGCTTTCGCGAGTTCCTTGCCCAGCTCGACCCCCCACTGGTCGAACGAGTCGATCCCCCAGACCGCGCCCTGCGTGAACACGCTGTGCTCGTAGAGGGCGACCAGGGCGCCGAGGGTCTCCGGGTCGAGCCGCTCGGCGAGGATCGTGTTGGAGGGCCGGTTGCCCTCCATCACCCGGTGCGGTACTACCGCCGCCGGCGTCCCCTCTTCTTCGACCTGCTCCGCCGTCTTGCCGAAGGCCAGCGCCTGGCCCTGGGCGAAGACGTTCGACATCAGCTTGTCGTGGTGGTCGCCGAGCTCGTTCAGCGAGTGGGCGAAGCCGATGAAGTCGGCCGGGATCAGCCGCGTCCCCTGGTGGATCAACTGGTAGAAGCTGTGCTGGCCGTTGGTCCCCGGCTCGCCCCAGAAGATCGCCCCGGTGTCGTAGTCGACGTGCTCCCCGGCGAGCGTCACGTGCTTGCCGTTCGACTCCATCGTCAGCTGCTGCAGGTAGGCGGGGAAGCGGTGCAGGTACTGGTCGTAGGGGAAGACGCCGCAAGTTTCGGCGCCGAAGAAGTCCCCGTACCAGACGCTCAGGAGGCCCATGATCATCGGCAGGTTGGCGCCGGAGTCGGTCTCCTTGAAGTGCTCGTCCATCGCGTGGAAGCCGGCCAGCATCTCGGCGAACCGCGCCGGGCCGATCGCCAGCATCGTCGAGAGCCCGATCGCCGAGTCCATCGAATAACGGCCGCCGACCCACTCCCAGAAGCCGAACATGTTGTCGGTGTCGATGCCGAACTCCGTCACCTCACTCGCATTGGTGGAGACCGCGACGAAGTGTTTCGCCACCGCCGCCTCGTCGCCGCCGAGCCCGGCCAGCGCCCAGTCGCGGGCGGAGTGCGCGTTGGTCATCGTCTCCAGCGTGGTGAACGTCTTCGAGGAGATGATGAAGAGCGTCTCCTGCGGATCGAGGTCGCGCGTGCACTCGACGAAGTCGGTGCCGTCGACGTTGGAGACGAAGCGGAAGGTCATCTTCCGGTTCGAGTAGTGGCGCAGGGCCTCGTAGGCCATCACCGGGCCGAGGTCGGAGCCGCCGATGCCGATGTTGACGACGTTCTTGATCGCCTTGCCGGTGTGGCCGCGCCACTCGCCGTCGCGGACCCGCTCGCAGAAGGCGCCCATCCGGTCGAGCGTCTCGTGCACCTCCTTCACCACGTCGACGCCGTCGACGATCAGCGAGCGCTCGCGCGGCATCCGCAGCGCCACGTGAAGGACGGCGCGATCCTCGGAGACGTTGATGTGGTCACCGCGGAACATCGCTTCGCGGCGCTCTTCGACCCCGCGCTCGCGGGCCAGCTCGCCGAGTAGCATCAGCGTCTCGTCGGTGATCCGGTTCTTCGAGAAGTCGAGGAAGAGCCCGGCGCCCTGGGCGACGAGGCGCTCGCCGCGCTCCGGATCGTCGGCGAAGAGATCCCGCAGATGGGTCTGGCGGATCGCGGCGAAGTGGGACTGGAGGCGCCCCCAGGCGGGCGCCTCGCGCAGCGGGCCCGCGGCGGCGGCGCTCACCCGGCCGTCACCCCGCGCTTCGAGGAAATCGTCTCGAGCAGGCTCCGCCAGGCCTTGTCGAAGCTCTCCTTGCCCTCGTCCTGGAGCCGCTGGGCGAGCGCCGCGAGGTCGATCCCGGCGCCTTCGAACTCTTTCAGCGTCTGCTCGGAGGAGCCGCCGGCGGGATCGAGGAGGTCGCTGACCTGGCCGTGGTCGGCGAACGCCTCGAGCGTCTTGTCGGGCATCGTGTTGACCGTGAACGGCGAGGCGAAGGCCTCGATGTAGAGCGTGTCGGAGGCCTCCGGGTCCTTCGTCCCGGTGCTCGCCCAGAGCAGCCGCTGGGCGCGGGCGCCGTGGTTGGCGAGGCGCATCGCGCGGTCGGAGTCGAGCAGCTCGCGGTAGGCGCGGTAGGCGCGCCCGCCGATCGCGATCCCGAGCCGGTTCTTCAGCTCGGCCGGGACATCTTCGGCGACGGCGACGTCCCAGCGACTCATGAAGATCGAGGCGACCGAATGGACCACCGGGTCGAGCCCGGCCTCGATCCGCCGTTCGATCCCCTTCATGTAGGCGTCGGCGGCGGCCAGGTACTGCCGATCGTCGAAGAGCAGGGTGACGTTGATCGGGATGCCGGCGAAGATCGACTCCTCGATCGCCGGCAGGCCCGCCGGCGTGCCGGGGATCTTGATGTAGAGGTTCTCGCGCTCGGCCTTCGCGTGGAGCGCGGCGGCCTGCTCGATCGTCGCCTCGGTGTCGTCGGCGAGGAGCGGCGAGACCTCGAGGCTGACGTAGCCGTCGACCCCGCCGGAGGCCGCGTGGGCGTCGGCGAAGAGGTCGGCGGCGTCGCGCAGGTCGGCGAGGGCGAGCTCGAAGAAGACGTTCTCGTCGGAGTTGGCGCCCGGGCCGGCGTCATCGCTGACGCTGCCGGAGAGCGCGGCGACCTGCTCGTCATAGGCCTCGCCGCTGCCGATCGCCTTTTCGAAGATGCTGGGGTTCGAGGTCAGGCCGGTGACCGAGAGGTCATCGATGTAGCCCTTCAGGGTGCCCTCGCGGAGCATGTCCCGGGTGATGTTGTCGACCCAGAGGCTCTGTCCCAGGTCGTGCAGTTTCTG
>MKSH01000229.1:5644-9433 GCA_001898095.1 Solirubrobacterales bacterium 70-9 | reverse complement strand
TCGCGCCGCGGGCCGCCTCGGCGACCTTGTCGGGGGTGAACCCGAACTCGTTCATCACGTCCTTCAGCGGCGCCGAGCTGCCGAAGGTGTGCATACCCACCATTGCACCCTCCGGACCTATCCACCGGTCCCAGCCGAGGGTCGAGGCCTCCTCGACCGATACCCGGGCACGGATCTGGGGCGGCAGGACCTCGTCGCGGTAGGCCTGGTCCTGGCGGTCGAAGAGCTCCCAGCAGGGGAGGCTGACGACGCGAGCGCGGGTGCCGGCGGCGGCCAGCTCCTCGTGCGCGGCCAGCGCCAGCGCGACCTCGGAGCCGGTCGCGATCAGGATCACCTCGGGGTCGCCCTCGGGCGGGTCGGCGAGCACGTAGCCGCCGCGCCGCACGCCCGCGGCGCTCGCGTACCTCGAGCGGTCGAAGATCGGCACGTCCTGGCGGGTGAGGATCAGGGCGACCGGCTGGTGGTGGCGGTCGATCGCCAGGCGCCAGGCCTCGGCGACCTCGTTCGCGTCGGCGGGGCGGATCACGTCGAGGCCGGGGATCGCCCGCAGCGAGGCGATCTGCTCGACCGGCTGGTGGGTCGGACCGTCCTCGCCGAGGCCGATCGAGTCGTGGGTGAAGACGTGGACGATCGGCAGCTCCATCAGCGCCGAGAGGCGGATCGCCGGGCGGGCGTAGTCGGAGAAGGTGAGGTAGGTCGACCAGAGCGGGCGCAGCTTGGTCAGCGACATGCCGTTGGAGATCGCCGCCGACTCGTGCTCGCGGATGCCGAAGTGAAGCTGGCGGCCGGCGTAGCTGCCGGGCTCGAGGTCGACGGCGCCGTCGAAGGCGAGGCGGACCGAGGTCGAGTCGGTGAGGTCGGCGGAGCCCGCGATCAGCCAGGGCAGGTTCCGGGCGATCGCGTTCTCGACCTGGCTGGAGGCCTTGCGGGTCGCCATCCCCTTCGCTTCGTCGGCGTCGAAGCTCGGGATCGCGGCGTCCCAGCCGTCGGGGAGGTCGCGGCGCTGCATCGCCTCGAGCTGCGCGGCCAGCTCGGGAGACTCCTCCTTGAACGCTTCGTAGCGCAGCACCCAGGCGGCGTGGGCCTCGGCGCCGCGCTTGCCGACGCCCTCGGCGAAGTGCTCGCGGACCCCGTCGGGGACGAGGAACTGGGCGTCTTCGGGCCAGCCGTAGACGCGCTTCGTCTCCTTCACCTCCTCGACCCCGAGCGGCTCGCCGTGGGCGGCTGCGGTGTCCTGCTTGTGCGGGGAGCCCCAGCCGATGTGGCTGTCGACGATGATCAGCGTCGGCCGGTCCTCCTCGCGCCTGAACTCCTCGAAGGCGCGGTCGAGCAGGGTGAGGTCGTTGGCGTCGCCGACCCGGGTGACGTTCCAGCCGTAGCCCATGAAGCGGGCGGCGACGTCGTCTTCATAGGTCAGCCGCGTCTTGCCGTCGATGGTGATGTGATTGTTGTCGTAGATCCAGCAGAGGTTGTCGAGGCGCAGGTGGCCGGCCAGCGAGGCCGCCTCGTTGGAGACGCCCTCCATCAGGCAGCCGTCGCCGGCGAGCGCGTAGGTGTCGAAGTCGAAGAGGTCGGAGCCGCCCGAGTCGTAGGTCGCGTGCAGCCACTTCGAGGCGATCGCCATGCCGACCGAGGTGGCGATGCCCTGGCCGAGCGGGCCGGTGGTCGTCTCGACCCCGGAGGTCCAGCGGTACTCGGGGTGGCCGGGGCAGCGCGAGTCGAGCTGGCGGAAGCTTTCGATGTCCTTCATCGAGACCGCTTCGCTGCCGACCACCTCGTAGTCGGGGTCGACCGCCTTCACGCCGGCCAGGTGGAGCAGCGAGTAGAGCAGCATCGAGGCATGGCCGGCGGAGAGGACGAAGCGGTCGCGGCCGGGCCAGATCGGGTCCTCGGGGTCGAAGCGCAGGTGGCGCTGCCAGAGCGCGTAGGCGACCGGCGCCATCGCCATCGGGGTGCCCGGGTGGCCCGAGTTCGCCTCCTGGATCGCGTCGATCGACAGCGTGCGAATCGTGTTGATGCAGAGCTGGTCGAGATCCTGCGTCGCCACTGGTTCGAGATCCTAATCCTCAGGGTTCGATTCGCGTTACCGAGCCGTCACCGTCATTGACTACCCAGACAGCGCTCTGACCCACCGCGATCGCGCTTGGTTCCGGGCCGACGGCGATCGGGCCGCCATCCGGTTCACCGGACGGAAGTTCGAGCCGGCGGACCGCGTTGGCCCCCGCGGTCGTCACCCAGAGCGAGTTGGGGCCTGCGTCGATGCCGCCCGGATGGTCGCCGACGGGGATCGGCGCGCCGCTGACCGCCTGCAGCGCCGGGTCGACCCGGGTGACCGAGTCGGAGCGCGTGTCGGCGACCCAGACGAGGCCGTGGGCGACGGTGATCCCGGCCGGGCGGCGGCCCGCGGCGATCGGCTTGCCGACGGCGAAGCTGCGCAGGTCGATGCGGCGGACCGTGCCCGAGGCGGCGCTCGAGACCCAGAGGCCGCCGGCGCCGGCGGCGAGGCGCAGCGGCGCTTTGTAGGGCTGGAGGTGGCGGCGGACGACGCTGCCGCCCTTCGCGTTCACGGCGGTGATCCCGGCGCCCTCGGTGTCGGCGACCCAGACCCGGCCGCCGCCGTAGGCCAGCGGGCCGGGGTGGCCGCCGACGGGGATGCGCTGGGTGACGCGGCCGGATTCGTCGTCGACGCGGAGCAGCTGCCCGCTGCGCTTGTCGGTGACCCAGACCGAGCCGCCGCCGACGGCGACCGCGGCGACCCCTTTGCCGAGGTCGATCGGCGCGCCGACGATCTCGTCGCTTTCCGCGTCGATCCGGGTCAGCGTCCCTTCCGGTTCGGAGAGCACCCAGATCTTTTCCGACCCGGCGGCGATCCGGAGCGGCGGCTTACCGATCGGGACGGCGGCGGCAACCGAGACGCCGGAGCCGCCGGTGGTGAGCAGGAGCACGGCGACCACGATCGCCGCGAGCACCGCCAGCGCTCCGCCGGCGAGCAGCGCGCGGCGGCGCCCGCGCGGCACTCCCGCCCCGACGCCCCGGCCCGGACCGTCCGGCGTGCCGAGGACGGCGGTCGCGGCAGACGCGGACCGCTCGGTATCGGCCCGAAGCCTGGTCGGCGCCCGCGGGTCCCGCGCGGCATCGAGCACGTGGGTCGGGTGGGACACCCCGGCCTCCCCGGCGCGGGCGGCCTCGATCAGCTCGCTCGCGGTCGCGAAGCGGTCCTCGGGCCGCGGCGCGGTGGCGCGCTCGATCGCCCCCTCGAGGCCGATCGGGAGGCGCGGGGTGGTCGCCGGGTCGGCGTCGGCGCGAGCGTAGGGGACGACGCCGGTCACCGCCTCGTAGAGGACGCAGCCGAGCGCGTAGACATCGGCGGGCGGGCCGACCGCCTTGCCCTGCCACTGCTCCGGCGACATGTAGGCGACGGTGCCGACGACCGAGGCGGCCGAGACGGCGCTCTCGTCGATCGCCTTGGCGAGGCCGAAGTCGGAGAGGTAGGCGCGGTCGCCTTCGACCAGGACGTTGTGCGGCTTTACGTCACGGTGGACGATCCCGGCGGCGTGCGCGGCGTCGAGGGCCTCGGCGACCTGGCCGAGCAGCGCCGTCGCCCGCGCCGGCGGCAGCGGCCCCTCGCGGTCGATCAACCCGCGCAGGTCGCCGCCCTCGACCAGGCGCATCGCCACGATCAGCTCGCCGTCGACCTCGCGCGAGTCGTAGACCGGGATCACGGCCGGGTGGTCGAGGCGGGCCGCCAGCCGCGACTCACGCAGGAAGCGCTCCCGGAACGAGGCATCG
>MKSH01000229.1:4928-5632 GCA_001898095.1 Solirubrobacterales bacterium 70-9 | reverse complement strand
CATCCCGCCACGGGCGAGGCGGGCGTCGATCCGATATCCGGCGACTTCGTCACCGAGGGCGAGGTCTGCCACCGGGCGGTTATACCGCCCGGTGGTGTCACCTCACGCTCAGCGGACCGGCTGCCAGTCGATCACCGAGCCGAAGGTCCCTTCTTCCTGGAAGGAGTCCGCCACCTCGGTCTTGCGGCCGTTGGCGAGGTTGATCGCCATCAGCTGGTCGACGCCGCGAGTTTCGATCAGCGTCGCGACGCTGGTCCCGTCGGAGGAGAAGACCGAGTTGGTCTGCGAGCCGTCGGCCAGTTCGACCACCTTCTTCGCCTTGCCGGGACCGATCTTCTTGACCCAGAGGCCGCGGTCGCGGCGGAAGATCAGGGTGTGGCCCTGCGGCGAGACATCTTCGACGTAGGCCGAGCCGACGCCCTGGACCAGCGGCTTCACCTTTGCCCCGTTCGCCTTCATCGTGTAGATGTCGGCGTACCCGGCCGCCCCTTCGGACTGGTTGCCGCGGCTGAAGACGATGCCGCCGGCGAAGTAGCGGGGATCGAACTCGTCAACGCGGCTGGTGGTGGTGAGGCGGGTGAGGCCGGTGCCGTTCGGGCGCACCGAGTAGAGATCGGAGTTCGGTCGCGGGCCGACCCCGCTGCGGCGGACGAAGACGATCTTCGTGCCGTCCGGGGAGAAGCGGGCTTCGGTGTCTTCGGCGG
>MKSH01000229.1:4330-4909 GCA_001898095.1 Solirubrobacterales bacterium 70-9 | reverse complement strand
CGATCGCGACCGTGTACAGGTGGGCCGGTTCGCCTTCGGCGGCGCGGCGCTCGAAGACGATGATGCGCCCGTTCGGCGAGATCTGTGGCCGCGAGTCGAGCGCGCTGCCGCTGGTCAGCCGCCGCTCGCCGGAGCCGTCAGGGCGGACCGTGTAGATGTCGCCTTCGCGGGCGAAGGCGATGGTTCGGCCATCCGGCGAGAACGACGGTTCCGAGTCCTTGGCGTTTTCGGTCAGCTGGTTCTGGTGCCCGTCCTTGACCGCGAACAGCCCGCCGAATTCCACTTCTTTGCCTTCTTCGGTAACGGTCCAGGACTGCGAGAAGACCACGGCGCCCGCCCGGTGCGCCGCATTGGCGGCAGCCGGCAGGGCCAGCGCCAGAAGGGCGAGAGCGGCGACGAAGACGGTGCGGATGGTGGCGCGAGTTGACATCTGATGCTCCTTTCGAGCGTCGGTGAGTTGGCGTCACCAATGCTCGAATCCAGAGCCGTGCACGCCAACGACAGCAGCGACGCCGACCGGGCCACGTTTGGCCCGGTCCGTGCCGGGGCTGGGACGGGGCGGGAGAAGGACGGGAATGG
>MKSH01000229.1:66-4292 GCA_001898095.1 Solirubrobacterales bacterium 70-9 | reverse complement strand
GCTGTGACCGCCTACGAGAGGGCCGGGTCACGGGGAGAGGGCGAGGGTGCGCGTCCCGTGCGGGTCTCGGCGGAGGTCCGCGACGGAGTGCGCGGGTTCGGCGCGGAACTCCACGTTCCCTAATGAGACGTCACACCTGTCCCATCGGTCAGCGCTTTGCTGTGGAGAGAAACTCTCTCTATGCGGGAGTAAAGCTCCACAGCGGGACCCGGGACCCGGTCCGACCCCCTCGAAGGTGACGTCTCCGCGACGATCTTCCCCGTAAGCGCACGAACCCTGCGCACTTCCCCCGGAAGCCTCGCGTCCTGGGCGTCTCGCGGTGGTCACAGCCTGCCAGGACCGCCGCGAGACGCCCAGGACGGGACCGTCCCCGGCCGCGGGGGCCCCGAAGCACACCGTCCCGCCGCAGGCGCCTCGAATCGCGCCGTCCCCATCCCCGAAACTCACCGAGGCCCGGCTCGTGGCCGTCAGCGGCGGTCGAGGCCCAGTTCGATCACCCGGGCGGCGATCTGGCGGGGGCGATCGCGGCCGGCGTCGCCGGCGACCTCGAGTTTCGCCGCCAGGGCGTCGAGGCGGCGCTGGGCGGTGCGCTCGGAGACGTGGAGCTCCTCGGCGATCTCGGCGCGGGTCGCGGGACGGCCGGCGAAGGCGCCCTCGCTGCGGTACGGGGCCACCAGGGCGGCGGCGGTCGCGCGCTCCTCCTCGTTCAGCGCCACCCCGGGCTCCCCCGCCGCCACCGTGGCGGCGACCGGCGTCGGGCTGCCGGCGGTCGAGATTTCCAGCCGGTGGCCGCCGACGATCAGGGTGTCGCCGTCGCGCAGCCGCCGCGGCCGGTCCAGCGGCTCGCCGTTCAGCGCCGTGCCGTTGCGGCTGTCGAGGTCGGCGGCCATCAGCACCTGCCCGCGCTGCTCAATCTCCAGGTGGTTCCAGGAGACCGCCTCGTCATCCAGGGTCAGGTCGGCGTCCGGCGATCTCCCGACCACCGTCCGCTCCCCCGCCAACGGCACCGACCTCGGCGCCGCCCCACCCGCCGATACCCACACCCGCGCGTCCACGATTACATGTTGACGGGCCGAAAAGCGCTCCATATCAGCGCTTTTCGGCCCATCGACATCGAGGCTTAGTAGCGGTAGTGGTCGGCCTTGTAGGGGCCGTCGACCGGGACGCCGAGGTAGGCGGACTGGTCGGGGGTCAGCACGGTGAGGTCGACGCCGAGGGCGGCCAGGTGCAGGCGGGCAACCTTCTCGTCGAGGTGCTTGGGAAGGATGTAGACCTCCTTCGCCGCGAACTCGTCGGGCCGGGTGAACATCTCCATCTGGGCGATCACCTGGTTGGTGAACGAGTTCGACATCACGAAGGACGGGTGTCCGGTCGCGTTGCCGAGGTTCAGGAGCCGGCCTTCGGAGAGGACGATGATCGCGTGGCCGTCGGGGAACTTCCACTCGTCGACCTGCGGCTTGATGTTGGTCCGCACCGCGTCGGAGGCCTCCAGCTTCGCCATCTCGATCTCGTTGTCGAAGTGGCCGATGTTGCCGACGATCGCGTTGTGCTTCATCCGCGACATGTGGTCGAGGGTGATGATGTCCTTGTTGCCCGTCGTGGTGACGAAGATGTCGGCCGAGCCGACGACGTCGTCGAGACGGCGCACCTCGTAGCCCTCCATCGCCGCCTGCAGCGCGCAGATCGGGTCGATCTCGGTGACGATCACCCGGGCGCCCTGGCCGCGCAGCGAGGAGGCGCAACCCTTGCCGACGTCGCCGTAGCCGCAGACGACGGCGACCTTGCCGCCGATCATCACGTCGGTGGCGCGGTTGATCCCGTCGATCAGCGAGTGGCGACAGCCGTAGAGGTTGTCGAACTTCGACTTGGTGACCGAGTCGTTCACGTTGATCGCCGGAAACAGCAGGTTCCCCGCCTCGGCCAGCTGGTAGAGCCGGTGGACGCCGGTCGTCGTCTCCTCGGTGACGCCCTTGATCTCGGCGGCCGCTTTGGTCCACCGGGTCGGATCGCTCTCGAGCGAGCGGCCGAGCGTCTCGAGCACGATCCGGAACTCCTCCGAGTCCGCGGTCGAGGGATCGGGCACCGCGCCCGCCGCCTCGAACTCGACGCCTTTGTGGACCAGCAGCGTCGCGTCGCCGCCGTCGTCGAGGATCATGTTCGGGCCGTCCTCGCCGGGCCAGTTCAGCGCCTGCTCGGTGCACCACCAGTACTCCTCCAGCGTCTCACCCTTCCAGGCGTAGACCGGGATCCCCGCCGCCGCGATCGCCGCCGCCGCGTGGTCCTGGGTGGAGAAGATGTTGCAGCTGCACCAGCGCACCTCGGCGCCGAGCTCGACCAGCGTCTCGATCAGCACCGCCGTCTGCACGGTCATATGGAGCGAGCCCATGATGCGGGCGCCCGCCAGAGGTTTCTGCGCCCCGAACTCCTCCCGAGTCTGCATGAGGCCGGGCATCTCGACCTCGGCGAGCGAGATCTCCTTGCGGCCGAACTCGGCGAGGCCGATATCGGCGACCTTGTAGTCCTGGGTGGGCGTGACGGTCATCTGGCTGTCTTGGCTCCTGGTCGTATTTGGGGGTACATCCGGTGATTCAGGCGAAAAGCGAGCGTCCAGCGTAGCCGAATAAAGTCGTGGGACCGTGAGCGCCGACGACGAGAAGCGCCTCGCCGCCGAAGCGGCAGCCGAGCTGGTGGAGAGCGGGATGACGGTAGGGCTCGGGACCGGCTCCACCGTCGCCCACCTGCTCCCCGCCCTGGCCCGCCGCGGGCTCACCGATCTGCGCTGCGTGGCGACCTCGCCGGCGACCGCGGAGCAGGCGCGCGGGCTCGGCATCCCGGTCGAAGACTTCGACTCCCTCGACCGTCTCGACATCGCGATCGACGGCACCGACGAGGTGATCCCCGAGGGCTGGCTGATCAAGGGCGGCGGCGGCGCCCACCTGCGGGAGAAGATCGTCGCCGCGGCCGCCGATCGCTTCGTCGTCATCGCCGACTCCTCGAAGCCGGTCGAGAAGTTCACCTGGCCGGTGCCGCTGGAGCTGTTCGCCTTCGGCCTCGCCTCCACCCTCGCCCGGCTCGGCCCCGACGTCTCCCTGCGCCCCGGCACCCCGCCGAGCCCCGACGGCGGCCTGATCGCCGACTACCGCGGCCCCGGCCTCGACGACCCGGCGACGCTGGCGGCGCGCCTCGAGGCCGATGCCGGCGTCGCCGCCCAGGGCCTCTTCCCTCCTGCCCTCGTCAGTGACATATTCATCGCCCGTGGCACGGATGTCGAGAGGACGACTATCGGATAGCTGATGGACCTGGTCGAGCGCGAGAGCGATCTGGGCGCCCTCGCCGACCTCCTCGACGCGCTCGTCGACGGCCGCTCCCGGGCGGTGCTGATCGAGGGGCCCGCCGGGATCGGCAAGAGTCGCCTGCTGGCGGCGCTGCGCGACGGCGGCGCCGCGCGCGGCATCCGCGCCCTCGCCGCGCGCGGCTCGGAGTTGGAGCGCGAGTTCCCCTTCGGCGTGGTCCGCCAGCTGTTCGAACCGGCGCTTGCCGAGGTCGGTCGCGAGGCCGCCTTCGCCGGCGCCGCCGGGGCCGCCCGCCCGGTCTTCGAGGGCGAGACCAGCGAGGGCGCCACCTTCGCCGTCCTCCACGGCCTCTACTGGCTGACCTTGAACGTCGGCGCCGAACGCCCGCTGCTGCTCGCCGTCGACGACCTGCACTGGTGCGACCGCCCCTCGCTGCGCTTCCTCGCCTACCTGGTGCCGCGGCTGGAGGGCGCCCCGCTGCTGCTCGGTGCGACCCTGCGCACAGCCGAACCGGGGACCGACCCGGTGCTACTCGGCGAGATCGCGGGGGATCCGCTCACCGTCCCCGTGCGCCCGCCGCCGCTCAGCCTCGACGGGACCGGCGCGATGACCGGGGAGGTGCTCGGCCCCGACGCCGCCCCTGCGTTCGTCGCCGCCTGCCGCGAGGCGACCGGCGGCAACCCGCTGCTGCTGCGCGAGCTGCTCGTCGCCCTCGCCGCCGACGGCGTCGCCCCGACCGCGGCCAACGTCGGCGCCGTGCGGCGGATGGGCCCGGGGGCGGTCTCGCGCAGCGTGATGATGCGCCTCTCCCGCCTGGCGCCCGGGGACATCGAGGTGGCGAAGGCGATTGCGGTGCTCTCCGAAGGCGCCTCGGTCGCCGACATCGCGGCGCTGACCGGGCTCGACGAGCCGACCGTCGCCCGCGCCACCGGC
>MKSH01000228.1:12072-19903 GCA_001898095.1 Solirubrobacterales bacterium 70-9 | reverse complement strand
GTTGCTTCCTTGGCATTTGCGCCGGTGTCGTGCATTGTGCAGTGGATGGTCCGGAAGAACCCGCCCACATCGGCCCTAACAGCCTCGAAACGTACGCAGTAGTGCAGTGCAATTTGTCTGGCGATCTTCCGCCGAACTATGGCTACGAGAGAGGGGGCGCTTGCCTCCTTCAACGGCTTGAAATACTTGGCCATGTGGCGTGGGAAGCATCAAAGTGCAACGAAGCTGCGAACCCGGGGCCAGAATGGAATCGCTATATCCGCGTAGCCAGATCCTGTCCCAATAAAATGTGGTTCAAGGGCGAAGCATGGGGCGGTCCAGTGTATAGTGAGGATGGCGTTGCAATATCTAGAATTACCGCCTCGATAGGGAATGGGCATTCGCAATGTTGACGAGCGAACGGCTTTGGTTGACGGTAGCAGCAGTCTTGGCTGGCGTTGCTGTATGCGTGTTCGTGCTCACGGGTCGCTCATCAGCGGATGGTGTCAGTAGCGGCATTGCCCACGTAACCACCAAACTAGTGGAGCGTTTGGTAATGCACGAGGAGCATGCCAAGTCAGTTCAATGCGATGAGCTCGGCGCCCCACGAGGTGTTCGTCGCTGGAAGTGTGAGGTGGAGTTGAAGGATCGAAGCGGTACCTTGCTCCTGCGCATCCATCGAGACGGCTCAATCACGACGCGCGCAAAGGGTATTCCGGGGTTCGTGCTGGCCTAGGAGGCATTACCCGGTTCACGAGCGTCTGCGCGGGCGAGGTTGTTGACGTCATTGGTGAAGGCCAAAGCCAGAGCTAAGACTGGGGCGAATCCGACGCCTTCGAAATCGCTGTCAAGGGCCTCTCCTCCTCCGGTCTGATCCGACGACAGGGGCGATTTCGTCGTGCCGATCAAGCCGGTGCGGGTGATGGCCGATCTCGGCTTCTCGATCGGTTGATGGGCGAGTTCGAGCGACGGGTCGCCGTGGAGCTGGGACGGCGCGTCAGACGTAGACGGCAATTCCTCGACATCTCCCAGGAGACCCTCGCCCTGCGGGCGGGCGTCTACCGTACGCAGATCAGCCTGTGGGAGCACGGGGAACGGATGCCGCTGACCTCCACGCTGGTCAGGTTGGGGCGCGCGCTCGAAGCCTCCCCCGACCAGTTGCTCGTGGGGACCCGGTGGGAACCGTCGGACTCCGGCGCCGGCGCCCGGCGCGGACGAGAATGGATCTTCGGCCACCGGACATCGGTCCTCCACCCGAAGTCGCCGGAGATGCATGAGCGGGATCAGGCCCTCGCCGGGGCGGGGCGCTTCGGCGAGAACCTCCGCCGCGTGTTTAAACGGGAAGACCTCTCCCAGGAGCGGTTGGCGAAGCGGGCCTCGCTGCACAGCACCGAGATCGGCCTTCTGGAGAAAGGCGAGCGGGTCTGCCGGATCGACACGCTGATCCGGCTAGCCGGGCGATGGCGGTGCCGCCGGAGGAACTGCTGGAGGGGATCGTGGGTTCCGGGTCCCGAACCGGATGGGACCTTTTCAGTCAACTCCAGTCCTATCCCACCGAGACCAAGACCAGCCAAAGAAGAGGCAAACGAATAGGCACGGAGGCAACTCAGAGAAAAACGCAGGCCAGAGTCACTGAGGCCAGCCAGTGGCAGCCAGGCAAAGGCAGCAAGAGCATCAGAGCCAGGCCAAGGACCAACAGCAGAGCCCCTCACGCACTATCAGTTCGCCTCCGGCGAACTGATCTCACCATCCAATCCGACGGCCGCTCAATAGGCGGGCCGAAGCCCGGCGAGCATCGGGAAGTGACGCACGTTCGTGGTCAGCAGCTCCGCCTCCAGGAGGACCGCCGTCGCCGCGATCAGGTAGTCGGCGTCATCGATGCCGGAGTGGGATCGGTGGTGACGGCGGGCAAGCTCGCCGGCGGCCCGCGCGACCTCCTCGCCGACCGGGACCCAGGAGAGAGTCGAGAAGAACGACTCCAGCGCCTCGACCTCCCGCGGGCGGACGCCCGCCAGCAGCTCGAAGCGGACGACCTCGCTCGCCAGGAGCGGCTCGCCGTCCTCGACCAAACCCGTCAGCAGATTGACAGCCGGCTCCGATCCGCGCAGGTGGTCGACCGCGACGCTGGTGTCGAGCAGCTTCACCGCACGCCGAGGCGGGCGAGCCGCTCGTTCACGTCGCCGGAGCGGATCTCCTCGACGTATGCGCCGCCGTCGCCGGATCGGCCGCGCCAGGAGCCGGCGCTCGCCCGTAGCGCCCGCAGCCTCTCCTCCGCCGCCTGGCCGCCGAAGGTGGCGCGGACAGCGCGGCGGATCAACTCGGATCGCGATGCGCCGGTTTCGCGGACGGCACGATCGAGGAGCGTCAGCTCCTCCTCGCCGAGATAGATCTGGGTCCGACTCATGGTGTCACTGTACATCAGGCGGTGTCCCTATGGGCTATCGCCCGTCGGGCTCGCCGAATCCACCCGATGCAAATCGCGCTTTCCGTTGACAACCTGGAGAAGGTCGCCGAAGGCGTCGAGGGGGACATATTTCTGTGTCTTAGGAAAGCGCGCTCTGCCAAAAATGCGGATTTGCTGGGCTTTTGAGAGCCGACGCTCGGACTTGAACCGAGGACCCCTTCATTACGAATGAAGTGCTCTACCAACTGAGCTACGCCGGCCAGATGGCTTCGAGAGCCAAATCGAGGGCCACGCGACGGACGGTGGTCCTCGAATGGACCTCAATTTAGCGAGATCATGCCAAGGGGGGGGTGAGTTGGGGTACTCGGGGCCGGGCGCGCCGCCTACGGGTGGAGGGTGAGCCGCAGGGTGCGGCGGGCCGGACCGCGGTCGGCGGCCGTAGCGGTGACTGTGAGGACGAGCGGGACCGGTTTCGGCGAGGCGGCGATCGCGCCGAGGGCCTTCGCGGTCAGCTTCACCTGGACCCGTGCGAAGCGGTTGGCCGTCGCGGAGGCCTTGCCGCTCCCTACCCGCAGCGGCTTGCCTTTCGGGACCGCCAGGCCGAGGGCTTTGGCGACGGACTTGGTGACCGTTGCGACGACCGCGCACCTGCCGGCGACGTCGAGCTTGCAGCGGATCCGCACCGCCTTCGCCTTCGCCTGCTTCTCCCAAGGCTGCGCCACGGCGGCGGCGGTCAGCTTCACCTTCGAGGGCGCGGGCGGCGAGACGTGGGTGGGCGGGCCGGTGGTCGAAGGTGGTAAGCCGGAGGGGTCACCGCCTCCTCCCGGCGCCGGCGTCGGGGCGGTCACCCTGGCCTCGACCGTCGCCGTGCCGACGTTGCCGGCGGCGTCGGTCGCCGTCACCGTCGCGGTCTTCGTGCCGGCGCTCGCGTAGGTGTGGTCGGCCGTGGCGCCGGTCGCGGTGGCGCCGTCGCCGAAGTCCCAGGTGACGTGGACCGGTCCCCAGGCGTCGGTCGCGCCGGCGGTGAAGTTCGTCGCCGAGCCGAGGGTCGCGGTGGTCGCGGTCGGGGCGAGCGCCGGGGCGGTGCGGTCTTCGACTGCCACGGCCGGGTGATCGGAGGTGTTCCAGACGACCACCGAGTCCTCGCCGTCGTTCGTCGCCACCGGTCCTTCGTACCCGAACTGCTGCGGGGTCGTCAGGGTCACCGGGGAACCGAAGGCGCCGCCGGCAGGCCGCGTCGCCGCCCAGATCTGACCCCCTCCCATGTACCAGGCGGTGGCCGCGTAGCCGCTGGGAGTGACGGAGAGGACGGGTATCGCGCTGCCGGCCGCGTTTTCCTGAACCGTCGACGGGGTCGCCCAGAAGCTCGTCGGGGTTGAGGCCGAGGACGATTTGACCGCGATCCCGGTCGGTCCGGTCGGGAAGCTCCGCCAGGTCGCGATGCTGCGGCCGCTGCGGTCGATGCCGACCTGCGGAAACTCGACGTAACCGGATTCGGCGATGCCGACGATCGGTTCGGAGAAGCCGTTGCCGTCGCCGTTGCTGTTGCGGGCGATCATTTCGGGGTGGGTTTCTTCCTGGGTCCAGGCGACGATCTGGTAGGTGCCGTCGACCTCGATCTGCGGTTCGCCGAAGGCGACCGGCGTGTTGGTGAAGTTGCTGGTGAGGTGTCCGGAGGCGGTCCATTCCGCCGAGCCCCGCTTGCGCGCGATCATCACCTGGACGACCGGGTCGGTGCTGATCTGTTTGCGCTGCTCGAGCCAGACGAGGTCGACCGTCCCGGTCGGCGTCATCGCCAGGTTGGGCTCGGTCGCGACTTTACCCGCGGTGCTGATCTGTTTGACCGCGCCGAAGCCGCCGCCGACCGGTGCGTAGACGGCGTCGACGGCGCTCGGTGAGCCTTCAGTCTGCCAGGCGACGGCGAAGTTGCCGGTCGAGTCGATCCCCGCCCGCGGTTGTTTGCCGGAGCCGCTGCCGGGAAGTTCGCCGGAGGTCGTCGACCAGGTGCCGAAGATGCTGCGGGTCGCGTAGCGCATCGGGGTGGCGCCGGTTTTGCAGTCGGCGACGAGGATCGCGGCGCCGGCTTCGTTGACCGCGAGGCTCGGTTCCTGGCAGTCCTGGGTCGCCTGGATCTTCTGCGTGGCCGGCGACCAGCTGCCGCCCGCCGGATGTTCGGAGACGACGATCGCGTGGTTGGTCGGGTTGGCCGTGACCCAGGCGACGAAGACGTCGCCCTTGCCGTCGACGGCGACCTGCACGTCGCTCGCCGCGGGGCCGGAGGCGACGACCGGTTCGGCCGGCAGCCAGGCGGCCTGCGCTTCGCCGCCGAGCGCGAGCAGCACCGCGGCCGGCGCGATCAGTATCGCGGACGACAACCATTGCTTAAGGAGACGGTGCACGAGCGCGCAGCATCGACGTCCGTCGTCCCGATGCGCAATGGGGAATTCTGCCCATGCTCCCGTGCCTGGCGCCGCAGCGGCCCTGCGGGCGAACCGGTGGTTTCCCCGATGCGCCTCGGCGATGCCCCTGGTTCGATTGGGCGGTGCGCCGCTTCGCCGCCTACCTGCTCGCCGTCCTCTGTGCGCTCGTCGCTGCCCCGGTCGCCGCCGAGGCCGCGAGCCTCGTCTACGTAGATGGGGGTAACGACGTGGCGGTGGCGCGCCCGGACGGGAGCGATCAGCGCAAGGTCACCCACGCTTCTGACTCGGCCCACGGCTACAAGGCCATCTCGGTCGCCGACGACGGGGGCATCACCGCGTATCTGAACCAGGGCGACGGCAGCGGCAACTCCAGCTTCGTCGTCCTCGATCAGAGCGGCGCCATTCGCAGCGGTCCGTTCCTGTTCGAGCGGGACGGGATCTGCGGCGGGCTGAGCCCGTTTCGGACCGCGACCTCGCCGGACGGGACCTTCGTCGCGGTCCAGTACTGGAAAGGATCGAACAACTGCCTCGGCGGCTCCTATACGCCGTCGGTGCGACTGACGAACCGCAACAGCCCGACGTTCGGGACCAGCACCTATCCGTCCTACGACTACCTCACCCAGCCGGGCTGGACCCACCACCCCGACCAGCGCCTCGCCGGCATCAACGGCACCGCGCTGCAGGTGTGGCAGAACGACGCCGCACACATGCAGGACTGGATCACCGTCTCAGGCGGGCTGGAGCTCGACGGCTTCGACTTCCATCCGACCGCGACGATGCTGCTCCTCGACCTCGCCGACGCGAGCGTCACCGGATCGAAGCCGCACACCCTGGCGCTCCTCACCTACACCGAGCTCTCCACCGGAGCCGCCGCGCCGACCGACCCCAAACCCCAGCTTGTCTGCACCGTCGAGGGTTACGTGACGAACGACCTCGGCGGCGGTCGCCCGGTCTGGTCTCCGGACGGCGCCCAGATCGCCTGGAACGGCCCCGGCGGCATCTACGTCTCGCCTGCCCCGGTGCCGAACGGCCCGAGTTGTCTGCTGCAGCCGCGGCTCGTGGTGCCCGGCGGGTCCGACGTCCATTGGGCGGCGTTCGACCTCGCCCAGCCGGGCAGTGGCGACTCGACGACGCCGCCGGCAGCCGCTGGGACAGCGACGACCCCGAGCGGTGGCGGCGCCACCAAGAAGGGCGGTGTGGCCAAAGGCTCACCGTCCGCCCCGACCTTCAGCGGCGCCAAGGTCGTCGCGGCGCAAGGCGCACTGACGGTCCAGCTGAAGCTCCAGCAAGCGGCGACCGTGCGTATTGCCATCAGCCGCCAGGGTGCGAAGAAGCCCCTCGGCACGCTCACCTACAAAGCCAAGCAGGGCCCCTTCGTGCGGAAGATCGTCAAGGTCGGCGGCAAGCGCCTGCAGCCAGGGCCCTACAGGGTCGCGATCAAGGTCGGGGCGACGACGAAGGCGCTGTCGGTGCGGCTGGCCGGCAAGTAGACCCGCTCCCTGGTCGTCGTTCCGTCGCGTGCGATCTAGATGATCCCGGCGATGCCGCGCGATCTGAAGCCGAAGAAGCGAGAAGAGCACGAGGTCGAGTTCTCGCGCATCGTCGCCTTCAGCGACGGGGTCTTCTCGATCGCGATCACGCTGCTGGTGCTGGAGCTGGCCTTGGACAGTGGCCTCAAGACGGACAGCGCGATCTGGCACAACCTCTGGGAACAGCACGAAAAGTTCCTCGCCTACGCGATCAGCTTCGCCGTGATCGCTCGCTTCTGGCTCGTCCACCACCAGTTCTTCAGCGAAGTGAAAGCCTTCAACGGCCGGCTGATCGGGCTGAACATGCTCTACCTCGCGTTCATCGTGCTGATCCCGTTCTCCAGTCAGGTGCTCGGCGAGTACGGGGGGACGCTGCCGGCGGTCGTCGTCTACTCGGTCAACTTGGCCGCAGTCATCCTGATCGGCCAGTGGATGCGGTGGGACGCGCGCCGGGCGGACCTGACCACGACCGACGCCGAGACGGCCCGCGAAGACTTCATCACCTCGGTCTTCATCGCCGGCGTCTTCCTGCTCTCGATCGTCATCGCGCTCTTCAGTCCCAGCCTCGCTCCCTGGATCTGGCTCGCCCTCTTCTTCGAGGGGCGCGGGCACGTGATCGAACGGCTCAGCCGCCGGACTTCTTGACCATCCAGGCGGTGCTGATCCAGGTGACGTCGGCGCCCTCGCGTTCGCAGCTGACCGCGGCGCCTTTGTCGACCTTCACCGCCTGACAGCGGAAGTCGCCCAGCGAGCAGGAGCTGCGCGAGCCTTCGCCGAGGGTGCACGCGCGGCTGCCCTCCCACTGCTCCATCGTCGCCCGGGCGGTGTTGCAGTCGACCGCCGTCGCCCGCAATTCCTCGGTTTCCATGCGGTTCTCCTCGCAGGACACGACCTTGGAGCCGGCCGGCGCGTTGGGCGCGGTCGCCTTCTTGGTCGTGGTCGCACCGGTCGAGCCGGAGCTCGAGCCGCCCCCCGACCCACCACCGCACCCGGCGACGAGCAGGGCGGCGACGAGGGTGACAAGGACGGCGACGGCGGGGCGCTTCATCCGCCGAAACTACCCGTCCGCCGTCTCCTTCACCGCCGGCACGCCCGCGTGGGGAAGGTGCCCGCAGATCGGGCAGTCGGGCTCCGGCACCACCGGTTTGCGGTCGACCTCCATCGTCCGCAGGTCGTAGATGTGTTCGGTGCCCTGGGTCGACGGCGTCGCCAGCCCGGTCAGCAGGTGCAGCACCTCCATCCCGACCTGGCCGCCGATCAGCCCGCAGGCCGGGCCGATGTTCGCCGAGGGGCTCGGTTTCGCCCGCTGGGCGTCGATCGCCGCGTCCATCAGCGGGTACTCGCGCCGCCAGGCGATCCCCTGGCACTCGTAACAGCCGGTGACGCCGGGGACGTAGAGCGGCCCCACCCGGGCGATCGGCGGGAAGTGGCTCATCGTGATGTAGGGGATGCCGGCCTCGAAACAGGCCTGGTTGCACCACAACTCGACGTCGAAGGCG
>MKSH01000228.1:7870-11873 GCA_001898095.1 Solirubrobacterales bacterium 70-9 | reverse complement strand
CGCCCAGCCGCCGAGGCCGCCGACGCCGAGCACCGCCACCTTCGCCTCGCGCAGCCGCCGCTGACACTCCGACGGGACCAGTTCACCGCCGCCGATGTCGGAGAAGTAGCGCAGCTGCCGATCGAAGCGTTCGCGCTCGGCCGGGTCGATCAGGTCGTCATCGGCGGCGTCCTCGATGATGTCGAGCTCCTGCATCTGGGAGATCGTGTCGTCGACCGCCTCGGCGCCGAACTCGGCGTGCAGCTCGTCCAGGGTGTGCTCGCCGTCCAGTGCGGCGAGCAGGCGCTGGTCATCCTCGCCGGGCCGCTCGATCCGCACGTCGCGGTTGGCGCTCGGCCGACGCAGATAGACGTCCCCTTCGGGCGAGGTGAACGCCTCGGTGGTCCGCTTGATTCTTGGTCTCTGCATGATTGAAATGAGAGTCCCATATAGGTGGAAACCGTTCCCGTAAACGCACCGGTTTTTCAAATACTGGGGAGAACGCCTAATGAGATGGCGCGCGTGGCGCTCAGCCGCCGGCCGCGGCGAGCGCCTTCGCGCGGGCGAGGACGGCGTCGGTCATCGGCTCGGTGAGCTTGCCGGTGAAGGTGTTCTGCTGGCTCGGGGGGAAGCAGCCGAGGAGGGTCCAGCGGTCGCCCAGGCGGGCTTCGGCGCCGTGGCCGAAGCGCGGCTTCGGGCGCGGGGTGGGGACGCCGATCGCCCGCGCCGCGCGCAGGAACCCGTCCCAGCCGAACGACCCGAGCGCGACGACGACGCGGGCCCGGTCGAGCAGATCGAGCTCTCGCTCCAGATAAGGGAGGCAGTTGTCGCGCTCGGCCGGCGTCGGCTTGTTGGCGGGGGGTGCGCAGCGGACGGTCGCGGTGACGTAGGTGTCGATCAGTCGCAATCCGTCGTCGCGGCGCACCGCGGTCGGCTGGTTGGCGAGCCCGGCCCGGTGGAGCGCCGCGTAGAGCCAGTCGCCGGAGCGGTCCCCGGTGAACATCCGCCCGGTCCGGTTGGCGCCGTGGGCGGCGGGGGCGAGGCCGACGAGGAGGATCCGCGCCGCCGGGTCGCCGAAGCCGCTGACCGGGCGGGCCCAGTACTCCTCGCCGCGGAACCGGCGCGGCGGATCGGCCGCCTCGGCCTCGCGCCAGGCGACCAGCCGCGGGCAGCGCCGGCAGGCGTGGACCTCGGCCGCAAGCGCGTCGAGCTCCTCCGCGCGGCCCGACTTCATAAGGTTGACGCTCGATCCATGGCAGGACACCGAATCATGTTGAGCGGCGCGATGCTTGTCATCCTCGCCCTATTCCTCGCCGGCTGCGGCGGCGGCAGCTCGAGCGGGCCGACCTCGGCCGCCTTGGTCACCGACGGGACGCCGCCGCAGTCCGCCACCGAGGCCGCCGACGCGGCGCTCCTCGACAAGGTGCTCGGCCGCCAGGAAGCGGCGATCGTCGCCTACGGGCAGGTGATCCCGAAGCTGCCGCGGCGGCTCGCCCACCTTGCTGCCTACTTCCGCGCCCAGGAACAGGAACACGTCGACGCGGTGATGAAGGCGATGCGGGGGCTGCGGAGCACCCCCGAACCGGAGGCGGCGACGATCGAAGTGGGAGAGCCGAAAAGCGACCGCGAACGGCTCGAATTCCTCTACGAAGTCGAAAGCGCGACGATCGACGAGGAGCTCGGCGCGATCTCCTCGCTGGAAGCGAGCTGGCCGCGCTCGCTGCTGTCCTCGACCGTCGCCAACCAGGCCCAGCACCTCACCCTGTTGCGCCAGGAGCTCGGTGCCGGCCAATTCGCCTCGGTCCCGGAACCGTTCGAGAACGGCACCACGGCGCCCCCCGAATAGGCAGAAAAGGAGTCGCCGCTCAAGCCTGCGGGCCCGATTACCCGATAGTGGCGAGGTGGACGACCGTTACTTAGGGAATACTGCCCGGCGACGATGACGGGGCCCCTCTACAAGATCGGCGGCTTCTGCTCACGCCATCACTGGCCCGTGATCGGGGCCTGGATCGCCTTGGCGATCGCACTGGTCGCGATCGGGCAGGCCTCCGGCTCGAAGACGAGCGAAAACCTGACGCTCCCGGGCACCGGCTCCACCCTCGCCACCGAACTGCTGGAAGAAAACCTTCCCGAGCAGGCCTACGGCTCGAACCCGCTGGGGCTGGAAGCGCCCGCCGGCACGAAACTGAGCGAAGCGCCGTACGCCAAGGCGGTCGAAGAAACCGCCGCCAACCTGGAAAAGAAGCACGACGTCAACTCGGCGATGAGCCCGCTCGCCCCGGGCGCCCAGACGCTGAGCCAGAAGAAGCCGAACATCGGCTACATCCCGGTGGTCCTCGGCGTCGGCCCCGGCGAAATCAACGAAGCCCAGTCGCAGCAGCTCCTCGACGCGGCGAAACCGTTCGAAGCGGCGGGCGGCAACGCCTCGATCGGCGGCTACGTCGGCAACCAGCTCTCCAAGCCCTCGACCGAGAAATCGGAGGTCATCGGCCTGGTCGCGGCGGTGATCATCCTGCTCTTCGCCTTCGGCACGGCGACGGCGATGATGCTGCCGATCGTCTCGGCGATCATCGGCCTCGCCTGCGCGCTCTCGATCATCCGCCTGCTGGAGCACGTGCTCGAGGTCCCCGGCGTGGCGGCGACGCTGGCGACGATGATCGGCCTCGGCGTCGGCATCGATTACGCGCTCTTCATCGTCACCCGTCACAAACTGCAGCTGAAGGAAGGGATGGACCTGCGCGAGTCGATCGCGCGGGCGACCGCCACCGCGGGCGGCGCCGTCGTCTTCGCCGGCTTCACCGTGGTGATCGCGCTCTGCTCGCTCGCCGTCGCCGACATCCCGCTGGTGACGACGCTCGGCTTCACCGCGGCGATCGCGGTTGTGGTCGCGGTCTGCGCGGCGGCGACGCTCTTGCCCGCGATGCTGGGAGCGCTCGGCCCCCACATCGATAGCCTCCGCTTCCACATCGGCAAGACCCACCCGGACGACAAGGAGCCGCACGGCTGGCGAAGTTGGGCGGAACGCATCGTGAAGATGCCGTGGCGGGCGACGATCGTCGCGTTGATCATCCTCGCCATCCTGGCGCTGCCGATCTTCCAGCTGCAACTGGGCCAGAACGACATCAGCGCGCTGCCCAAGGAAACGACCTCGCGGCAGGCGTACGACGGGCTCAACTCCGGCTTCGGCCCGGGCGTCAACGGCCCGCTCCTGATCGCCTCCGAATTCACCACGCCCGAAGAAGCGCAGAAAGTGCTGCCGACCCTGCAGAAAGCGATCGGCGGGACGGAAGACGTCGCCGCGGTCACCGAACCGACGCTCTCGGAAGACAAAAAGGTCGCCGTCTTCACGGTGATCTCGAAATCGGAGCCGTGGGCCGACAAGACCGTGACGCTGGTGGAAAACCTGCGCGATGAAGTGATCCCGGGCGCGCTCGAAGGGACGAAAGCGAACTCCTACGTCGGCGGCCAGACCGCCGGCTACATCGACCTCGCCAGCAAGATCGCGGAAAAGCTGCCGCTGATGATCCTGGTGGTCGTCGGGCTCAGCTTCCTGGTCCTGCTGATGGCCTTCCGCTCGGTCCTGGTGCCGATCAAGGCGGCGGCGATGAACCTGATCTCGGTCGCCGCCTCCTACGGCGTGGTTACCGCGGTCTTCCAGCTCGGCTGGGGGTCGTCGCTGATCGGCCTCGACCACTCGATCCCGATCGTCAGCTTCGTGCCCCTGCTGATGTTCGCGATCCTCTTCGGCCTCTCGATGGACTACGAGGTCTTCCTGATGACGCAGATGAAGGAGCACTACGTCGAGTACGGCGACGAGCGCCGCGCGGTGGTCGAAGGGCTGGCCAACACCGGCCGCGTGATCACCTCGGCGGCCGGGATCATGGTCTGCGTCTTCGCCAGCTTCATCCTCAGCGGCGACCCGGTGGTGAAGGAGTTCGGGGTCGGGCTGGCGGTCGCGATCGCGATCGACTCGACCGTCGTCCGCTGCCTCCTGGTGCCCGCGGTGATGGAGTTGATGGGCAAG
>MKSH01000228.1:4811-7841 GCA_001898095.1 Solirubrobacterales bacterium 70-9 | reverse complement strand
GATGCGGCCATCGCGGCGGCCGCCGCTCCCGCCCCGGCGGGCGCTTCGTCAGACTGAGGGACCGTGTTCCCGCTCAACCTGCCCAACGCGCTGACGATGCTGCGCATCCTCGCCGTGCCGGTGGTGGTGGTGGCGCTGCTCGGGGAGACGCCGAACGGCGACGTGATCGCGGCCGTCGTCTTCGCCCTCGCCTCGCTGACCGACGGGCTCGACGGCTACTTCGCCCGCTCGCGCGGGTCGATCACCACCTTCGGCAAGCTGATGGACCCGCTCGCCGACAAGCTGCTGATCATCGGCGCGCTGGTCTCCCTGGTCTCGCTCGGGCGCCTCGAAGCCTGGGTGGCGATGGTGATCATCGCCCGCGAGGTCGCGGTGACGATCCTCCGCACGATCGCCGCCGAGCGCGGCCTCGTGATCGCCGCCTCCTGGCTCGGCAAGGCGAAGACGGTGTTGCAGACCGCCGCCGTGTTCGCGCTGATCTCCTTCGACCCGGCGCCGGTCGCGGTGGACGTCCTCGTCTACATCGCCCTCGCCGCGACCGTGATCAGCGGCGCCGATTACTTCTTCGGCCTTCGCCGTCGGATCGAGCAGCAGCAGCGCGAACGCGCCGCCGGCGCCCGCGGTTGACGGGCCGAAAAGCGCTGATATAGAGCGTTTTTCGGCCCACCGACATCGCCGGCCGGCCGGGGTGGGTCAGCTGGTCGGCGCCTCGAGCCACTCGCGCATCGAGAGGTGGTGGGCGGTGTGCTCGCCGCTCTCCAGCTCCTTGCGCAGCTCGCCGAGGGTGCCGTAGCGCTCGGCCACCACGTTGTGACGGTGGATCGTCTCCAGGTTCTCCTGGCGCGCCATGACGAAGGCGTCGGGGGAGAGGTCGGGATAGCCCTCGACCACCTGGCGGATCATCTCCCGCACGCAGTCCTCGACGAAGCGGGGCGTTTCGTGGGCCTTGACGACTACCGACATCTCGTCGGGGCGCTTCATCAGCTCGTAGATCTCCGAGCTCATCGAGCTCTCGACGATCCGCAGCAGCTCCGGCGCGTCGATCCAGGCCGGGCCGCCCTCGGGACAGCCGACGTGGAGGGTGCCGATCCCGCGCTGGTTGTGGGTGGCGATCGGCACGGCGGCGACGATGCGCTCGATCTGCTCGCCGTCGAAGCCCTGCTCGGCCAGCCGTTCGCGCGAGAGCCCGGTCACCATCTCCTGCGCGCACGGGCAGGCGGTCATCCCCTGGGCCTGGACGCCGGTCAGCGTCCGCGTCCCCGACTCCGAGGCGACCGCGGTGCCGAAGAGGACGTAGATCTCCTGCGTCTCGATGTCGGACTCGGGGGTGTTGACGATCTCCGGATACCGCGCCGTGAGCGAGACCTCGGCGCGCCGGCCGTGCTGGCGCTCGCGCACCTTCTCGGCGACGTGGGCGGCCAGCACCTCGGCCTTGAACGCCTCGCCGAGGACGACCTCGTCGATCGCCTCGCCGACGATCTCCTCGAAGCGGGACATGTGCACGCCCGCCTGCTTCGGTTCGAGGTCGACGAAGCACTCCATCTCCGCGTAGAAGAGGTTCTCGCGGTCGCCGTCGCGGACGCGGATCACCTTCTCGACGCCGGTCACGCCGACGCGGGAGAGGCTGACCTGGGTCGCGGGGAGGCCGGACTGGACGTCGGGGACGGTGCGCAGGGTGCTGCTCGTTTCGTTCGCCATACGGGAAGCCTAGACCCCGCCGTCCATCGGTCACCTATGGAGTACGACCCTGCCTATAATTCGCTGTTGTCGGAGCTTCGGGGCCGGCGTCCGGGGGGGACCCGGGGGAGAGATAGTTTCAGGAGGCACCGATCATCGAACCGATGGAGACGGTGGAAGTCGTTGATCGCGAGGATGCGACGAGCGCGCCCGAGATCGAGGAGCTCGCCGGGCTGATCGCGTTGGGACGCGAGCGCGGCTACCTCACCTACGAGCAGATCTCGACCACGCTCGAGGAGGTGGAGATCACCAAGGAGCAGGTCTCCCAGCTCCACGCCAACCTGGTCGAGCACGGCGTCGACGTGATCGCCGAGGACGGTGTCAGCGCCTACAAAGAGCAGCGCAGCGGTGGCGACGCCGCGGGCGCGCCGAAGAAAGAGGAACTCGACCTGACGGTCGAACCGAGCCTCGACTCCCTGCGCCTCTACCTGCGGTCGATCGGGCGGGTCGACCTGCTGACCGCGCAGCAGGAGGTCGAACTGGCGAAACGGATCGAGCGCGGCGACATGCTCGCCAAGCGGCAGATGGTGGAGGCGAACCTGCGCCTCGTCGTCTCGATCGCGAAAGGCTATCTGGGCCGCGGGCTCTCCTTCCTCGACCTGATCCAGGAGGGCAGCCTCGGGCTGATCCGCGCGGTGGAGAAGTTCGACTACCGGCGCGGCTACAAGTTCTCGACCTACGCGACCTGGTGGATCCGCCAGGCGGTGACGCGGGCGATCGCCGACAAGGCGCGGACGATCCGCATACCGGTCCACATGGTGGAGAAGCTGAACCGGGTGGCCCACGTGGAACGGCAGCTCGTGCAGCGCCTTGGCCGTGAGCCGGAGGCCTCCGAGATCGCCGAGGAGCTGCGCTGGCCGGTCTCCGACGTGCGCGACATCCTCCGCGTCGCCCAGCTCCCGGTCTCGCTGGAGAAACCGGTGGGCGACGAGGACGAATCGGAGCTCGGCGATTTCGTCGCCGACGAGGCGGTCCTCGAGCCGTTCGAGGAAGCGAGCGAGCACCTGCAGAAGGAGGGCGTGCGGCGGGCGCTGGACGCCCTGCCCGAGCGCGAGCGCCAGGTGATCGAACTCCGCTACGGCCTCGGCGGCGCCGAGCCCCTCACCCTGGAGGAAGTCGGCCGCACCTTCGGCGTGACCCGCGAGCGCATCCGCCAGATCGAGAACAACACGCTGAAAAAGCTTAAGCGCCTGCCGGAGGCGCAGATGCTCCGCGACGCTTCATAGGAACGGCGGGGTTCGGGGCGCCGGCGGCCGGGGACGGTGGGCTGCGGGGCCCGGTCGATTGGGGACG
>MKSH01000228.1:3084-4485 GCA_001898095.1 Solirubrobacterales bacterium 70-9 | reverse complement strand
CCCGGACCGCCTACGAGAGGGCCGCGTCCCTTCCCCGTCCCTCGCTGGCCCTTACCCGTCTCGCGCCCCCTCCCTCAGCTGAGCGCCACAACTTCCCCCGCACACCGCTCGCCGCTCGCCACCGCCCCGTCGAGGAAGCCCTGCGCGGCCAGCGCGGTGTGCTCGCCGCCGAAGAGGATGCGGCCTTCGGGGCGGCCGACGAAGCCCCAGTAGCGGGTGTACTGGCCCGGTTCGAAGGCGGCGTAGGAGCCGTGGGTCCAGGGGTCCGAGGCCCAGTGGTCGAGCCAGGCGTTGCCGTCGAAGCCGGCGGCGATGCCGGGGACGGCGCGGTCGACCTTCTTAAGCGCCGCATCGATGCGGGCGCGCGGCGCCGGGGCGTGCGGGCCGCGCCCGCGCTGGCCGGCGCCGTAGCTGCCGCCGGAGAAGACGGTGAGGATGCCGGGGCGGCCGGGCTCGCCGATCGAGCTGTCCCAGGTGTCGACGTCCTCGTCGTAAAATTCGCCGTTGAAGCGGTCGTAGCGGGAGAGGTGGCGGCGGAACTGGAGCAGGAGCTTCGCGTTCGTGCCCATCCCCAGGTCCTCGATGCAGCGGCGCTTGCGGGCGCCGAGGCCGGCGCTATCGAGGTCGACCCGGCGCAGGGCGGTGAAGGGGAGGCAGAGGACGACGACGTCGGCGACCGTCTCCCCGGGCGTCCCGGCGAAGGAGAGGGCGAAGGCGGAGCCGCGCCGGCGCAGGGCGGTGAGCGGACTGTCGAGCTGGAGCGTGCCGGAGGGGAGGCGATCGGCCAGGCCCCAGGCGATCCGGTCGTTGCCGCCGTGGACGTGGAAGCGTTCGTCGGATTCGGGGCCGAAGGAGCCGAACTGGATCAGCATCGAGATCGCGCTGAGTCGGCCGACGTCGAGCCCGTACTCCTCCGCCATCAACTGTTCGGTGGCGGCGCGGAGGAGGCGCTGAGAGGGGTCCGGGAGGGTGCGGTCGAGCCACTCGGCGGCGCTCATCTCGTCGAGCTCACGGGCGGCGCGGGTGGCCCGGTTCCAGGTGAAGTCGCGGATGCGGCGCGAGTCGGCGCGGGCGCGGGCTTCGAGCAGGGCCTGGCCGCGGTAGACCTCGGCGAAGCGGCGCGGCCTCCCGCCGAGGACCAGGCGCGGGCGTAGCCCCGGCGTCTTGCTCGCGGACGCTTCGAGGTCGTCGAGGGTCAGCCCGAGCTCGGCGGCGAGGGCACGGATCCGGTGCTGGACGGTGTCGATGAACTCGCCGCCGTGCTCGGCGGTCTGTGAGGCGGCGAACTCGCGCGCGGTCCAGCAGCGGCCGCCGACCCGGTGCGGGTGGGCCTCGAAGAGCGTGCTCGAGATGCCGCGCTGGTGCAGGCGATAGGCGCAGGTGAGGCCGGCGAGCCCGGCG
>MKSH01000228.1:2506-2938 GCA_001898095.1 Solirubrobacterales bacterium 70-9 | reverse complement strand
CGCCTCGGGGCCGCGCGCGCCGCCGCTCCCTGGCGCCCCGCTCAAATGATGTCGAGGGGGCCGACGTCGCCCTGCGCCGCGGCCGATTCCCTGGTCGTGCCGACGTCGCCGTCTTCTTCGTCCTCGTCCCGGTTTGTCCGCAGCGGCTCCAGCACCCAGACCGACGGCGTGCGCTTCATCCAGGTGATGTATTCGTCGAAGCCGGAGTACTGGTCGTTGCAGGCGCGCCACAGCTCTTCGCGCTCGGCGCCCGCGGCGACCCGGGCGGTGACCGGCAGCTTGCGCTTGCCGACCTGCACCTCGGCCAGCGGCTTCGCCTTCAGGTTGTGGGACCAGGCGGGCAGCTTCTCGTTGCCCGCGTTGGTGTCGATCACGACCATCGCGTCGTCGCGCTCGAGATAGAGGATCGGCGCCGTCCGCGGCTCGCCGCTC
>MKSH01000228.1:1696-2207 GCA_001898095.1 Solirubrobacterales bacterium 70-9 | reverse complement strand
CGCTGATCGTGCTCGCCAACGTGATCGAGGTCTTCGAAGACTTCCGCTACCTCGACGAGGTCCACGGCGACGGCACCGTCGTCCTGCGCTTCGCCGCCAAGGTCGACGGCAAGTTCGAGATCGAGGGGATCGACTACCTCATCCTCGACCCCGAGGGACGCGTCACCGACCTCACCGTTTTCCTCCGCCCGCAGAAGGCCGTGCAGGCCTTCAACGAGCGGATGGTTGCGCGCCTCGGCGCCGCGCCGCCCGCCTGACGCCGCCTGTCTAGAATCCGCGACCCATCCCTGGGGGAGTGCCCGAGTGGTTAAAGGGGACTGGCTGTAAACCAGTTGGCTATGCCTACAGAGGTTCGAATCCTCTCTCCCCCATAGGTTTCCGCCGGCCGGCTGAGCGGCGCGTCTCGCCGGCGTTCCGCCTCGGTGCGGAGCGCGGGCGGACCGTGAACCACCCGTTCGGGGGCACGATCGGGCGCCGATACGGCAGGATTCCCGCTATGGAGGAGCAGCAG
>MKSH01000228.1:0-1595 GCA_001898095.1 Solirubrobacterales bacterium 70-9 | reverse complement strand
TTGGGGGAGCGTTGGGACGGCGTCGCGGTCGACCTCACCGACGAGGACGCGGTGGGGGCGTGGCGGGACGGGCTGGTCGAGCGGCACGGGCGGGTCGACGGGCTGATCCACCTGGTCGGAGGCTGGCGCGGTGGGCAGCCGCTGCACGAGGAGCCGCTTGCCGACTGGGATCTGTTGCAGGCGCTGTTGATCCGGACGGTGCAGCTGACCACGCGGGCGTTCCATGAGCAGCTCGCGGCGAGCGAGGCCGGGCGGTTCGTCCTCGTCTCCGCCAAGCAGGCGCAGCGGCCCAGCAACGGCAATGCGGCCTACGCGGCGGCGAAGGCGGCGGCCGAGGCCTGGACGCTGGCGTACGCGGACGGCTTCGGGGTCGGCGGGGCGACGGCCAACATCGTCGTCGTCGACGCGATCCTCACGCCGCAGATGCGGGCCGACAACCCAGGCAAGGAGTTTCCGACCTTCACCCCGGCCGAGCACGTCGCCGACGCGATCGCCTGGCTCTGCTCCGATGGCGCGGCGGAGATGAATGGCGCCCGCCTGCCCCTTACGATGCCGTGATGGCCGCAGAGAAGAAAGCCGCGGCGGAGGCCGACGGCAAGATGACGATCGGTGAGCTGGCGCGGCGTACCGGGATGACGATCCGCAACATCCGCGCGCACCAGACGCGCGGCCTGCTGCCGCCGCCGGAAGTCCAAGGCCGCACCGGCTACTACAACGAGGAGCACGTCGCGCGGATCGAACTGACGCGCGAAATGCAGTCCGAGGGGCTGAACCTGGAGGCGATCCGGCGGGTGCTGGAGAGCACCGGCGGCTCCTCCAAGGAGATGGTCGACTTCGCCCGCGCGGTGCGCGCTCCGTTCGAGGACGAGACGCCGGAAATCTTCGCCCCCGCCGACTTCGCCGAAGCGTGGCAGGTGAAGACGGTCGACGAGAAGTTGCTGAAACGGGCGGAGAAGCTCGGCGTGCTGCGGGCGTTGCCGGGCGGCTCGGTCGAGGTGATCAGCCCGCGCCTCCATCGCGCCGCCGCGCGGATGATCGAGTTCGGCGTCAGCCCCGAGGCCGCCGTCGCCCTGGCGGCGAAGCTCCATGACCACGCCGACGCCGTCGCCCGCGCCTACGTCGACCTCTTCACCGAACAGATCTGGGAGCCCTTCGACAAGGCGGGCCGCCCCGACGAGGACTGGCACAAGGTCCTCGAGGCCCTCGAGGCGCTGCGCCCGCTCGCCTCCGACGCCCTCCTCGCGATGTTCCAGATCACGATGAGCGAGGAGACCGAAAAGGCCGCCGAGCAGACGCTCCGCAACGCCGGCAAACCGCACCGGAAGGGCCGCGGTCGCAAGCGCCGCTAGGCGCGTTCGCAGTTAGCCGTAACCGGTACGGGGAACTGCGAACGCCGGGTACGGAGCGGGCGGGGTGCGCGGCGTATAAGGGACGGCAAAGGGACGCGGCCCTCTCGGATGCGGTCCGGGCAGGCTGTGACCGCATCCGAGAGGGCCGGGTCTCAGGCGGAGGCGGGAGTGCGGCCCCGGGTGTGGAGCCTTTCTTCCTCCATGCGACGGAAAGGCTCCACGGCCCGTCGCCGGCGCGGAGGGTTC
>MKSH01000227.1:2658-4757 GCA_001898095.1 Solirubrobacterales bacterium 70-9 | reverse complement strand
ATGTCGTGGGCGAACTCGACCGACTCGGACCGCGCCTGCGCGAAGCCCGGCGCGCCCGGGAGTGGACGCTCGACGACCTGTCGCGCGCAGCCGGGATCTCGCCCAGCACCCTGTCGCGGCTGGAGTCCGGGAAGCGCCAGGCGAGCCTCGAGCTCCTGCTCCCGGTGACGCGGGCCCTCGGCATCCGCATCGACGATCTCCTCGTCGAACCCGCGCGGGATCCGCGGGTGCGCCGCCCCGCACGCCGCGCGGAGGGGATGACGATCGCGCCGCTCACCGTCGAGCAATCGCCCGTGCAGGCCTTCAAGATCGTCTACGAGCCGCGGAGCGAGGCGCCCGAGCCGCGCGTGCACGACGGCTGGGAGTGGCTCTACGTCCTCTCGGGGCGACTGCGGCTGCGTCTCGGCGATGAGGAGCTCGATCTCGGACGCGGGGAGGCGGCGCAGTTCGACACCCGCGAGCCGCACGCGATGTGGGCGCCCGGGCCGCGTCGCGCCGAGGTGCTGAGCATCTTCAACGCCGAGGGAGAGCGGCTGCACACCCGGACGTCGGACGGCTGACGCGGGGCGCGCGCGGGCGTTCAGGCGATCGGGGCGCGGAGCTCGCGGCCGATCTCGACCCACGCGCGCAGGAACGCCGGCTCGTCGAGGCGTCGGCGCCGCATCCACCCGGTCACCTCCGCGTTGCACTTCGACGCGTTGCACGAGCGGCACGCCGGGACGACGTTCTCGAGCGTGTAGCGGCCCCCGCGCGAGATGGGCAGCACGCAGTCCCGCTGCAGGGCGACGCCGTCGACGCCGCAGTAGGCGCAGCGACGCCACGCGTCGAGGATCCTCTGCCACTCGGCATCCGTCAGATCGCTCCCGGATGCCGCGACCCGGCGAGTGCGTCGACGCGCCGCTCGCGCGCGACGGGATCCGGGGGCGGCCATGCGTCCCACGCTACGCCCGGCTCCCGCCCGGAAACGAAAACGGCGCCGGGAAACGCCGACTCGCGGCGTCCCCCGGCGCCGTTCACGATGCGCGGAGAGTGCGTGGGATCAGTACCAGCCGACCGACTGCGAGTGCTGCCACGCGCCGCACGGCGAGCCGTAGCGACCGGCGATGTAGCCGAGGCCCCACGAGATCTGGGTGGCAGCGTTGGTCTCCCAGTCGGCGCCGGCCGAAGCCATCTTGCTGCCCGGGAGGGCCTGCGGGATGCCGTACGCGCCGCTGGAGGCGTTATAGGCCTGCGAGTTCCAGCCGGATTCCTTGTTCCACAGCTCCACGAGGCAGCCGAACTGGTCATCGCCCCAGCCGTAGCCGCCGAGCATGCCGTAGGCGATCGACTGTGCGTCGCCGGCCGGCGTGTAGACGCCCGCGGGGCGGGAGGGGGCAGCGGATGCCGAGGACGAACCGGTCGACGTCGCAGCCTCAGCGGCCTCTGCCTCGGCGGCGGCGGCGGCCTCCTCCTCGGCGATGCGCTGGGCCTCCGCCTCGGCGGCGAGGCGCTCGGCCTCGGCCTTCTGCGCCGCTTCGAGGTCGGTCCGCACCGCATCCACGCGCTTCTCGACCGCCGAGACGGCGTCAGAGACCTGCTCGGCGATGCCGGGGAGGAGCGGGGCGGGGAGGTCGAGCGACGCCGTGAGGCGATCGGCGGCATCCTCCAGCGCATCGGTGTCGATGTCGGTCTCGGCGTCGCCGAGGTCGAGACCCGACGCCTCCACCTGCGAGGCCACCTCGACGGATGCTTCGAGCGCGGCATCCGCGTCGGCGAGGGCCGTCCGCACCGCCGTGGAGATCTCATCGGTGCCGGAGAGGCTCACCACGGGGGTCGGCTCGACGGTGGTGGAGAAGGAGGCGAGGGTGATGTCGCCGAAGGACGAGGTCGAGGCCTCGGCCTCCGAGGTCGGGAGCGCCGTCACGCCGGCGACGGCGATGAGGCTGAAGGCCGCGGCGGCGGCGACGATTCCGACGCGGCGCTGAGCGCGGCGGTGGGCCCGGCGGGAGCGGCGAGTGAGGGCATCTGCAGACGTGGAGCGCATAGAAAACAACCGAATCCGTGGGAATGTCCGCGCCGCGAAATCCGGCGCACGGTGCCCTCGGGCGGGCACAAGTCCC
>MKSH01000227.1:555-2608 GCA_001898095.1 Solirubrobacterales bacterium 70-9 | reverse complement strand
CACTCAGAAAGGGGGCCCCTAGGATGGCGCTCGTGCACCGGATCTTCAGCGACAGCGTCGCCTCCGTGTATCCCCTCTACGTCGCCAAACTCGCGCGCAAAGGGCGGACGCAGGCCGAGCTCGACGCCGTCATCACGTGGCTCACCGGGTACGACTCCGACGATCTCGCGCGCATCCTCGACGAGGGCGTGACCTTCCGGGACTTCTTCGCCGACGCCCGGATCAACCCGAACGTCTCGCTGATCACCGGGGTGGTGTGCGGCATCCGTGTGGAGGAGATCGACGACCCCCTCATGCAGCAGATCCGCTATCTCGACAAGCTCGTCGACGAGCTCGCGCGCGGCAAGGCCCTGGAGAAGGTGCTGCGCCGGTGACCACGATCGCGTCGTTCCCCTACCTCGGCATCGGGTTCGCGCTGCTGTCCGCGGCGCTGCTCACCGTCGGCAATCACCTGCAGTCCCTCGGGGTGGCGGCGCGGGTGCGCGCGAATCCGGGTGCGGGTGCGGCGGCGCTGTGGACTCTCGCCCGCCAGCCGTCGTGGCTGGTCGGCTCGGTGCTGTTCGGACTCGCCATCCTCGCGCAGCTCGCCGCGCTCGCCTTCGCGCCGCTGATGGTCGTGCAGCCGGTGGGTGTCGCGGCTCTGGTGTTCTCCTCCCTCTTGACGGCCGTGATCACCCGTACGCCGCCGCGCCTCGCGGAGATCGGCGCGATCGCGCTCAGCGTCGTGAGTCTCGGCGTGTTCGTGTCGGGCGCGGCGGCGGTGAGCACGCAGGCGACGATCACCGACGCGCAGCTGATCGCCGTGCTCGCGGTGCTCGGCGTCGTGCTCGCCGCGACCGGCGCGGCGTTCGCCGTGCGCCGCGGACGGGGGCTGCGGGCGGGCGGGTACGTGATCCTCGGAGGGCTGTTCTCCGGATTCGTCGTCACGCTCGGGAAGACGGTGATCCTCCGCGTGCAGACGGCCGTCGCCGGTGCCGACTATCGACTGGACGAGAACAACCTCCTGACGCTCGCGTGCCTCCTGGCCATCGTGGTCGCCGGCGCCCTTTCGATCACCTTCGTCCAGATCGCGCACACCGTCGCGTCGCCGCAGCTCGTCGTGGCGGGCCTGACGGTCGTCGACCCGTTCGTCGCGGTCGTCATGGGCATCACGGTGCTGGGCGAGGCCGCCGGCGCGCCCCCCTGGAGCTTCGTCGTCTTCGTGATCGCGGGGGCGGGAGCGCTCGCGGGCGTGTGGCTGCTCGCCCGCGCGGGCGGCGCGACCGACGCCGCCGTCGACGCCGCATCCGCGCGCGTGACCTGACCCGCCCCGGGCCGTACCGAACTCCTCAGAAACGTCGGCGGGAGGCCCGCGCGGGGCCGATTTCGGTCCCGTAGGCCGCGGATCGGAGGAGTTCGGTACGCGGCCGGGGCCCTAGGGCGTGTCTCCTAACCGTTTGAGCCAGAGGGTGATGGCTCGTAGGACGGCGCCGCCGCGGTAGGTGAGCGCGAGTTTGTCGTAGCGCGTCGCGAGGCCGCGCCACTGCTTGTCTTCGTTGAAGCCGCGCTCGACGACGTTGCGGCCCTTGTAATCCTCGATGTCGTACCTGACCGGTCGGCCGCCACGGGAGCCGCGTCGTTTCCGGTTTCCTTGCTGGTCGGACGGCTCGGGGATCACGGCGACGATGCCACGATCGCGCAGATGGGTGCGGATCGCGCGCGACGAGTACGCCTTGTCGGCGCGGACCCGCTCCGGTCGGGTGCGTGGTCTGCCCGGGCCGACCCGGGCGACGCTGAGGTGATCCATGAGCACCGGGAACATCGGCGCATCCCCGGCCTGACCGGGACCAACGAGCACGACCAGCGGAAGCCCGCGCCCGTCGACGAGGTGATGGATCTTCGTGCTCAAACCACCCCGTGACCGGCCAATCGCATGGTCAGGCGGCTCCTCGCGCAGATTCTTGTAACTCGACAGAGCCCCCTGTGTCGCGCGGGAGGTTCGTCGCGTGTTGATGCGCACGGTTGATCGTCGAGTCCACGCTGACAGCCCAGTCAATCTCGCCCACAGCGTCCG
>MKSH01000227.1:291-477 GCA_001898095.1 Solirubrobacterales bacterium 70-9 | reverse complement strand
CCACACGATCCCCTCGACAACGCGACGATGATCCTGGAATGGCCGCCCGCCCTTACGCGAAGCGACCGGCATCAAAGGCTCGATCCGAGCCCACGCAGCATCCGAGAGAGTACGAGTACGCGACACGCCCCCAAGCCTGCCTCATCCTCCCGCAGAGGTTAGGAGACACGCCCTAGGCCCAGCCCG
>MKSH01000227.1:0-268 GCA_001898095.1 Solirubrobacterales bacterium 70-9 | reverse complement strand
GGGATGGGGATCCTCAGCCCAGGCGGCAGGCCGCGCTCCTCCACGGCCGCATCTCCGTCCCGGGTTGCGACGGCTGGGGGGCGGGCGTCTGTCCCAAGGTTGGGACGGCCGGGATGTGCGCGTCGTCCGAGGTTGGGATGGCTTGGGGCGTGGCCTCTGTCCCGGGGAGGGACAGCGCTTGCGGTGGTCGAATCTCCCGCGCGACGGGGCGGTGGGTGCGTCTGAAGGTCTTCGCTCGCGCCCGCGTCCCTTCGCACGTGCGTGAACA
>MKSH01000226.1:5200-5396 GCA_001898095.1 Solirubrobacterales bacterium 70-9 | reverse complement strand
AAGCGGGCCGCCGCCGTCGAGCGGCGCATGGTCCACTATGGCCGGAATGCGGTTGTTCGGGCTGATCGCCAGAAATTCCGGCCTGAATTGATCGCCAGCGCGGATGTTGACCGGAGTCACCGTATAGGGAAGTCCGAGTTCCTCCAGCAGGATGGAGATCTTCCAGCCGTTGGGTGTCGGTGCGTAATGCAGGTCA
>MKSH01000226.1:4926-5112 GCA_001898095.1 Solirubrobacterales bacterium 70-9 | reverse complement strand
GCTCCCGTTGCGTGGCTTTCTCGGGTTGACGACATCATGCGCAGCTCTTCGAGGGTTCAAGGCGTCAGCGCGGCGCCATGCGGAGGGCCCCATCCACGCGGATGGACTCGGCGTTCATGTAGCCGCAAGTGACCAGAAACTCGACGGCCTGCGCGAATTCATCGGGGTCGCCCAAACGCTTGGGAA
>MKSH01000226.1:4608-4850 GCA_001898095.1 Solirubrobacterales bacterium 70-9 | reverse complement strand
CAGGAAGCACTGCGAGAGCGTGATCCCGGCAAAGGTGAAGACGCTCGCCACACCTCCTCCGAGGACTCGACTCTGCATCACGTAGTCACCGCCGGAGCGCGGCATCGCCGCGGCGAAGAGCGCGTAGGCGACCGCCTCGAAGCAGCAGAAGAGGCCGGCGATGATGAAGCAGAGCCACAGGTTGGCGTGCGGGTAGGTGATCAGGACCAGGCCGAAGGTCAGGGCCCCGACGATCACCGGGT
>MKSH01000226.1:1104-4575 GCA_001898095.1 Solirubrobacterales bacterium 70-9 | reverse complement strand
TCTGCGAGAAGTCGCGGACGAGACCGGAGGAACGCCGCTGGTAACCGCCGCCGCTCGATGCGGAGACGGAATCGCCGGCGGCGCCGGGCTGAATCGGTACGGATGAACTCTCCACGCTTCTCTCGCTCCTCTTTGCGATGGACCGCCACCCCATTTCGGACGGCCCGGGATATTTCGGTGGATGAAAACTTAATGCAGTAACTGAAAGGCTATGCTATTCCGGCGTCGGGTGTCAAGCACCTCCCGCGCGCGAGGCGGCGACCTCGATGATCATGTCCTCCTGGCCGCCGACCACACCCCGGCGTCCCAGCTCCATCAGCAGCTCGCGGGCATCGACGCCGTACTTCTCGGCGGCCCGCTCGGTGTGCAGCAGGAAGCTCGAGTAGACGCCCGAGTAGCCGAGCAGGACCGAGCCGCGGTCGACGATCTGCGGGCGCGGCAGGAGCGGCGCCACCACTTCCTCGGCGGCATCGAGGAGGGCGAAGACGTCCGCGTCGACGTCGGCCCCGGCTTTGCTGAGCGCCGCCGCGAGCACCTCGGTCTGGGCGTTCCCCGACCCGGCCCCGAGGCCGCGCAGGCTGCCGTCGAGCCAGGTCGCCCCCGCTTCCGCCGCGGCCAGCGAGTTGCCGACTGCGCAGCCGAGGTTGTTGTGGGCGTGGAAGCCGACGTCGACGCCGAGCGCGTCGCGCAGGGCCTCGACCCGCTCGCGGGCACCGGTCGGGACCAGCGCCCCGGCCGAGTCGACCGCGTAGACGACCTGGGCGCCGTAGGACTCCATCAGCTGCGCCTGCTCGGCCAGCTTCGCCGGCTCGATCATGTGGCTCATCATCAGGAAGCCGATCGCGAACATGTCGTTTTCGCGCGCCCAGGAGATGTGCTGGGCGGATATGTCGGCCTCGGTGCAGTGGGTGGCGACGCGGACCGCCGCCGCACCGCGCTCGCGCGCCTCGGCCAGCATGTGGATCGTCCCGATGCCGGGCAGCAGCAGCACCGCGATCTCCGCCTTCGCGGTCGCCGCGACGGCGGCTTCGACGTACTCCAGGTCCTTCGCCGCGGCGAAGCCGTACTGGAAGGAGGAGCCGCCGAGGCCGTCCCCGTGGGTGACCTCGATGAAGCGGATGCCGGTCGGGTCGAGCGCCGCCGCGACGGTGCCGATCTGCTCCGGGGTGAAGCCGTGGGAGACGGAGTGCATCCCGTCGCGCAGGCTGGTGTCGACGAGGTTGATCATGCGCGCACTCCGTTGCGGTGGTGGGCGACGCCCTCGCCGACCCGGGCGGCGGCGGCGGTCATGATGTCGAGGTTGCCCGCGTAGGCGGGGAGGAAGTCCCCGGCGCCCTCGATCTCGACCATCACGGTGACTTTGTCGCCGTCGGTCTCGCAGAGGAGCAGGCGGATGCCGGGCACGTAGATCGCGATCTCGGCCAGCATCGCCTCGACCGAGGCCTGGATCGCGTCGGCGTCCGGCTTGCGGACGCGGGCGAAGATCGTGTCCCGCATCATGATCGGCGGCTCCGCCGGGTTGAGGATGATGATCGCCTTCGCCTCGTCGGCGCCGCCGACCACCTCGATCCCGCGCGCCGTGGTCTCGGTGAAGTGGTCGATGTTCTGGCGCGTCCCCGGCCCGGCGCTGGCGCTCGAGATCGTCGCCACGATCTCCGCGTAGGAGATGTCGGCGACCCGGTCGATCGCGTGGACGAAGGGGATCGTCGCCTGGCCGCCGCAGCTGACCATGTTCACGTTGTCGGAGTCGAGGTGTTCCTCGAGGTTCACCGCGGGCACCACGTAAGGGCCGATCGCCGCGGGGGTCAGGTCGACCGCCCGCTTGCCCGCCTCGCGCAGGCGCGGCGCGTTGGCGATGTGGGCCTGGGCGGCGGTGGCGTCGAAGACGACCTCGACGTCGTCGCGCTCGAGCACCGACTCGACCCCGTCGGCGGCGGTGTCGATGCCGAGGTCGGCGGCCCGCTGCAGGCCTGGCGAGTCGGGGACGATCCCGCTCATCAGCCGCACCTCGACCACGTCGGAGCGCATCAGCTTGACCAGCAGGTCGGTGCCGATGTTGCCCGGCCCGATGATCGCCGCGCCGACCTTGGGAGCCGCCATCGTCACGACCTCCCGGCGACCGCGGCCGGCGCCGGCGACGCCTTCACCTCGGGGCTGGTCCGCTCGGCCAGCTCCAGCACGATCTTCGCGTGGCGGACTTTGTTGCGGATCGCCGCGTCCTGGGCGGTCGGCGCCTCCCACGACGTGTACATCGCGCCCTCGGAGTCGCCGGGCTCGACCTTGAAGTAGACCGGGGCGGCGACGGCGGCGATCTCGCCCGCCTCCCAGAGGCGGTTCATGCCGCCGAAGGAGTCGAAGGTGATCGCCCAGATGTCGAGCGGCAGCTTCACCGCCTGGCGGATCGCGCCGAGCATCGGACGGGAGAGGTCGCCCACCGGGTTCAGGGAGTCGGCGCCGAGCTCCTCGAGGATGCGGATCGAGGCGGGGTTCGCGTGGCCGGTGTAGACGGAGACCTTGAAGCTCGCGTCGGCGGGGACGTCGCCGGCGGCGCGCGCCTTCACCAGGATGTCGAGCACCCCCTCGTCCCACACGAGGACGCCGCCGAAGCCGCACTCGAAGAGGCGCAGGTAGTCGTCGAGCAGGAAGCGCAGGTTGTCGACGCCGCGGACCCGGCGCCCGGAGTACATGCCCTCCGGCGTCAGCACCTGGCGCCCCGAGTCCCAACCGGAGCGCGGCCCCGGGCAGGCCACCACGTCGATCTCCCGCTCGGCGGCCAGCTCGGCGAAGGCCTTCAGCTCCCCGCGGTCGAGCAGCGTCGCCCCGGCGCCGAAGGACACGATCCGGTGGATGTAGACGTCTTCCTTGTCGGCCTCGTCGAGGAGGGCTTCGAGCGTCGCGAAGCGCTCCACCCCGGAGACCTCGAGGCGGAAGTGACCGCCGTCGTCGAAGCGATGCGGCGAGGGCGCCAGGCCGTAGGCGTCGGAAGTTGCAAGCCCCTGCGCGGCAAGGATCCGACCTCCGGGGGTGTCAGGGATCCCGGCGGCGTTCCCCTGGCTTGCTGCTGCGGCACTCTCGTTCATCGCGTGGTTCCTTTTTGTCTTTCCCGGACCGCCCTGGTGGCAGCGGTCATCCCGATAAGTTCTTATTTTCAGTCAACGAAATATAGATACGCTGGCTGAAAGTATGGCAAAGCTGGTGGGGGCGTGTCAATCGGGAAGGGTTAGGCGCGGGCAACGAGCCGCGAAGCGCGCGGCCGGACGGCCGGGGACGGGCGGCGCGGTTCGGGGCGCTTGCGGCCGGGGACGGCGAAATCCGGGAGGCCTGCGGCGGCGGACGGGCTGCGCTGTCCGGAGGGCCTGCGACCGAGGACGGGCGGCGCGATCCGGAGGCCGTGCGGCAGGGGACGCCGTGCTCCGGAGGCCTTGCGGCCGGGGACCGGCCGTCCCGGGGGTCTCGTGGCGGTCCTGGCAG
>MKSH01000226.1:0-896 GCA_001898095.1 Solirubrobacterales bacterium 70-9 | reverse complement strand
GGGCCGCCGCAGACCTCCGTTCGCTCTTTGTTCGCCATACCCGTACAAGCAGCGAACGGAGCGAGGGGACCTGCGACGGACGTGACGTATTCCCTGAGGAGACGTCACGTTCCCGACGCCTTCGTCGCGGATCTCCCCCGGGACCCGCACGGGACCCGCGCCCTCTCCCTCCCCCCGAGGGACGGCCCTCTCATAGGCGGTCACAGCCTGCCCGGACCGCCTATGAGAGGGCCGCGTCCCTTGCCGTCCCTTTGCCCCGGGCAGGCCTACCAGCCGCCGATCATCCCCCGCAGCACCCCGTAGGGCTCCTCGTCCGGGTCCTCGCTGCGGCCGCGCAGGAAGTCGAAGTCGCAGCCCCGGTCGGCCTGCGTCACGCGGTCGAGGAAGAGGGCCCCGTAGCCGCGCCCGAAGCGCGGCGCGGGCGGCGTCCAGTCGGCGAGCCGCGCCTCGACCTCCTCCGCGGGGACCTCGAGGTCGAGCCGCCGGGAGGGGACGTCGAGGACGATCATGTCGCCGCTGCGGACCGCGGCGAGCGGCCCGGCGAGGGCGCCCTCGGGCGAGACGTGCAGGGCGACGGCGCCGTAGGCGGTGCCGCTCATGCGGGCGTCGGAGACGCGGACCATGTCGCGGACGCCGCGGGCGAGCAGCTTCTGCGGGATCGGCACCGCGCCCCACTCGGGCATCCCCGGGCCGCCGATCGGCCCGCAGCCGCGCAGGACCAGGACCGAGTCGGCGCCGACCTCGAGGCCCGGGTCGTCGATGCGGGCGATCACGTCGTCGATGCCGTCGAAGACGACCGCCGGGCCGCGGTGGGCGAGCAGCCCCGGGTCGGCGGCGGAGGCCTTGATCACGGCGCCGCCGGGGGCGAGCGAGCCGCGCACGACGACCATCCCCTC
>MKSH01000225.1:3216-8058 GCA_001898095.1 Solirubrobacterales bacterium 70-9 | reverse complement strand
GGAACTTGCCCTCGTCGTCTTTGCGGAACCAGTTGACGTAGAAAACCTTCGGCAGCTGGATGCCGTCGGTCTTGCCGATCTTCAGCCAGTGGGCGAAATAATCGGCCATGTTGTAGCCGAGGAACGGCAGCATCGCCATCGGGTCGAAGCGCAGGGCGCCGACCTCGCCGGCGGCGGCGGCGGTCGTCTCCGAGGACATCGTCGCCCCCATGAAGACCGCGTGCTCCCAGTCGAAGGCCTCGCTCACCAGCGGCACCGCGGTGGCGCGACGGCCGCCGAAGAGGAAGGCGTCGATCGGCACCCCGGCCGGGTCCTCCCACTCCGGCGCGATCGACGGGCACTGCGCGGCAGGCACCGTGAAGCGGGAGTTCGGGTGGGCGGCGACGGTGTCGGAGTCGGGCGTCCAGTCGTTGCCGTGCCAGTCGATCGCATGCGCGGGCGGCTCGCCGGTCATCCCCTCCCACCAGATGTCGCCGTCATCGGTTTTGGCGCAGTTGGTGAAGATGGTGTTCCGCTCGATCGAGTCCATCGCGTTCGGGTTCGTCTTGTGCGACGTGTTCGGCGCGACGCCGAAGAAGCCGGCCTCGGGGTTGACCGCGTAGAGGCGGCCGTCCTCACCGATCTTCATCCAGGCGATGTCGTCGCCGACCGTCTCGACCTTCCAGTCGGGCAGGGTCGGGACCAGCATCGCCAGGTTGGTCTTGCCGCAGGCCGACGGGAAGGCGCCGGTCACGTACTTGACCTCACCCGCGGGCGAGGTGAGTTTGAGGATCAGCATGTGCTCGGCGAGCCAGCCTTCGTCGCGCGCCATCGCCGAGGCGATCCGCAGCGCGAAGCACTTCTTGCCCAGCAGCGCGTTGCCGCCGTAGCCCGAGCCGTAGGACCAGATTTCGCGGTCCTCGGGGTAGTGGACGATGTACTTGGTCGAGTTGCAGGGCCAGGAGACGTCCTCTGTCCCCTCGTCGAGCGGCATCCCGACCGAGTGCACGCACGGCACCCACTCGCCGTCGCCGAGCTGGTCGAGGGCGGCCTTGCCCATCCGGGTCATGATCCGCATCGAGACCGCGACGTAGGCCGAGTCGGTCAGCTGCACGCCGATTTCGGAGATCTCGGAGCCGAGCGGGCCCATCGAGAACGGCACCACGTACATCGTGCGGCCCTTCATCGAGCCCTTGAAGAGTTCGGAGAGCGTCTCGCGCATCTCGGCCGGGTCGCGCCAGTTGTTGGTCGGGCCGGCGTCCTCCTCGGTGGCCGCGCAGATGAAGGTGCGGTCTTCGACCCGGGCGACGTCGTCGGGGTCGGAGAGGGCGAGATAGCTGTTCGGCCGCTTCGCCTCGGAGAGGCGCTCGAAGGTCCCGGCGTCGATCAGGACCTGAGCTAGCCGGTCGTACTCCTCGGCTGACCCGTCACACCATTGGACGGAGTCGGGCTGGGTCAGGGCGGCGATCTCCTCCACCCAGCCCAGAAGTTTCTGGTTCGTAGTCAACTCAGCGGGGGCGGCAGTGGTCGAGTCGCTCATTCGCCTCTCTCTATTTCGTCGCTTTGCACCAACGGGGAAGGCGTCGGCACCCTTGTTCAGGATCTTTAGCGCTGATGGATCGCATGTCTGTCCGGCGTGAACCGGATGGGCCGACCTTGGACTCCGCGATGGCGGAACAGTTGGGCGGTCGGGCGCCTCCATGATGACAGGAACGCCCAGCGGAAGTTTGAGGGCATTCGTCTTTCCCGGCGGGATGCGGCGCCAAACCTACGTTTGAGCCTGCACACCCCGGGTTTCCGGGTTACGGCCTCGCTCAGTCGCCGAGCGGCTTCGGCGAGAGCGATTCGAAGCTGATGTCAGCCTTCGCGTCGCGGATGCGCAACTGGGCGTAGGCGACGGTGCCGTCGGGCCAGCGCACCGTGCATTCGAAGTGGGCGCCCGCTTCGACCTTCACGCCGCTCGGACAGTCGACCGATTCGACCTTCGTACCGAATCCTTCCCGTTTCGATTCCAGGCTCGCGCGGATCGTGTCGGAGGCCTTGACGCGGTCGACGTCGGTGCCTCCGCCGCAACCGGCGACGAGGAGCGCGAGGGCCGAAATAACGGCAAGGAGTGCGACGGGGCGGAGATAGTCCACGTTCCACGCATTCTTCCGTTTCGGCGTGTAGGGTGCCCCGCCGGGATGAGATTCTTCGAGTACGAGGCACGCAAGATCGTCGAGTTGGCGGGCATCCCCGTCACCAAGTACGGCTTCTGCACCACCCCCGAGGAGGCGCGCAAGGCAGCCGAGGAAATCGGCGGCCCGGTCGTGATCAAGTCGCAGGTGCTGAGCGGCGGGCGGATGAAGGCGGGCGGCGTGAAGTTCGCCGACACCCCCGACGAGGCGGCCGAGCATGCCGAGGCGATCCTGAAGCTGGAGATCAACGGCCACATGCCGCGCGGCGTCCTCGTCGATCCCAAGGCCGAGGTCAAACAGGAGTACTACGCCGGGGTCGTCTGGGACGGCACGGCGAAGCGCCCCCTGATGCTGTTCTCGGACATGGGCGGGATCGACATCGAGGAGGTCGCCCGCACGCACCCCGACCACGTCGGCCGCGGCCACGTGTCGAACCTCTTCCCGATCCCCGACTTCGAGGCGAAGCAGACGATCGCCGCGACCGGCGTCACCGGCTCGCAGCTGAACCGCGCCACGCCGGTCCTCGCCCGCCTCGCCCGCCTCTTCCGCGAGAACGACATGACGCTGGCCGAGATCAACCCGCTGGCCGAGTTGACCGACGGCAGCTTCGTCGCCCTCGACGCCCATATGGAGATGGAGAACGAGGCGGTCGGCCGGCAGAAGAAGCTCCTGCGCAAGGAGCTGCAGATCGCCGAGTACGACGACCGCGAGCCCTACGAGCACTCCAAGTTCGAAGAGGCCGTGGCGGCGATCGACGCCGCCGACCACCGCGGCGTGATCCAGGGCAAAGACCACGGCTTCACCGGCAACCTCGGCCTCGTGATCGGCGCCGGCGGCGGCTCGCTGACGCTCACCGACGCGGTCCGCAACCAGGGCGGCAAGCCCGCCAACTACTCGGAGATCGGCGGCAACCCGTCGGTCGCCAAGGCGTGCGGGCTGGCCAAGGAGGTGCTGGAAAAGGACGGCGTCGAGAAGATCGCCGTGATGATGTCGATCGTCTCCAACACCCGCGTCGACATCGTCGCCCGCGGCGTGATCAAGGCCTGCCTCGAACTCGGCAAGGACCCCGGCGAGACGATCGCGATCTTCCGCATCCCGGGCGCCTGGGAGGACGAGGGCTTCCGCATCCTCGAGCGCTACGGGGTCGAGTACTGCGACCGCTCGGTCTCGATGTGGGAGGCGGCCGGCCGCGCCGTCGCCAAGATCCAGGGGGCGCCCGCGTGAGCATCCTGCTCTCGAAGGAGACCACCTTCATCGTCCAGGGGATCACCGGCCGCGAGGCCGTGAACCTGACCCGCGAGTGCCTCGACTACGGCTCCAAGGTCGTCGGCGGCGTGACCCCGGGCCGCAAGGGCCGCGAGGTCCACGGCGTGCCGGTCTTCGACACCGTCGCCCAGGCGGTCGAGCACCACGGCGGCCCGATCGACGGCTCCGTCGTCACCGTCCCCCCCGCCTTCACCAAGGACGCCGTCCTCGAGGCGATCCTGAACGGGATCAAGCTCGTCGTCGTCGTCACCGAGCGGATCCCGCGCGGCGACGTCGCCCAGATGGTCGAGGTCGCCGATATGAACGGCGCCCGCATCATCGGCCCCAACTGCCTCGGCCTGATCGTGCCGGAAGTCTGCAAGATGGGCGGCATCGGCGGCCCGGCGAAAGACGCGGCCAAGGCCTACGCGCCGGGGCCGGTCGGGGTGATGAGCCGCTCCGGCGGGATGACCACCGAGATCTCCTCTTCCCTGACCCAGGCCGGGCTTGGCGTCTCGACCGCCGTCTCGATCGGCGGCGACGCGATCATCGGCTCCACCTACGCCGAACTGATGCCGCTCTTCGAGGCCGACGAGGAGACCAAGGCGATCGTCATCTACACCGAGCCAGGCGGCCGCATGGAGGCCCAGCTCTCCGAATGGGTGAAGGACAACAACTCGCGGCTGCCGATCGTCGCCTTCATGGCCGGCAAATTCATGGACGACGAGGAGATGAAGGGCATGAGCTTCGGCCACGCAGGAACCATCGTCGAGGGCGTCGAGGACACCGCGACCGAGAAGATCGCCCGGCTCGAAGCCGCCGGCATCCGCGTCGTCGAGCGGATCGACGAGATCCCCACGGTGGTCAAGGAAAAGCTCGGGGTGACCGCGTAGATGGCCGCCCAGGACAAAGTCTTCATCGATGTCGAGGCCGACGCCAGCATCCGCGACGATGCGGCCCTGGCGGCGAAACTCGAAGAAGTCTGCCCCGTCGACATCTTCAAGAACGCCGACGGCAAGGGCGAGATCGTCGACGAGAACGTCGACGAGTGCGTCCTCTGTCGCCTCTGCCTCGAAGCCGCCCCCGCGGGCACCGTGCACGTGAAGAAGCTCTACGACGGCACCGAGCTCTAGCTCCTCCGCTTCGATCTTCATTCGTGCGGCGGCTGCCGCCGCGGTGGTCGGGGTGCTGGTGTTGGTCGCGCTGCAGGTGAGCGCCGACAAGACCGCGCCCGGATGCATCGAAGGCCAGACCGCCTCCCCGCCCCGCCCGGCGAACTCGCCGAGCAGGCTGACCTACGGTCCGGGGCCGCGGGTCGAAGGCGCGCGGGTCGAAGACTTCCCGGAAGTGATCGAACTGGCGCCCGGCGACATCGGCGAAGTCTGCGACCCGGTCGGCGGCGAGGAAACCGTGATCGCCCTGACCGCGCACAACGAAGACG
>MKSH01000225.1:994-3154 GCA_001898095.1 Solirubrobacterales bacterium 70-9 | reverse complement strand
AAATTCCTGGTCCCCGACGACTTCCCCGCCGGGACCGAATGGCAGGACCTGCTGAGCGTCTACGGCCCGCCGTATGCCGGCTCGGCGCCCTGGCACCTCGAAATCAAGGACGACGCGCTGAGCTGGGAACGGACCAAGGAACACTCTTACGACGTCCCGTTCCAGCGCCCCCTGGAACGCGGCGGCTGGACGACCGTGCTCGTCCACGAGCGCCTCGCCCGGTCTGACGAAGGCTGGGTCGAAATGTGGATCGACGGCGAACCGATCGCCTTCTTCGGCCCCTCCTCGCCCCACAACCCGGATCACGAACCGGAAACGACCAAGCTGACGATGTCGACGATCGACCATACGAACGACGGCGGCCCCAATAACGTCAGGATCGAGAACTACCGCCAACGCGGCACGCCCGGCGCCGGCACGATCTACTTCGGCCCCCTGCTGGTCGGCCCGACTCGTGCCGGGGTCGAATTCTGAGCAATTCACGCGGCAGGTTTCCCCGCAAACGGCCGGTTTCGTTGCGATTTGGTCTGGAGATCGTAGGCGTTCCGATTGATTTTCAGGGATGTACCGATTAGCGTGAGGTTGGTTGACTAGCCAGTCGAGTCTGCGTCCCAAGCGGCGCGGGTGGGCTGCTGTCACGCCAGGGAAAGGGAAAAAGGGGACAGGGGAAGGTGCGCCAGGAGGCGCCGGCATCCCGAGGAAGGGGCCACCAATCCGCCAGGTGCGGCGGATCACACCAGTCGGCGAGCAAACGAACCATGACTTCGAGAACCGAGAGTCGGCATGGCCCCAGTCCAAGACGAGAAGCATCGAGAGGACGCAGCTGACGTTCCCCCGTGGACGATTCCGCTTGCCGGTGTCGCCTGGCTGTGGGTGATCTTCGCCGGCACCTCCCTCCTCCTCCTGCTCGTCCTCGGCGCCCCGAGCATCTGGAGTGGCCTCTACGTCCTGGTTTCAGGGCTTTTCGCCGCCGCCGTCCTGTACATCGCCCACACCCACCGCGGCGCGCGCGTCGGCCTGCCGACGCGGGGCGAAACGCGCAACGGCCTGGCGACCAACGTCGCGATCCTCCTCGCGGTGCTGCAACTGGCCAGCGGCATGTTCGGGCTGACGAAGGAAATCGAGGCTCGCGCCTCCGCCCGCGGTCCGACGACGATCATCGAACAGCAGGTCTGCCCGCCGAGCAGCCATTTCGAGTTCCCCTACGAACGCTCCTGAACTGCGGACGAGCGCTGTCGCGAGCACAGACCTTTAGCGTGAGAACCAGATCTGGACGAATATTGTGCTCGCGGCTGGACGATCGGCGGTACGTTTCCGCACGATGTTTCGTCGCGCGAACAATCGCTACGGGCACATTCTGGGGATCCTGACCGTCGCCACGGCCATCGCGGTCTCGGCGATCGCCGCGTCGGGAGCGTGGAGCGCGCCGTCCGACATGTCCCTCGTCTTCGACGGCGAGCAGGCGCATCTGGTCGCCGGGAACGTCGCGGTGCCGGTCCACTGTTCCGGCGACAGCGCCGGGTTCTGCACCGGCTCGGTGACCCTGTCCCACGGCGGCAAGTACACGACGATCCCCTTCTCCGTGCAGGGCGGCCGGGACGACTCGCTGATCGTGCCGCTCGCCCTGGGAGCCGGGACCAAGCACCCGCGCAAGGTGCACGGCATCGCCACCACGGTCCAGCCGCGGGGCCCGGCGACCAGCAGCAAAGAGATCCTCTACGCCCGCTAGTGCTGGGCGAGCTACCTCGTGCCGTCCGGGGGGACGACGCAGCTGTCGCTGACCAGGAGCTGGAGCGGGATCGGGCCCCGCTCCTTCGGCCACACCTTGACCCGCCCCGGTTCGCCCGACCAGCACGGTTCTTCCGGCAGGTAGGGGTGGAAGACCCATTGGCCCTTGCCGAGGGCGATCTTGAAGTGGCCTTCGACCACCGGCAGGGTGGCGACGACGGTCGCCGAGCCGCGCTTGCGCACCTTCACCATCGCCCCTTCGCCTGAGTAGACCGGATAGGGGGTACCGGGGCACGGCGCCTGCACGCAGACCACGGTCCGCCCCGCCAGCGGGCAGACGATCCGCGCCGTCCCTTGCTGCGCGCAGACCACCTTCGTCCGCCCGCTCTGCGTGATCGGCCCGCCGCACGGCGGCGGCGGACATTCCGGCAC
>MKSH01000225.1:501-972 GCA_001898095.1 Solirubrobacterales bacterium 70-9 | reverse complement strand
CCATCGCCGCAACCAGCACCGCCAATCCGACCGCTGTCGCAACCCTCCTCATGCCCCTATTCCTACCCGTTCGGACCGCTCAAGATTCTGTGTGGATAGTTTCGGTTGCTGAGCAACCGAAACTATCCACACAGACTTTTGATCAATGGCCGTGCGTGCCGCCACCTCCATGCGAGCCGCCGTCGTGGCCGCCGAAGCTTCCGCCGTGGGAGTGGCCGCCGACGACGTGGCCGCCCGGGGCGCCGCCTTGGTCGTGGTGGTCGCCTTCGGCATTGACGCCGAAGCCCCAGATGTCGCCCACGTACGGGTAGCCGCGACGGGCCTTCAGCATCTCGCGCTCGGACTCGGGAAAAGCGGTGACGAAGCTGTGGAGACCGAGAAAGGCCTTTGCGACCTCGACCACCCGGCCCTCGGCGGCGAGCTCTTCGGCCCGCGCCGTCGCCGTCTCGAGATCGTCGAAGCGCTCCTGCC
>MKSH01000225.1:0-371 GCA_001898095.1 Solirubrobacterales bacterium 70-9 | reverse complement strand
ATGAATGTAGAGGCGCGTTCACGGTTGTCCCGCGACGAGCGGATGGAGCAGACCCTCGGGGTCGCCCACGAACTGTTCGCCGAGCGCGGCTACGCCGAGGTGACGATGGAGGAGATCGCCGCCGCCATCGGAGTGACCAAGCCGCTGCTCTACAACTACTTCGGCAACAAGGAGCGCCTCTACATCGCCTGCATGGAGCGGGCGGGCGACTCGTTGACGCGGACGATCACCGCCGCGGTCGCCGTCACCGACAGCCCCGGCGACGCGTTCAACTCCGGCGTCCGCGCCTTCTTCGCCTTCCTCGACTCCGACCGCGCCGCCTGGGCGGTGCTCTTCGACGAGACGCTGCCGAACAGCGGCGAGGTCGCCGA
>MKSH01000224.1:7361-10363 GCA_001898095.1 Solirubrobacterales bacterium 70-9 | reverse complement strand
CACGGTGCCGCCGGCGTCGCGGACCTTGCCCATCGTCTCCTCGGCGTCGTCGACCGAGACGTAGGTGGCCCAGACGCAGGGCTGGGAGTCGTCCATCTTCGGCGACGCGCCGGCGACGTCGCGGCCGTTCAGCTGCGCCCGCCGGTAACCCCCGAGCTGTGCCGAGTTCGGCTGCTCGGGGATCTCCCAGCCCAGCAGCTGCCGGTAGAAGGCCTCGGCACCGTCAAAATCGGTGATCCCGGCAAGTTCCACCCAGCACGGGGTCCCGGCTTCGTAACTGGTCCTCTTGCTCATCTCTCTCCTCTCGCAGGGCGGCTGCCCAGGTTCTCTTGTCCCATAAGACCACCCGAACGGCCCAAATTCATCGCCGAATCGTGAATTCCATCCGGGGACCGACCCGGCGGGGACGGGGCCGCGGCTCCCGACCTGTAAAATCCGAGCCTGTTAGTAGGTTTTAAATCCCACCTTGTCTCAACGGGGCCTGAGCCGCCCCGGGAAGCAGGCCTCTTGACCGACACCGCAGCGACGACGATCTCAGTGTGCCCCGTGGCCGAGCTGCCGCCTGGCACGCGATGCCTGGTCGAGCACGCGGGGATGAAGATCGGCGTCTTCAACTGCAACGGCACGATCTACGCGATCGAGGACCGCTGCTCGCACGACGACGGCCCGCTCGCCGAGGGCGAGTTCGACCAGGCCGCCTGTACCGTCGAGTGCCCGCGCCACGGCTCGCTTTTCGACCTGACCACCGGCAGGCCGAAGACGCTCCCCGCATTCAAGCCGGTGAAGACGTTCGCGACCGCCGTCGCGGACGACACCGTCACCCTGGAGGTCGCATAAAGCATGGCTACGTCGCCCGAGGTAATCGCCGAGAAACAGTCGCTCGCCGGAATCAACTCCGAATACAAGGAGAAATTCGGCTTCAACGATCCTGAGACCGGCTACGCCTACAAAGCGCCGAAGGGACTGAGCCGAGAGATCGTCGAAACGATCTCCGAGTTCAAGGAAGAGCCGCAGTGGATGCGCGATTTCCGCCTCAAAGCGCTGGAGTACTTCGAACAGCGCCCGACCCCGAAATGGGGCGGCGATCTCGACCAGATCGACTTCGACGACATCCACTACTTCGTCCGCGCCTCGGAGAAGAACTCGCGCGACTGGAGCGAGGTCCCGGAGGACATCAAATACACCTTCGACCGGCTCGGGATCCCGGAGGCGGAGCGCAAATTCCTCTCCGGCGTCGGCGCCCAGTACGAGTCCGAGGTCGTCTACCACCAGGTGAACGAGAAGCTCGAGGCCCAGGGCGTGATCTTCACCGACATGGACACCGCCCTGCGCGAGCACGAGGACCTGCTGCGCGAGTACTGGGCGACGGTGATCCCGCCCAACGACAACAAACTGGCGGCACTGAACTCGGCGGTCTGGTCGGGCGGCTCGTTCGTCTACGTCCCCGCCAGGGTCAAGGTCGAGATGCCGCTGCAGGCCTACTTCCGCATCAACACCGAGAACATGGGCCAGTTCGAGCGCACGCTGATCATCGCCGAGGAGGGCGCCGACGTGCACTACATCGAGGGCTGCACCGCCCCGGTGTACTCGAGCGACTCGCTGCACTCGGCAGTGGTCGAGATCATCGCCAAGCCGAGCGCCCGCGTCCGTTACACGACGGTCCAGAACTGGTCGCAGAACGTCTTCAATCTCGTCACTAAGCGCGCGATTGCGCACGAGAAGGCGACGATGGAGTGGGTCGACTGCAACCTCGGCTCGAAGCTGACGATGAAGTACCCGGCGATCTACCTGCTGGGCGAGGAAGCCCACGGGGAGATCCTCTCGATCGCCTTCGCCGGCGCCGGCCAGCATCAGGATGCCGGCGGCAAGATCATCCACGCAGCGCCCCGCACCTCCTCCTCGATCTTCTCCAAGTCGATCTCCAAGGACGGCGGCCGGGCGACCTACCGCGGGCTGATGGAAATCGCCGACGGGGCCAGCGAATCGCGCTCCAAGGTCGTCTGCGACGCGCTGCTCCTCGACGAGGACTCGCGCTCCGACACCTATCCGACGATCCGCATCGACGAGAACGACGCCGACGTCGGCCACGAGGCCACGGTCTCGAAAATCGGCGACGAGCAGCTCTTCTACCTCCAGAGCCGCGGGCTCGACGAGGAGGAGGCCTCGAAGATGATCGTCAACGGGTTCATCGAGCCGGTCACCAAGGAGCTGCCGATGGAGTACGCGGTCGAGCTCAACCGGCTGATCGAGCTGCAGATGGAGGGTTCCATTGGCTGAGCTCGCGACCGAGCCGGCCTGGCTGGAGGAGCGGCGGCAGAAGGGCGCCGCCCTGGTCGAGTCCCTCCCCCTCCCGACCGCGAAGTCGAAGGGCTGGGAATTCACCGATCTGGCCGACCTCGACCTCGACTCCTACACCGGCGCCGACGCGGCGGTCGAGGTGAGCGGCGGCGAGGGCGCCACGGTCGTCTCGCTGGCCGAGGCGGTCGAGTCGCACGGCGAGCTGCTGGAGGCGGCCCTCGGGTCGCTGGTCCCGGTCGAAGACCCCTTCGTCGCCCGCAACGAGGCCGCCTGGCGCGACGGCGTGCTGGTGCACGTGCCGCACGGGGTGAAGCTGGCCGAGCCGGTGCGGATCGAGGTCCCGGTCGACGCCAGCGGCAGTGCGGTCTCCTGGCGCACCCTGATCGTGCTCGAGGAGGGCGCCGAGGCCGAGGTCTGGGAGCACTGGTCCTCGCCCGACGACGAGGTCGACGCGCTGCTGAACTCGGTGGTCGAGCTCTCGGTCGGCCAGGCCGCGACGCTCCGCTACATCAACACCCAGGACCTCTCCGAGAAGTCGTGGATCTTCGCCACCCAGCGCGCCCAGGTGGAGCGCGACGGCCGGCTCGACTGGTCGGCGCTCGGCTTCGGCTCGGGGCGCGGCAAGGTGCGGATGGAGACCAAGCTCGCGGGCCCTGGCTCCGAGGCGCGGGTGACCGGCGGCTACGCCGGCGGCCCCGGACAAC
>MKSH01000224.1:3005-7346 GCA_001898095.1 Solirubrobacterales bacterium 70-9 | reverse complement strand
GCGCCGAACACGAACTCCGACCTCGCCTTCCGCGGCGTCCTCGCGGCCGGCTCGACGGCGGTCTGGCGCGGGATGATCAAGGTCGATCCGGGCGCCCAGCAGACCGATGCCTTCCAGGAGAGCCGCAACCTGCTGCTCTCGCCGGAGGCCCATGCCGACGCGATCCCCGGCCTCGAGATCCTCGCCGACGACGTCCGCTGCACCCACGCGGCGGCGATCGCCCAGGTCGACAAGGACCAGCTCTTCTACCTCACCTCCCGCGGCCTCGGCGAGGCGGCGGCGAAATCGCTGGTGATCGAAGGATTCCTCGAGGCGCTGGTCGAACGGCTCGCCGAGGGCCCGGTCCGCGACGAGATCTCCACCGCGCTCGAGTCCCGCCTCGCCGAGATCCTCTAGCGCCGCCCTGCAGCTGTTCCTTATCCCCGCATACGAGGGATAAGGAACAGCTGGCGCGCTCAGTCCTTATCCTCGCGTTCGCGGCGCTTCTCGGCCCGGGTCGAGCGGATGATGCCGCCGATCACGATCAGCACCGGCAGCACGTAGAAGACCCAGAGCCAGTGGCCGATGTGGGCGAGCGGCAGGGCCAGGCCGGCGATCGTCGTCTCCCCCATCACGCGCCCCCGACCGAGAGCAGGTAGAGGCCGAAGCAGGTGAAGGCGACCATCACCGCGAGCATCCAGTACTGGGAGCGCGAGGCGCGGCGGTAGTCGGACCAGTAGACCAGGGCGCGGTCGTGGGCCAGGGTCAGTCCCAGGACGTGGCCGACGATCAGCGCCGCGACCTGGACGTACCAGATGAGGTTGGAGCCGAGGGCGCTGAAGTCGATGCCGTATTCGGCGGTGCCGAAGAGGTCGGTGGTCGAGGTCCCGAGGGGATCGGAGAGCAGATAGGTGAACTGGGCCTGCTCCTGGTAGACGAAGAGGCTGAAGTAGTGGGCCACCAGATAGGCGAGGGCGATCGGGATCAGGGTGTGGGCGAAGCCGCGCTGGAGCTCGCGGAAGGCGGGCGCGCCGGGCACCGAGCGCATCCCCTTGACGCCGAGCAGGTAGACGCCGGCGACCGCGAGGACCGTCGCGATCATGAAAATCGAGTCGGTGATCCGGATCGTCGCCAGCGGACCGACGCCGGCGTCGGAGAACCACTTGCCGACGTGTTCGAGACCAGATTTGTAGGCACCGTCCTCGGCCCCGTCGAAGCTGGTCGAGGCGATCGAGGCGATCACCACCGCGGTCGAGCCGGGGACCTCGGCAACCCAGCGGGTCGCCGCGGCCAACGGGCGGCGGCGGCCGATGCGGCCCTCCTTGGCACCGAACGGCGCCAGCGTCGCGAACATTCCGAAGAAGACCGAGAAGATCTCCCCGCGCGAGCACCAGACCTCGGTGCCGAAGAGGGCCATCATCGCCAGCGTGTAGACGGTGTAGACGCAGGCGGCGACCCCCGCCGCGTGTGGTTCGAGGCCGACGGCGACGCCACCGCTGGAACCGTAGATCACCTCCAGCCAGACGAAGGCGAGCAGGCCGATCGCGGCGGGCCAGCGACCGAGCTTCTCCGGGTAGGCGAGGTGCCCCGGGCGGCGGCGGGCGACGAACCCGTAGGCCCCTCCCACGACCCGGGCGATCGCCCGCCACGGGTTGAAGATCGGGAAGACGTTGCCCAGCAGCGCCGAGGCGAACGGGAAGCCGATCCAGACGGTGACGAAGAAGAAGGTGATCGCGAAGTTGCGATCGGGGGCTTCGGTGCCGTGGATGCCCGAGTAGACGCCGACCCCGAGCAGGAAGACGGCGAGCCCGCCGCAGAGGACCTGCAGCGGCCAGGAGCGCAGGACCGCGGTGAGCCAGGCGGCCGAGGGGCGCCAGCGTTCGTCCTCGAACTGCGGTTTGCGCCAGGCGGCGGAGAGGGCGAAGAAGGAGACGACGAGGACGATCGAGGCCGCCCAGGCGAAGAGCCAGGCCGGGATCGGCAGGTCCTGCTTGGCGACGAGGGCGTGGGCGAAGGGCAGGGCGAGGTTCATCGGCGACACCCCCGAAGCCGCGGCGCGGCGCGCCAGGATAACGTCCGCCCGTGCGCCCCGGCCGCGACAACATCGCCGCTCCCGACCTGCCCGCCGGGCTGGCCTGGATCGGTGCCGAACCGGACTCGATGCCCGCGCTGACGGCGGGCGGCCCGGCGATCGTCCACTTCCTCGACTTCGCGCAGCTGAACAGCGTGCGCACCCTCCCCTATCTGTCCGAGTGGGCGCGCCGCTACGCCGCCGCGGGCCTCTCGGTGATCGGCGTGCAGGCGCCGCGCTTCCCCTTCGGCGCCGAGCGTGAGGTGGTAGCGGCGGGGCTGGGACGGCTCGGGGTCGAGTTCCCGGTTGCGATCGACGCCGAGCGCGAGCTCTGGGGCACCTACGGCTGCGAAGGCTGGCCCAGCCTCTTCCTCTGGTCGCTGGGCGGCGCGCTCAGCTGGGTCCACTTCGGCGAGGGCGAATACCACGGCACCGAGATCGCGATCCAGGAAGAGCTGCGCGAGGCCGACGCACTGCGGCCGCTGCCCGACCCGATGGCGCCGCTGCGCCCCGAGGACGCGCCCGGCGCGCGGGTGATGGCACCGAGCGCCGAGGTCTTCCCCGGCGGCGGCTGGGAGCGTCCCTGGATCGCCGGTGAGGAGGCCGACGAGCTGGTCGTCGAATACGAAGGGGGCGGCGTCTGGGCGACCGTCGAGGGGCGCGGCGCGCTGGCCGTCGAGGTCGATGGCGAGGCGCACGGGACGCTCGAGATCCCCGGGCCGGGGATCTACGAGCTGGCTACGCACGAGCGCCACGGCGCCCACCGGGTGGCGCTCATCCCCGAAGCGGGGATGAGCGTGTGGACGGTCAGCTTCGACCCGGGGCTGCCGTAGGGCGTGGAGACTTACTCGGCCTATGACCGAGTAAGTCTCCACAGGACGACCGTGACTCACGCCGTCCTCCGGCGGGAGCCGAAGACGGCGAACGCGGCGATGGCCAAGGCGATCACTGCGACGACGAGCGCCGCGATCGCGAGGCCCTTGTCGGAGCCGGAGCTCGACGTCGAGCTCGAGGCGGGCGTGGCCGACCCGGTCGCGCCCTTGGCGGTGTCGGCGGCATCCGTCGTCGCCCCCTCTTCCTTCGGCGGCGTGACCAGCACCTGCGGCGCCGGATGTTCGGTTTCCGGCGCCCCGATCCAGCGCACGACTTCGCCATTGTCGTAGGTCTGGATCGCCTTGAAGGTCAGCTCGTCGCCGGCCTTGCCCGGGATCTGCACCGACAGCGGGAAGTCTTGGAACTCCCCCGGCGGCAGCTTGCCACCGCTGAAGACCACCTCGCTGACGCCTTCGGTGACCGGACCGTCGTCGGTCTGGATCGGCTTCTTCAGCTTGTCGTGGACCACTTTCACCTGCCAGCCGGGGACCGCCTGGTAGGAGACGTCGCCGAACCCTTCCGGGAACTGGACGGCGACTTCGGTGGTGTTGGCGTTCTCGGTCTCGTTCGGCACCCGCGCGTCGAGCACCGTGTAGGCGCCTTCGGGGGCTTCGTTGGGCTGCAGGGTCACGTGGGCGCCCGCCGTCGCGGGGACGAGCAGGGCCAGCGCGAGCAGCGCGGCCGGAACCAGCGTTCTGGCTTTCATCTGAATCCTTTCTTCGCAGTTGTCGTCGGCGTGCGCCGCGGAGGCGGCGCGGGGTGCCGACGGCGGCGCGCGACCCGCAAGCGCGGCGCCGATCAAGGTGCCGCCGCGCGGCAGGCGGCGACGGACGAAGACCAGGTGACGAGCGGGCGGGACCGCGGCGGCGGGGCGCGGGCGCAGGCGGCGGCGTTCGGCAGCGGCGAGGAGCAGGCGCTCGCCCGGGTAGTGGCCGAGCCAGAGCGCCAGGAGCAGCGCCGCCGCCGGCAGGGCGTAGTAGAGGAAGGTCACGGCGCCGCCACCTCGCGCCCGGGGAGCCCGCCGGCGCTCATTTGATCCCCACCTCGATCTTCTTTTCGAACTGGTCGAATTCGGAGACGCGGAGGACGACGTCGATCGCCCACTCGCCGGGGGCGTTCAGGAGCGCGTTCTGGACGATGTAGTGACCGGGTCCGGCGTGCTGGACGGTCAGCGGCAGCGGCCCGATCTCCTTATCCGGAAGGGTTGCCGTGATCGTCACTTCCTTGCCCTTCGTGTACTGGGCGCCGGTCTTCGCGTCGAAGAAGTAGACGTGCACCTGGTTGGCGCCGACGCGGGCCGGGTCGACGGTCACCTCCAGCGTGGTCGGGCCGAGCGTCGTGGTGGTCGAGAACGGCCCGGACTCGGCCGAGACCGGCGGCGCGTAGCTGGCGAGCGCGGCGGTGACGCCGATCACCAC
>MKSH01000224.1:2229-2885 GCA_001898095.1 Solirubrobacterales bacterium 70-9 | reverse complement strand
CGTACCCGGTCGAGAAGAGGTCGCCGAGGTGGCGGACGTAGACGTAGGCCTGCACCAGGCCGGTGACCATGATCAGTGCCACCATCACCAGGGCGAGGGTCGAGAATCGGGCGAGCGGGCCGGCCAGCAGGCGACCGCGGTCGGCGGGGGTCGTCGCCGAGCGAGTGGCGGCCGGGAGGACGAGGAGGAGAGTGCCGAGGCCGCCCAGCCAGACCGCCATCGAGGCGACGTGGATGGCGTTGACCGTGAAGTTGAGGGCGATCGGGGATTGACTGGAGCCGTGGCCGGAGAGGGCGGGACAGAGGCAGAGATAGATCAGAGGGACGGCGATGGACAGCTTTGCGAGGAGCCCGACCGATGGACCCCCTCTCTCACGAACAGCGGGGAGGTTCGTTCGGGGGTCCATCGGTCGGGCTACGAGCGCCGCCAGAAGCGCGATTGCGACCCAGGCGACGAAAGCGAAACCCCAGACCGTGCCGAAGCGCGTCTGCAGCGTCTCTTCGACGATCGTCTTGGTAAGAGCTGAAAAGCCGGAGACACCGGCGGCCTCGGCGCCCTCCAAGACGATCTGGGCGGCGGTCGCCAGGAGGCCAAGGGTTGCGGCGACCCAGAGGAGGATGCGCAGGCGGCGGGCGAAGGCGGTGGATGCTTTGCGG
>MKSH01000224.1:0-2204 GCA_001898095.1 Solirubrobacterales bacterium 70-9 | reverse complement strand
TGTACTCGAGGCCGCGGGCGAGGCCGTAGGCAACCTCGGTCACCTTGCCGTTGCCGGAGCCGCCGATCAGTTCGCCGACGGTCTCGGTCGGCGCCGCCCCCGCCTTGCCGATCGAGAAGACGTAGCCGCTGGAGACGATGTGGCCGTCGGCGGAGACGACCCGGTAGGTGGCGGTGTAGCTGCCGTCGGGTAGGCCCGGCTTCAGGTGGACGCCGAGCTTCGGGCCTTCGCCATTCGGGTGGAAGGCGTCGCCCTTGTCGACCCGTTCCCCGTCGGCGTCGTAGACCCGCACCGCGCCGAAGTTCCCCTCGACCGGCTCGTCGAAGGTGAAGACGACCGCGCTCGGCTCCGTCTTCACCACCGCCCCCTGGGGCGGGCTCGTCCCTTCCAACCGCGCATGCGCCGACGCCGCCGCCGGCAGCAGCAGGAGCATCACGATCGCGATCAGGAGGGAGCGCCGCATCTACCAGGCCTCGCCCACGGGCTCGGTCGGCTTCGGCTCGTCGGATCCGCCGCCGTCGTCGTCGTCGCGGTCGCGGTCGCGCCGCCGCCGGATCCACACCACCAGGGCGCCGCCGCCGAGGACGATCACGATCGCCGCGATCAGGAACGGCAGCTTCGAGGTCCCCTGGCTGCCGACCCACCAGAGCGTCCCGTGCAGGACGGTGTTCTGGCCGTCGACCGACATCGGGATCGTGTAGTTGAAGACCTTCTGTTTCTCCGCGGTGTCTTCGATCGAAGGCGGCAGCGACCGCGACATGTAGTGCATGCGGTGGTCGTGCCAGATGAACGTCCCGGAGCTGTCGACCGTCTTCCATTCCGGCGCCGCCTTGGCGTCGGCGCTCGCGGGCACGGTCTCTTCGGCGAAGCGACTGTCGTTCAGGTAGGTCGCCGGGGAGCGCTGGTTCACCTGCACGGTGCCGTCCTTCTCGATCCGCGCGTACGGCTCGCCGTCGTAGCCGTAGAGCAGCACTTCGTGACCGTGTTGGTCGATCAACTGAAGGTAGCTGTCGTAGTCGAGAACTTCGATCGAGACGCCGCTCGGCAGCGGCGGCTGGAACGAGTTGATTTCCGACCGGTAATTCGGGTTGCCCCCGTGGGCGAGGGCCTGGGCGGGTGCCAGCACGCACGCGAGCGCCAGCGCGATCGCGGCAACGGGCAGCGCCCATTTGGCGCTCCTCATCGATTCTCCTTGGTTGCGTTCTCGGCGCGGCCGCGCAGCCGTCCTTCACCGCACCAGGGTGTGGTGAAACTGGACAGCGCGGCGGGCGCTAGCGGGTCGCGACCAGGAGGGGCGGCGCGCGACCGGCCGCGGCGCCGGCCAGCGGCACGGGCCGCGGCAGGGCGAGGCGACGGGGTCGCGGGGCGGGCGCCGGGCGCCCGTGCGAAGTCCCGGTGCGATGGGCGCGGGATGCGGCCCAGCGGATCGCGGCGCGCGCCCCGCGCAGCGCCGCGGCGACGACCGCTCCGCAGGCGAAGGCAAGCGGCACCGACCACCAGCCGCCCTGGCCGAACACGCCCTCGAAGCCGCCCGGGTGGCCGGTCGAGAGCATCCCCTCGAGCAGCTCCTGACACGAGTAGAGGGCCAGCAGCGAGGCACCGATCAAGAGCACCAGACGCAGAAAGCCGCGGCGCGGCGCGCCTTCCTCCTCCGCCCCGTCGCGCCAGGCGCTCGCCAGGCGGGCGAAGAAAAGGCCGATCACGATCGCCACCAGCATCGCCACCGGCGCCGCCAGGGCGCTCAGGTACTGGTGGCCCTCCTTCTCCAGCTCCGAGCTCGTCCCACCGCCGAAGGCGAGCAGGTAGCGCAGCTGGTGGACCGTGAGGACGGCGGCGGGCATCAAGGCCGCGGCGCGGACGCGCGGCGATACCAGCTTGTCGAGCCGACGAGGCACTTAAGCCAGTCTAAAGTCTGCTGCCCAGCGGCCGCTTCCCGAAGGAGGACCAATGATCACCAAGCTCGACTTCATCGGCATCCCCTCGACTGACGCCGAGCGCTCGCGCGCCTTCTACGTCGACACGCTCGGCCTCCGCCCCGACCCGAACGGGCGTTACGAGTTCTGGGTCGGCGAGACCTGCTTCGGGATCTGGGAGCCCGGCCGCCTCGGGATGGAGTTCGCGCCGCAGAAAAACGCCCACCCGGCGCTCCACGTCGACGACGTCGCCGCCGCCCGCGCCGAGCTCGAGGCGAAAGGCGTCCAGTT
>MKSH01000223.1:3174-7419 GCA_001898095.1 Solirubrobacterales bacterium 70-9 | reverse complement strand
TCGCCCCGGAGACCCCCGCCTACGACGTCCAGCAGGCCTGCGGCACCGGCCTCGAGACGGCGATCCTGGTCGCCAACAAGATCGCCCTCGGGCAGATCGACGTCGGCATCGCCTGCGGCGCCGACACCACTTCCGACGCGCCGATCGAGCTGAACGAAGAGCTCCGCGCGACGCTGCTCGACGCCAACCGGCAGCGCTCCACCGCCGGCAAGCTGAAGACCTTCACCCGCTTCCGCCGCGGCCACGTCGTCCCCCGCATCCCCCGCAACGAGGAGCCGCGCACCGGCCTCTCGATGGGCGAGCACTGCGCGATCATGGCGACCGAATGGGAGATCGGCCGGGCCGAGCAGGACGAGCTCGCGGTCGCCTCCCACCACAACCTCGCCGCCGCCTACGAGCGCGGCTTCCAGAGCGATCTGATCACCCCCTACCTGGGGCTGGAGCGCGACGGCAACCTCCGTCCCGACTCCTCGCTGGAGAAGCTGGCGAAGCTGAAGCCGGTCTTCGGCGGCCCCGAGGGGACGATGACCGCCGCCAACTCGACGCCGCTCTCCGACGGCGCCTCGGCGGTGCTGCTCGCCTCCGAGGATTGGGCGAAGGAACACGATCTCCCGGTCCTCGCCTGGTTCTCCGAGGCGCAGACCGCGGCGATCGACCACGTCCACAAGCGCGAAGGCCTCTTGATGGCGCCCGCCTACGCGATGCCGCGCATGCTCGACCGCGCCGGGCTGACCCTGCAGGATTTCGACTACTACGAGATCCACGAGGCTTTCGCCGCCCAGGTCCTCTGCACGCTGAAGGCCTGGGAGGACGCCGACTTCTGCAAGGAGAAGCTCGGCAAGGCGAAACCACTCGGGTCGATCGACCGGGCGAAGCTGAACGTGAACGGCGGCTCGCTCGCCGCCGCGCATCCGTTCGCGGCGACCGGCGGGCGGATCGTCGCCGGCCTTGCCAAGCAGCTGCACGAAGACGGCAAGGGACGGGGCGTGATCTCGATCTGCGCCGCCGGCGGCCAGGGCGTCGTCGCCATCCTCGAAGGCCCGGAAGGAGCCAAGTAAATGCCTGACAGGTACTCGCAGATCGTCAACGCGCCGGTGGTCTCGACCGTCGCCCGCCAGGTCGGGTTGCCCCGTCCGGTCGACCTCGACCGCTATCAGCCCGACGGACCGGTGATCGCCGGGCCGGTGCTCAGCGGCGCCGCCCCTGGCGCCCGGCTGGAGCGGCCGCTGAAGTCCCTGCTCGACGACATCGGCGCCGAACGCGCGGGCGCCGAGGGCAAGGCGAAGGCGCTCGTCTTCGACGCCTCCGGGATCGCCGACTCGACCGAGCTGGTCGAGCTGCAGCGCTTCTTCTACCCCGCCGTGCCGCGCCTGCGCAGCAGTGGCCGCGTCGTCGTCCTCGGCACCACGCCGGCCCTGGCGGGCTCGGCCCGCGCCCACGCCGCGCAGCGGGCGCTGGAGGGCTTCGTCCGCTCGCTCGCCAAGGAGATCGGCGGCAAGGGTGCGACGGCGCAGCTCGTCTACGTCGAACCGGGCGCCGAGGACCAGCTCGACTCGACCCTGCGCTTCCTCCTCTCCCCCCGCTCCGCCTACGTCGACGGGCAGGTGATCCGGATCGGCAAAGCCGTGGCGACGGCACCGGCGATCGACTGGGACCGCCCGCTGGCGGGCAGGACGGCGCTGGTCACCGGCGCCTCGCGCGGGATCGGCGCGGCGATCGCGGCGACGCTCGCCCGCGACGGCGCCGAGCTCGTCGGCCTTGACGTGCCGCAGGCGGAGTCCGACCTGTGGGCCGTGGTCGAATCGCTCGCCGGCGAGACGCTGCCGCTCGACATCACCGCCGCCGACGCCCCCGAGCGGATCGCCTCCCACTTCGCCGGCGGCGTCGACATCGTCGTCCACAACGCCGGCGTCACCCGCGACCGCACGATCGCGAAGATGCCGGAAGACCGCTGGGCGCAGCTGATGGAGATCAACCTCTCCGCCGAGGAGCGGATCAACGACGCCCTGCTCGAGTCGAACCGGCTGAGCGCCAACGGGCGGATCGTCTGCGTCTCTTCGATGTCGGGGATCGCGGGCAACTCGGGCCAGACCAACTACGCCGCCTCGAAGGCCGGGGTTATCGGGATGGTCGAATCGCTGGCGCCGGAGCTGGCGAAGCGCCAGGCGACGATCAACGCCGTCGCCCCCGGCTTCATCGAGACCCAGATGACGGCGGCGATGCCGATCGGCCCGCGCGAAGCCGGCCGCCGGCTCTCCTCGCTCTCGCAGGGCGGCCTGCCGGTCGACGTCGCCGAGACGATCGCCTGGTTCGCCTCGCCCGCCTCGACCGGGGTGAACGGCAACGTCGTCCGCGTCTGCGGACAGAGCCTGCTGGGGGCGTGACCGTGGCGACCGCGACCAAGACCCGCAAGCTGGAGAGCGCGCCGAGCGTCCTGCCGCTCTACGCCCGCGCCGCCCTCCCGCTGGTGCCGGGCGCCTCGCGGCTGCCGTTCGTGCCGGGCGGCGGCGGCGAGATCCCCGACGTGCGGCTGGAGCTGGACGGGGTCGTCGCCGATCCCGATGCGGTCGCCGCCTACGCCAAGGTCTGCGGCTTCGCCCTCCGCGACAGCCTGCCGCCGACCTACCCGCACGTGCTCGCCTTCCCCCTCCATATGGCGCTGATGGCGGACGGGGCGTTCCCGTTCGGCGCCGTCGGCCTCGTCCACATCGCCAACCGGATCACCCAGTACCGGCGCCTGGGGACCGGCGAGGAGCTCTCGCTGCGGGTGACTCCGACCGGCTTGGCCAAGCACCCGAAGGGACGCAGCTTCGACGTCGTCACCGAGGCGCGGGTCGGCCGGCAGATCGCCTGGGAGAGCACCAGCACCTTCCTCTCCCGCGGCAAGGGCGACCCCGGCGCGTCTTCCGGCGAGGCGTTTCCGATCGTCGCCGAGGACACCCCGGCGAGCGCCGAGTGGTCCCTGCCCGGTGACCTCGGCCGCCGCTACGCGGCCGTCTCCGGCGACCGCAACCCGATCCACATGCACTCGCTGACCGCGAAGCCGCTCGGCTTCCCGGCGGCGATCGCGCACGGGATGTGGACGAAGGCGCGAGCGCTGGCGGCGCTCGAGCCCCGCCTCCCCGACGCCTTCGCCGTCGACGTCCGCTTCCGCCGCCCGATCCTGCTGCCGGCGAAGGTCGAGTTCGCGATGCAGGAGCACCTCTTCACCGTTCGCAAGGGCACCAGAAGACATCTGGACGGCCAGATCACCGAGGTCGCCGCCAAAACCAGTCCCAAAGGAAAGGTCAAGTGAGCACCACGATCGACACCGAGAAGGGCGTGGCCGAGCGCAGCATGGGCATCGGCCTGCGGGCGCTGAACTGGCTCGCGGGCTCTGACCTGCTCGACCGCATCCGCATCCGCAAAGGGGTCGAGCGGGCCCTCTTCCAGGGCACCAAGTCCGGCTTCCGCACGGCGACCGTCGCCGGCCGCACCTTCAAGGCGGCGCAGCAGCTGGGCAAACCGGCGCGCCAGCCGCGGTCCAAGTCGAAGGGTCTCTTCGACATCACTCCCGACGACGAGCAGCAGATGTTCCAGGAGGCGGGCCGCACCTTCGCCGAGGAGAAGATCCGCCCGGCCGCCAAAGCCGCCGACGACGCGCGCGAGACGCCGGCCGAGATCCTCGCCCAGGCGACCGAGCTGGGCGTCGCGATGCTCGGCGTCCCGGCCGAGCTCGGCGGGGTGATGGAAGAAGGAGCGGCGACGACCACCGCGCTGATCGGCGAGGCGCTCGCCCACGGGGACCTCGGGATCGCCTACGCGGCGCTCGCCCCCGGCGCGGTCGCCACCGCGATCGGGCTCTGGGGCACGGCCGAGCAGGAGGCGACCTACCTGCCTTCGTTCACCGGCGAGGAGGTGCCCGCGGCGGCGCTGGCGCTGCTCGAGCCACGGCCGCTCTTCGACCCGCTGAAGCTCGACACGACGGCGGTGCGGGACGGCGAAGACTGGGTGCTCGACGGCGCCAAGTCGCTGATCGCCCGGGCGGCGGCCTGCGAGCTCTTCCTCGTCGCCGCCGACGCCGAGGGCATCGGCCCGGCGCTCTTCGTGGTCGAGTCCGGCACCAAAGGGCTCTCGGTCGAGGACGAGCCGGCGATGGGGCTCCGTCCGGCCGCCACCGGACGCCTGATCCTGGAGGGGGCGCGGGTGCCGCAGTCGGCGCTGCTCGGCGAGGGTCGGCGGGAGGCCTACGTCGAGTGCGTGCAG
>MKSH01000223.1:608-3153 GCA_001898095.1 Solirubrobacterales bacterium 70-9 | reverse complement strand
CGGCGAATCGATCTCCAACCGCCAGGGCGTCGCCTTCGCGGTCTCGGAAATCGGGATCGAGACGAACGGCATGCGGCTGGCCACCTACCGCGCCGCGAGCCGCGCCGACCGCGGCGAGGACTTCGGCCGCGAGGCCGCGATCGCCCGCCGGCTCGCCGCCCAGAAGGGGATGAAGATCGGCTCTGATGGGGTCCAGCTGCTCGGCGGCCACGGTTTCGTCAAGGAGCACCCGGTCGAGCGCTGGTATCGCGACCTCAGATCCGCGGGCGTGATGGAGGGCGCCCTGCTCGTCTAGCCGACCGGCACGAGCGAAGGAGACACCATGATAAATCTCGAGATCCCGAAGAAATACAAGCCGCTGGTGAACCAGGCGAACCAGGTCGCGACCGAGGTGTTCCGGCCGATCTCGCGCAAATACGACGAGGCCGAGCACGCCTACCCGAAAGAGCTCGACATGCTGGCGTCGCTGATCGACGGCATGAACGAGGGCTCCTCCGACCTCGGCGGCGCCGGTGCCGCCGGCGTGCGGCGCTCCTCCAACGGCTCCGACCCGGCCGAGAACCGCAACGGCACGAACCTCTCCACCGTGCTCGGCATCATCGAGTGCTGCTGGGGCGATGTCGGCCTCTTGCTGTCGATGCCGCGACAAGGGCTCGGCAACTCGGCGATCGCCTCGGTGGCGACCGACGAGCAGCTCGAGCGCTACGGCGGCAAGTGGGCGGCGATGGCGATCACCGAGCCCGAAGCGGGCTCCGACTCGGCGGCGATCCGCACCACCGCCGAACTCGACGGCGACGAGTACGTCCTCAACGGCGAGAAGATCTTCGTCACCTCGGGCGACCGCGCCGACCTGATCGTCGTCTGGGCCACCCTCGACCGCTCGAAGGGGCGGGCGGCGATCAAGTCGTTCATCGTCGAGCGCGACAACCCGGGGCTGAAGCTCGACCGGCTCGAGCACAAGCTCGGGATCCGCGCCTCCGACACCGCCAACTTCACCCTGCAGGATTGCCGGGTGCCGGTGGACGCGCTGCTGGGCGATCCGGAGGTGAAGGAGAAGGGCTTCGCCGGGGTGATGGAAACCTTCGACAACACGCGGCCGCTGGTCGCCGCGATGGCGGTCGGGGTGACCCGGGCGGCGCTGGAGGAGACGCGGCGTCAGCTCTCCTCGGCCGGGATCGAGATCGACTACGACGCCCCCGCCCTCGCCCAGCCCGCCGCGGCGGCGCGCTTCCTCGAGATGGAGGCCGACTACGAGGCGTCCTGGCTGCTCACCCTGCAGGCGGCGTGGATGGCCGACAACTCGAAGCCGAACTCGCTGCAGGCCTCGATGGCGAAGGCGAAGGCGGGGCGGACCTGCGTCGACGTCACCCTCGGCTGCGTCGAGCTCTGCGGTGCGGTCGGCCTCGGCGAGGCGGAGCTGTTGGAGAAGTGGTCCCGCGACGCGAAGATCCTCGACATCTTCGAGGGCACCCAACAGATCCAATTGCTGATCGTGGCGCGCCAGCTGCTCGGCAAGAGCTCGACCGAACTCCGCTGATCCCCCTCGACGGGCCGAAAAGCGCTGATATAGAGCGCCTTTCGGCCCGTCGACGCGCAGTACGGCAGACTGCCGCCTCGTGAACATCATCGACGACCTGATGGAGCGGGCGCCGGCCTCGAAGCTGGGGATCGTCGCGATCGACCCGGAGGGGCGGCGGCGCGACTGGCACTACGGCGAAATGATCGCCACCTCGGCCGGGCTCTCGGGCGCCTTCGCGGCCCGCGGGGTGAAGCGCGGCGACGTCGTGATGTCGCTGGCCGGGAATCGGATCGAGTGGGTGCTGACGCTGCTCGCCTGCTGGCGGATGGGAGCGGTGGCGCTGCCCTGCAACACGATGCTGCGGCGCAAGGACCTGGAGCACCGGGTCGGCGCCTCGAAGCCGGTCCTGTGCGTCGGCGAGGAGCGGCTGCTGGGCGAGCTCCCCGACGGGGTGCCGACGATGACGATGGCCGAGATCGCCGACGTGCTCGACGAGGATCGCGCCCAGGAGACCCCCGCCCGGGTCGAGGACATGGGGCCCGAGGACCCGGCGCTGATCGTCTTCACCTCCGGCACCACCGGCGACCCGCGCGGGGTCGTGCACGCCTACCGCTACCTGTTCGGGCAGCGGACCCAGGCCGAGCACTGGTTCGGCTCGCGCGAGGACGAGCTGGCCTGGTGCACCACCGCGACCGGCTGGTCGAAGTCGGCCCGCAACGTCTTCCTCGCCCCCTGGCTGACCGGCGCCGCGGCGGTGATCCACGACGGCCGCTTCGACCCGGCCGAGCGGCTCGACATGGCCGAGGAGCTCGGCGTCAACGTCCTCTGCCAGGCGCCGACCGAGTACCGGATGATGGCCCGCCGCACCACCCTGCGGCCCCTCCCGGCCCTGCGCCGGATGGTCTCCGCGGGCGAGCCGCTCGACCCCGAGACGATCGCCGCCTGGCAGGAGGCGACCGGGCTCGAGCCCGCCGACGGCTACGGCCAGACGGAGACCGGACAGGTAACCGCCAACCTCGCCGGCGA
>MKSH01000223.1:0-346 GCA_001898095.1 Solirubrobacterales bacterium 70-9 | reverse complement strand
GACCCGGAACGGGGCAGCGTCGTCCGCGCGATCGTCGTCCTCCGCGACCGCGAGCCCAGCGACGACCTGGTCACCGAGCTGCGCGAGCACTGCATGGCCCAGACCGCCCCCTACAAGGCCCCCCGCATCATCGACTTCGTCGACGACCTGCCGAAGACGACCAGCGGCAAGGTCAAGCGCGCCCAGTTGCGCGCCGAACGGTAAGGGTTCGGGTACGGGCCGGGCCAGCGTGGCGTGATTCGGGGGGCTGCAGCCGGGGGACGGCGCGATTCGGGGCGCCTGCGGCCGGGGGAGCCCGCGGGGAGCGGGGAGAGACGGGCGCGTTCCGCCGGGAACGTTGCGTTCA
>MKSH01000222.1:12724-16909 GCA_001898095.1 Solirubrobacterales bacterium 70-9 | reverse complement strand
ATCGCCTCGGCGCCCTCCATGCCGAGGACGGCGACCGGCGGGGCGCCCTCGGCGAGCGCCCCGTCCACGTCGGCGACCCGGCGCGCGACCGTCACCTCTCCGGCCCGCTCCAGCGCGAAGAGGCGCCCGGCGGCCGCGGTCGCCTCCGCCGCCGCGACCTCGTGGCGCACCGGCGAGGCGAACGGTTTCGCGTACCTCTCGCGGCCGGCCGAGCCGGCGGCGGCCGCGGAGGAGCCATCCCCCGCCGCGGCCGGACCGGCGTCGGCCGTGAACGCCCCGACCTTCGCCTCGCCCTCCGGCGAGGCGCTGAAGAGGGCGAAGATCCCGCCCCGCATGCCGCCCGCGCGCATCCGCGGCAGGTCGAGGTGCCCGCCCTCCCGGCCGCGGGCCAGATCGGCGTGACCCTCGCTGGTCAGCGCATCGTTGTGCCCGTCGAAGACCGGGATCACGTACGGAGTCGACCCCCCGGCCTCAGCTCTCGGATGGTCACTTGATGGTCACTTACTTCTTCTTCGGGTGCCTCGGACCGGGAGTGGTTTCGAGGTGCTTGCGCACGATGCGGCCAGGCGCGGCCTGTTCGTAGTCGTAGGCGTAGCCGATCAACCGAGCCTCGCTCCAGAGCTTGCCGACGAACACGAGCGCGAACGGCTTCCCGCTCGGATAGTGGCCGGCCGGGATCACCACCAAAGGCAGCCCGGCGACGTTGATCGCGGAGACCGTCGTCAGATCGATCGATTCTCCCCACAGTTTTCCCAACGCCTGGGTCGTCTGCGGAAACACCAGAGCGTCGAGGTGGTTTTCATCCATCACCTGGTTGAAGATCCGCAGGTAACTTTCGCGCGATCTGACGAAGCTCGAGATATCCGGTGGAACGGTCGGATTCTTCACCGAGGGGATCATCTCGGGGTACAGTTCCTCGAACAGGTGGGCCGGTCCCCGGGGACCGAAGATGTTGACACCAAGCACCTTGTCGAGTTCCTTCAGCGAGTGGACTCGGGCGCCGGGTCCGAGGTTCTTGAGGTAATTGTTGAAGTCGTACGGCATCGACTTCAGACCGATGAGTTCCTTGGTCGCCAGCGAGGCGAAGCCGCTGCCCGCAAATGGATCGGCGACCGTGGTCGCCCCTTGGGCTTCCAACGTCTTGATCGCTTCGTCGTAGAGCGCAGTCGTCGCCGGGTTGAGGCGACCGCCCTTCTTCCATCCCGTGCCGTAGAGGCCGATCCTCGTCCCCGCGAGCGCGGTCGTCGAAAGATCGCTTTTGTACCCGCCGACCGGGATGTTCCCGATCGCGGCGGTCGTCTTCGGATCCTTCAGCGTGTAGCCGGAGATCACGTTCAAGATGTCGGCCGCGTCGGAGACCGTCTTCGTGATCGGGCCCAACACGTCACGCGTCGGCCCTCCCAGTGGCTGCGACCCGGTGTTCGGCACGAGGCCGAAGGTGGGCTTGACGCCGACCAGGCTCTGCGCCCCGGCGGGTGCCTGGATCGAGCCGGCCGTTTCCTCGCCGAGACCCGAGGTCGCGAAGTCCGCCGCGACCGCGGTCGCGGTACCGGTCGAGGATCCGCCCGGGAGCCAGTGTCGGTTCAACACGTTGAAGGTCGGCCCCGCCCAGCTGTCGTTGGCGTTGTAGGCGAAGGAGAAGGCGGGCAGGTTGGTCTTCCCGAGGACGATGGCCCCGCCGCGACGCAGACGCGCGACGACGGGCGCGTCATGGTCGGGGACCAGGTTGATGCCCCCGGCCTGCGCCGAGAGCCAGCCGCCGGTGGTGGGCAATCCGGCCACGTCGATCGAATCCTTGACCACGATCGGGACGCCGTCCATGTAGCTCCGCGCCTGACCCTTGGCGCGCCGCGCATCTGACGCCCGGGCTTCGGCGAGTGCCCTCCGGTTCATCGCGGTGAAAGCGTTGTAGTAAGGCTCGTAGCGAGCGATCCGCTTGAGGTACGCCCGCGTCAGGGCGGTCGAGGTGACACTCCCGTCGGCCAGCGCCGTGTGCGCCTGCTCGACCGTCATCGAAGTCACGTCACTCGCCCTTGCACTGCCCGTGAGGCAGATCAGGGCGATCAGAACCGTTACCACCAGTAGTCCGACCGAGCGACTGATATCAGCGGGTCGGCGCCGTGCTGTCATCGGATACACCGTGCTCCTCCATCCACCCAGAAATGGTCAGCTTCGATGCGGCCCGAGCTTCCCAGGCTCAGGGCATCTCGTATGCAACATAGCAGTTCTGTATGCGGTCTTACACAATATGTATCCAATTGATCTCGGCCTCTAACCCATCGGGCGCCTGCCGGGACGATCTCCCGACCGTCAGTCGACGTTCGACTGAGCTGCCTGCAGGGTGTTGCGCAGCAGGCGGGCGATCGTCATCGGGCCGACGCCGCCGGGCACCGGGCTGATCGCACCCGCGACCGCGACCGCCTCCTCGAAATCGACGTCGCCGACCAGGCCCGCCGGGCCGCGGTTGATGCCGACGTCGATCACGGTCGCCCCGGGCTTGATCCAGCTCCCCTTGACCATCCGCGGGCGCCCGACCGCGGCGATCAGGACGTCCGCCTCGCGACAGCGCGCCGCCAGATCGGCGGTGCGCGAGTGGCAGACGGTCGCCGTCGCATCGGCGGCGATCAGCATCTGCGCCATCGGCTTGCCGAACAGGTTGGAACGGCCCAGCACCATCGTGTCCCGGCCGGCCGGCCGCACCTCGGCGTGCTCGAGCATCGCCATCACGCCCGCCGGGGTGCACGGCCGCAGGCCGGGAAGCCCGAGCGCCAGCCGGCCGGCACTGGCGACGGTGAGGCCGTCGACGTCCTTGCCCGGGTCGATCCGGTTGGTCAGCTCGGTCCCGTCGAGATGGGCGGGGACCGGCAGTTGACAGAGGATGCCGCTGACCCGAGGGTCGGAGTTCAACTCGTCGATCAGCGCCAGCGCCTGCTCGCGCGATGCGTCCGCGGGCAGGTGGCGATGGACGCTCGAGAGGCCGACCTCCTCGCAGGCCTTGATCTTCGAGCCGACGTAGACGGCGGAGGCGGGGTCGTCGCCGATCAGGACGGTCGCCAGGGCGGGCGCGTGACCGCCGGCCGCGACCAGCCGCGCGACCGCGAGCGCGACCGCCTCGCGTTCGGCCTTCGCGATCGCCTTGCCGTCGATCACCCGCGCCCGGCCGCGCTTGCCGAGGCCCGGCACGCCGTAGACGTTGGAGAGTCCCACCCGCCCGCCGCCTCAGTCGATCGTCGGCTCGCGCCGCTCCACCGCGACGACGGCGGCGATCACGCCGAGGGTGGTCAGGCAGGTGAAGCCGAGCCCGCCCCAGCTGACGGTGTTGTCGAGGCCGATCCCGATCGCCGCCCCGGCGAGCAGCGCCACCACCACGCCCGCCCGGCGCTTCCAGCGGACCGAGTCGCCGCCGGCGAGCTTCGACGCGGCGGCGAGGTCGTGCAGCGTCATCGTCGCCACCGTCGTGTTCACGTCCTTGACCGACATGTGACGGGCGACGCCGGTCTGGATCCCCATCGCCGCCGCGAGCACGAGGCAGACGGCGTAGCGCCAGGCCGCATCGGCAGCGACGTCGACCAGGCCGAGGGTCACGGTCAGCGCGACGAAGATCGCCAGCTGGGCGATCAACGCCTCCAGCGCCGTGCGCAGGAACGGGCCGCGGTGGCCGTGCATGAAGCGACCGACCGCGATCGAGCCGAGGACGAAGCCGCCGAAGGCGTAGATATTCCCGGTAACGCTCCCCAGCCCGTTGGCGATGCCGATGCCCAGCAGCGCCATGTTGCCGGACATGTTCGCGGTGAAGACGTGGTCGAGGGAGAAGTAGCTGACCGCGTCGACGGCACCGGTCCCGAGCGTCAGGACCAGTACCAGGGTGACGTGTAGGTCCTCGTCGGGGAGGTTCCTGAGCCTCTCGATCATCGCCGGGTGGGCGCCAGGATCAGGGCCTGTCGAGGAGGCGCCGCGGCGTCTCCACCATGATCTTCTGCACCGTCGCGGCATCGGCGCCGCAGGCCCATTCGAGCGCCGGCGCGACGCGGCGGAAGAGGTGCTCGTAGCCGCAGCCCCCGTTGCGCACCAGGTTGCCCTGGGACCAGATGTCGCAGCCGATCACGATCCGCTCGCCGTGCCCGGCCTCGATCAGCCGGGCGAGGAACTTCAGCCGCTCGACGTCGGTCGGGTTCCGCGCCCGCG
>MKSH01000222.1:11950-12667 GCA_001898095.1 Solirubrobacterales bacterium 70-9 | reverse complement strand
TCGATCAGGGCCTCGGTCACCGCGAGGCCGTCGGCGCCGCGCCAGGAGAGGTGGACGTTGACCGCCGCGCCCGACTCGGCGCCGGCCCGGCCGGCCGCCCGGACGACCCTCCACTCGGCCTCGGTCGGCGGGTGGTTGGTGCCGATCTCGCCGATCAGCGCCGGCCGCACGCCGGTGCCTTCGATCCCGTCGCGGAGCTCGTCCAGCATCGTCGCCGCGATCGCGTCGACGTCCATCGCCGCCAGCCCCTCCGGATGCATCTCCTCGACGTAGTAGCCGCAGCCGATCGCGATCGGGACCCCGCTGCGGCGCGAGACCTCGACCAGGTCGGCGACCCTGCGGCCCATCCCGTCCACGGTCAGGTCGACGATCGTGCCGCCGCCCGCCCGCTTCACCGCCTCCATTTCGGCGACCGCCACCTCGGGGTCGTGAAGGATCAGGTTGTCCGGGGTGTGGAGGCCGTTCCAGCGCAGGTGCACCTGCGCCTCGGGGCCGATCGGCCCCTCCCACTTGATCCCGTCGTCGCCCGTCTTGGCCCAGAGTCGGAGGTCGGAGAAGACGTGCTCGTGCATCGAGGTCGGGCCGAGATCGGCCGGGTCGAGCTCACCGAGGACGGTGTGGATCGGCATGGGGCGGTCTCCCTTCTCAGATGGCGATGACGACGCTCTTGGACTCGGTGAAGGCGAGCAGCGCCTCGTCGCCGAGGTCGCGCCCGAG
>MKSH01000222.1:11804-11931 GCA_001898095.1 Solirubrobacterales bacterium 70-9 | reverse complement strand
CCGTAGGACAGCGCCGGATCGAAGATGTTGTAGGTGTTCACCCAGACCGTGCCGACCTCGAGCTTCGCGGCGACGCGGTGGGCGCGAGTGACGTCGCTGGTCCAGATCCCGGCGGCGAGCCCATAGG
>MKSH01000222.1:11096-11684 GCA_001898095.1 Solirubrobacterales bacterium 70-9 | reverse complement strand
TAGCCGAGGACCTGTTCGCGCTGCTCCTCGGAGACCAGCGGGCCGACGCTGATCCCACCGTCCATCCCGTTGCCCATCGGCACCTTGCGGACCGCCTCGGCGAGGCGCTCGTGCATCTCGTCGAGGATCGAGCGCTGCACCATCAGCCGGCTGCCGGCCGTGCACATCTGGCCGGAGTGACCGAAGGAGGCACGCATCGCGGTGACCGTCGCGGCGTCGAGGTCGGCGTCCTCGAAGATGATGTTCGGGTTCTTGCCGCCGAGCTCGAGGGTCAGTCGCTTGGTGGTCGGCGCCGCCGCCGACATAACCAGGCGGCCGACCTCGGTGGAGCCGGTGAAGGAGACGTTCTTCACGCCCGGGTGCTCGGCCAGCGCGGCGCCCACCTCACCGTCGCCGGTGACGACGTTGAGGACGCCCTTCGGCAGCCCCGCCTCTTCGCAGATCGCGGCCACCCGCAGGGTGGTCATCGGGGTCTGCTCGGCGGGCTTCACGACCACCGTGCAGCCGGCGGCGAGCGCCGGGGCGATCTTGAAGCAGGCGGTCATGATCGGGAAGTTCCAGGGCAGGATCAGGGCAGCGACCCCGACC
>MKSH01000222.1:8607-10986 GCA_001898095.1 Solirubrobacterales bacterium 70-9 | reverse complement strand
CAGCTCGGCGATCCGGATCAGGACGCGGGCGCGATCTTCAGGGGCGAGGCCGCGCCAGCGACCGTCCTCGTGCGCCGCGGTGGCCGCGGCGACGGCGGCGTCGACGTCGGCCTTGGAGGCCTGGACCGCGGTCGCGAAGACCTTCCCGTCGGCCGGGTCGACGACATCGAAGGTGGTGCGTCCGTCAGCGGCGATCCACTCGCCGTCGATCAGAAATGACTCGTCTGAAATCTCTGGCTGGCTCATGCCCGTGGATACTACTAGTCCCAGAATGGATACAAAGAGTCGGTTTGCGATCCGGATACCACGTTGCTACCTTTGGATACACGATGAACATCGGCCCGCTTGAGATCGGCATCCTTCTGGTCATCGTCCTGCTGTTGTTCGGGGCGAAGCGCATCCCCGAGGTCGGCGGCTCGCTCGGTAAGGGCATCCGCGACTTCGGCCGCGGGATCAAAGGCGAGGACGACGACCCGCCGCGCCTCGACGCCGAGGCCTCCGAGGACGCGACCGCGTCCCGCCCGAGTGCGTCGAGCACCTCCTCGAGCTAAGCGCCCGGCGCAGGCTCACTTCACGATCAGCACGATCGCGACGACGACGCCGACCGTCACCACGGTCCAGCGCAGCGTCTGGTCGGGGATCCGGCGGCCGTAGCGGGCGCCGACCTGGGCGCCGGTGACCGAGCCGACGGCGACCAGCGCCGCCGCGTCCCAGGCGACGTGGGCGACGATCACGAAGAGGATCGCGGCGACCCCGTTCGCCACCCCGACCATCACGTTCTTCAGCCCGTTCAGCCGCTGTAGGTGGTCGGGGATGAGGAAGCGCAGGGCGGCGAGCAGGATCACGCCCTGGGCGGCACCGAAGTAGCCGCCGTAGACGCCGACCGCGAAGCCGACCGCGACCAGCGCCAGCTTGCGGTGATGGCTGAGCGAGCCGTGGCTGAGCTTCGGTTTCGGCCGCGCGATCATCAGCCCGCAGGCGAGCAGGATCAACAGCGGCACCACGGCTTCGAAGACGCCTTCCGGCAGCGTCAGCAGCAGGACGCCGCCGGTGACCGCGCCGACCGCGGTCCCGACGCCGCCCATGATCACCCGCTCGCGCTGGCCGACGAGCTCCCGCCGGTACCCCCAGGCGGCGCTGACGTTGCCGAACACCAGGCCGACCGAGTTGGAGACGTTCGCCGTCACCGGCGCGAAGCCGACCGCCAGCAGCACCGGGAACGTGACCAGCGAACCGGAGCCGACTATCGCGTTGATCCCGCCGGCGGCGAAAGCGGCGGCGAGGACCGCAAGGACCTCAAGCGGGGACAAGCAGCCCAGACTAGTCCAGCTCGGCCAACCTCGACACGGTCTGCGCGCAGACCTGGTCGGCCCAGGCGGGCGGATCCTCCTGTCTGGTGTTCGAGACCCAGACCTTCTCGATCCCGACCGCCGCCATCTCCTCCATCACGGCGAGGAACTTGTCGGGCTCGTCGGCCGGGCTGACGACGCTGTAGATGATCGTCTTCTCGATCTCGTCGTAGTCGCGGCCCTCGGCCTCGCAGTGACCTTTCAGCACCTCGAGTTTGTGCGCGACGGTGGCCGGGTCGGGAGCGAAGAGGTTGCAGGCGTCGCCGTACCGGGCGACCAGCCGCAGCGTCTTCTTCTCCCCCGAGCCGCCGATCATCAGGGTCGGGCGCGGCTGCTGCACCGGCGCCGGGACGCACATCGTCTCGCCCAGCTCGTAGTGCTTGCCCTGATAAGGACCGTCGTCGTCGCTCCACATCTGGAAGCAGATCTGGATCGCCTCCTCGAGCCGCTCGAAGCGCTCGGCGATCGGCGGGTAGGGGACGCCGAGGGCGTCGTGCTCCTCCTCGAACCAGGCGGCGCCGATGCCGAGCTGGGCGCGGCCGCCGGAGAGCACGTCGAGCGTCGTCACCGTCTTCGCCAGCAGGCCCGGGTGACGGTAGGTGACGCCGGTGACGAGGAGGCCGAGGCGCATCCGCTCGGTCAGCCCGGCGAGGTAGCCGAGGCCGGTGTAGCCCTCCAGCATCGGCTCGTTCGGGGCACCGACCGGGCCGATCTGGAACCAGTGGTCCATCAGCGTGAACTGGTCGGCCCCGCCCTCCTCGGCGGCGCGGGCGGTCGCCGCGAGGACCGGCGCGATGTTCTCGGGGCCGCCCGGATAGGTGAACGATGGGTTGTGGATCGCGAGCTTCAAACACTTTCCTTCCGACTGGGGTGAACTACCCAGGGAGACTAGGGAGGCGACCTCGTCGGCCCGCCGGGGCAGGCGAGGGACGGGGTGAGGGACCCGGCCCTCTCGTAGGCGGTCCGGGCAGGCTGTGACCGCCTACGAGAGGGCCGTCCCTCGGGGAGAGGGCGAGGGCGCGCGTCCCGT
>MKSH01000222.1:7916-8425 GCA_001898095.1 Solirubrobacterales bacterium 70-9 | reverse complement strand
CGCGTTCCGGGCGTCTCGCGGCGGTCACAGCCTGCCAGGACCGCCGCGAGACGCCCGGGACGCGACCGTCCCCCGCCGCACGGGCCGCGAATCGCGCCGTCCCCCGCCCCCCACCCCGCGGACCCTCAGCCCTGGGCGCCGTTTTCGCCGACCACCTCGGCCACCGCGCCGGCTGCCAGCACCGTGCGCCCGAGGCGCGTCGGCGTGTAGTCGAGGCCCTTCATCGCAGTGTGTGACTGGGGACGGATCAGGGCCGCGTGCTCGAGCGCCTGCACCGCCTCGGCGACCAGCCGCTGCAGTCGGAGCCGGGTCGCATCGTCGGCCCCTTTGGTCGAGCCGTCCGGAGCCATCTCGGTGGCGATCCCGGTTACCGTCGCCCCGGCCCCGACGTTGGGACCGCCGACCGTCACCTCTTCCTCGGGGTCCTCCCACTCGGCCCCCGGCCCGAAGGCCTTCGCCATCACCTCGGCAGCCAAAGCTGACAACGGCAGCTGATCCAGCCGTTTGAT
>MKSH01000222.1:7295-7877 GCA_001898095.1 Solirubrobacterales bacterium 70-9 | reverse complement strand
TTTCTTCGAAGCTCCCGCCGTTGTCGGCGGCGCGGCAAGGATAGGTACGGGGCCGGACCGGCCGCGGTTCGCCTTCGTAGCGATTCGGCACGCCCATGCATACACTCGCGGCGTGAGTCGACTGGGTACGGCATCGATCGCGGCGCTGGCCTTGGCGGTAGCGCTGATCGGGGCGCCGTCGGCGGGCGCGGCGCGAGCGGCGACGGCGCCGACCGAAGCGCGGCCTGCCAAGAGCTACGCCTTCGTCAAAGCGCGCGGGACCAACGGCTGGGGCCTCCAGATCACGGCAATCCTGGGATCGGGGCAGAACGACCGACGACACATCGGGTTCTACGCCCGCGGGCCCCACCACCAGGAAGTCTCCTACTCCGGCCCCATCGGCCGGGCGACCGAGCGAGGGAGGATCGCGGCGAGATTGCCGGGCCTCGGCCGCGTCGACGTCCGCTTCGAACAGACCGGCGAACGTCCGGTCGAATACGTGACCAAACCGGATTGCAAGACCGAGGGGAAGTCGGCGACCCTGTTCGGCGTCTTCCGCGGCACGATCGAGCTCCGCGGCGAAGGCGGCTACACGACGGTCGA
>MKSH01000222.1:5834-7253 GCA_001898095.1 Solirubrobacterales bacterium 70-9 | reverse complement strand
GGTGTGTCCGCGACCGAAGCGCCGGCCCGCGCCGCCCACGGTGACTGCGGAAGAAGCCGGGATCGAACTCCTCTCCGCCAGCCGCGATGAAGGCTCAGGCGGCTCGCTCAGGTTCGAGGCGTGGGGGTCGGGCCTCACCTTTCCCGGCACCCGCAACCCGATCACCGACTTCAGCGCCACCTACACGCACGAGCGGGGCAAGGTGTCGATCTTCGCCACGACAAGTGTCCTGGGTCAGGAAAAGGGCCAGTTCTCGCTCACCGCGCCGAACGGCACGCCGATCGAAGCGACGGTCGCGCCGCCCGCACCGTTCACCGGCAGCGCCGCCTTCGAGCTCGAATCGCCGACGACGGCAAGCTGGACCGGCGACCTCAGCGTCGAAATCCCGACGCTCGGCACGGTCGATCTGACCGGACCCGGCTTCCAGGCCGGCGCCTGCGCAGCGCACTGCGCGAAAACGTTCCCGAGCCATGCCAGCTTCGGCGTCGTCGAATTCCAGACCATCTCCTGACCCCTGCCCTGACCCGGAAAATGCAGAGCGTTCTGCGGAGCTCAAGTTTCGGTCTCCCGAAGCCGAATCAGGAGTTGAAGAGAACGCACTGCGGGTCGCCTCGGTGGGCGGCCCGATTGGGGCCGGCCGGCAGTTGGAGCGGCCGGTCCCGTTACGTTCTCAGGCCTCCTTCGGCGCGCCCGGACGGTGGCGGGAGCGGAGAACGTCGCCGGCGGTGCGGTCGAGGCGCAGCGCCCCGACCGTCGCCAGCAGGGCGATGCCGGCGAGGATCAGGAAGGCGATCGAGAAGGCGTGGGCGAAGCTGACGTCGAAGGCGCCGCCGATCCGCAGCGCCACCGCGCCGACCACGGCGCCGAGGCCGGCGCAGAGTTGCATGGTCGTCACCTGGAGGATGTTGGCGTCGCGCATCAGCGGCTCGGGGACCTCGGCGAAGGCGAGGGTCGAGTAGCCGGTCAGCCCGACCGAGCGGGCGACGCCACCGACCAGGACGAAGAAGCCGGTCACCACCAGCCAGGTGCCCTCGTCGATGAAGGCGAGCGCGACCATCGAGCCGGCGAGGCCGACGGTCGCCGTGATCAGCATCGAGCGGAAGCCGAAGCGGCCGTAGAGGAAGGTGGTCGCGGGCTTGATCCCGACGTTGCCGACGAAGACGAGGAGGACGACCGCGCCCGACTTCACCGGGCTCCAGCCGAAGGCTTCCTGGAAGAGCAGCGGCAGCAGGAAGGGAACTGCACCGACGACGAGCCAGAAGATCGCGCTGCCGCTGGTGGAGGCGCGGAAGGTGCCGACCTGGAGCGTGCGCAGGTTGACCAGCGGGTGCTCGACCGCGAGCAGGTGGCGCACCGCGGCGAAGAGGAAGAGCGCCCCGGCGGCCCCGATCGCCGCCGCCACGACCCACTGCGGGTTCG
>MKSH01000222.1:5176-5793 GCA_001898095.1 Solirubrobacterales bacterium 70-9 | reverse complement strand
GGCGTGGACTCGATCAGCCGCGTCGCGACGACGAAGGCGAGCGCGCCGAGCGGCACGTTGATCAGGAAGATCCAGTGCCAGCTGGCGTAGTCGGTGATCAACCCGCCGACCAGGGGCGCGAAGACCGGCGCTATCAACCCCGGCCAGACGAGGAACGACATCACCTGCATCAGTTCCTCCTTGGCGGTGTTCGCCAGCACCACCTGCCGGCCGACCGGCACCATCAGCGCCCCGCCGATCCCCTGCAGGATCCGCATCGCGACCAGCTCCGTGAGGCTGGTGCTCGCCGCGCAGCCGATCGAGGCGACGGTGAAGATCACGATCGCCGCGAGGAAGACCGGCCGCGCCCCGAAGCGCGCCGCCATCCAGCCGCTGGCCGGGATCAGCACCGCGAGCGTCACCAGGTAGGCGCTGATCACGAGGCTGACCGAGGTCGAGGCGACCCCCAGCGAGTCGGCGATCGAGGGCGCCGCGGTGACGACGATCGTGCCGTCCAGCATCTCCATGAAGAAACAGCCGGCGACGAGCAGCGCGACGCGACGCTCGCGTGGAACCGACCGGATCACAGCCGGATTTATAGACCTAGCTCTAGTTCCCCTGCCCGCAGCGCCGGCGGG
>MKSH01000222.1:1032-5119 GCA_001898095.1 Solirubrobacterales bacterium 70-9 | reverse complement strand
GCAACCGCGCCTCCTGAGCCACCTGAGCAACTGATTCCCGACGGCGATCGTCGGAATTAGGTATGGTGCCCGCGCCCTCGTCGACTTAGGGCACCCTAACACCACTCAGGAGACTCTCATGCGCCGGACGCGACACTTCCTCACCAAAGCCCACCGCTGGGGCTCCTTCTCGCTCGGCCTGCTGCTCCTGGTGGTCGTCCTCTCCGGCGTGGTCTTGGTGCTGGATCCCGAGATCGAGCAGGTCACCCACCCCTCGCTCTACGACACCGCGAGCGGCCCGACCAAGCTGGCGCCGGGCGAAGCGCTGGCCGTCGTCCACAAAGAACTGCCCGATTTCGACACGACCGGAACCTTCATCTACGACAATCGCGGCGCCTGGGAGGTCCACTCGCCCGCGACCGGCGACGTCGCCCGCGTCGACGACACCGACGGCAGGCTGCTCGGCACGATCAACCGCGAACACGGGGTGATGGCGTTCATCGCCAACCTCCACGAGTGCGGCCTCACCTGCGAAGAAATGTCGGGATACGTCGGCTTCCTCGCCAAGCCCGCGCAGATCTGGGGATTTGACCTGACGCTCGGCAACGAAGGCAACTGGGGCGGCTTCATCCTCGCCGTCTCCGGGATCCTGCTGCTGATCCTCGTCGTCACCGGGATCGTCCTCTGGTGGCCGAAGGGCAAGGACAAGCTGAAGCGCGGGCTGAAGGTGCGCCGTGGCCGCGGCCAGTACAAGCTCAACTACGACCTGCACAAGGTGGTCGGCTTCGTCGCCCTGCCGGCGCTGGCGATCTGGGCGCTGACCGGGATCAACTTCGAGCTGCCGAAGCAGACCGAAGGCGCCTTCTACGCCGTCACCCCCGGCTCGGCGGCGCCCGACTCGATCTACGAATTCGAATCGAAGCCGGGGTCCGGCCCCGGGGTGACGATGAGCGAGGCGATCGCCGACGCCCGCACCGCGGTCCCCTCCGGCTCGACCCTGATCTCGGTCACCCAGCCGGAAATGAGCGAAAAGACCTCCTACTACGAACTCTGGTTCGCGCACGGCGTCGACACCTACGCCTACGGCGACTACCCGGGCAACTACGGCGTCTTCGTCGATCGCTACAGCGGCGATGCGCACCAGTACTTCCCCAACCCCGCCAACGACACCGTCACCAACAACTTCATGCAGAACTGGGCCGGGGCGATCCACATGGGGACGCTGGTCGGCTGGATCCCGCGGCTCGGTTGGATCGCTTTCGGCCTGACCCCGCTGCTGCTGGCGTTCACCGGCACGGTGACCTGGGTGATGCGCAAACGCATGGGCCGGCGGAAGGCGCGGGGACGCGGGGACGACGACGACGGGAGCGGCTCCGGCGGCGCCCCGGTCGGCGTGCCCGCGGGAGCCGAGGCGTGACCGGGCGGGCGGCGACGACCGCGGCGCTCTACTGCGGCTTCCTCGCGGTCTGGGCGCTGGGCGACGCGATCGCACGGCGCCGGCCCAGCCCCTACCTGGTGCTCGGCGGGGCGCTGCTCGAGGTCGCCCTCATCACCGGCGCCGCGATCGGGTCCTCGAAGCTCGACCAGAGCGGTGACGCCGCGGTCCACGGCGGATACCTGGTCGCCTCAGTGGTCCTCCTCCCCCTCGGCCTCCTGCTCGCCCGCGACCGCGACGGCAACCTCGCCCCCGCCCCGCTCGCCGTGGCCCTGGTCGCCCTCGCAATAGTCGTCCTCCGCGCGAAGGCGACCGCGTGAGGCGCCTGCTCCGTCCCGGCCGCGCCCCGCGACCGCGCCGCACCGACTCCGGCAACGCCGGCTGGGGACGGGCCCTCACCGCCGCGTACGCCTTCATGGCGCTCGCCGCGGGCGCCCGCTCGGCGGTCCAGATCGCCACCGAATTCGACGCCGCGCCGCTCGCCTTCGCCCTCTCCGCGGCGAGCGCGGCGATCTACCTCCTCGCCGCCGTCGCCCTGCGCCACGACGGGCGCCGCTGGTGGCTCGTCGGCACCGCCGCCTGCACGGTCGAGCTCGCCGGCGTCCTCGCGATCGGCACCTGGAGCCTCCTCGACCCGGCCCGCTTCCCCGCCGCCACCGTCTGGTCGGGCTTCGGCTCCGGCTACGGCTGCTTTCCGCTCGCCCTTCCCCTGCTCGGCCTCCTCTACCAGCGCGGCCGCCGGCCCCGCCCTGAGGTGGAGCGATGGCCGAGGACCTCCCCGAGCACATAGCCACCCCGAGGCCGCCCGCCTTCTGCGCCCCGGCGGCGAGCTGGTCTTCCTCGTCAACTCCGTCCTCTCGGTCGCCTGCGGGCCCGACGACGAGACGATCCCGGCGGGCGACCGGCTCCTCCGCCCCCTCTTCGGCATGCACCGGGTCGAGTGGCCCGGCGAGGACTCGGCGAGGAAGTCTGGCGCGCCCGCAAACTTGGCAGCACGATAGGCAGTTTGCATCCATAGAAGGATTGACATCCAGAGTGGGCTTAACATATTATCTGCGCCAGAGTGAGGGAGACGGGGTCTAATCGCGTCTTGATCGTTGGCGCCGGCGTCGCCGGATCGACGCTCGCCGTGGCTCTCCACGCCCGCGGCGTCGAGATCGAGCTGGTCGAGATCCAGCCTGAATGGAAACCGCTGGGCACCGGTCTGATGCTCATGGGGCCGTCCTTGCGGGCGCTTCGAGGCCTCGATCTGATCGATGATGCGGTCGCCGGAGGTGCCGGCCTTTACCATTTCGCCGTCGGCGACGAGGCTGGCAACCCGACTTCGGTGACCGATTTGCCGCGCCTGGCCGGAGATGAGTACCCAGCCTGTATCGAGTTAGGTCGACCCGCTTTTCACGGCATCCTCGCCAAAGAAATGCGCCGTGCGGGCGTGCCGGTTCGCCTCGGTCTGACGATCGACGCGATCGACGAAAATGACAACGCAGTCGACGTCACCTTCTCTGACGGCGAGTCCGCCAGATATCGTGCCGTCGTCGGCGCCGACGGAGCCTATTCCGGTGTGCGCCGGCTGATCTTCCCGGAGCTCGGCGCCCCTCGTCCCAGCGGTCAAGCACTGTGGCGGGCGATGGTCGACCGGCCACCAGAGCTCGGCTCGAACTTCCAAGAGGGAACCGTGTACATGCTGTACGGGCCGCACAACAAGGCCATGATCATTCCAACCTCGCCGCGACAGCTCTATATCGCGCTCACCGAAAACGGGGCGGGTCATGACCGACCCGACGACGCGGTCCTGCCCGAACTGATGCGTGCCCACCTCGCCGACTATCGCGGCTTTGTCGCTGTGCTTCGGGATCAGATCACGGATCCGTCTCAGGTGATCTGGCGCCGACTCGAGGTGCTGCTGGTGAAACCTGCCTGGCACCGAGGCCGAACGATCCTGATCGGCGACGCTGCCCACACCACCACCCCAAATCTCGCGAGCGGCGCCGGGATGGCGATCGAGGATGGAGTCGTGCTGGCGGAGGAGCTGTCCGGCGAGGGCCCTGTGGAGGCGGCATTCGAGCGATTCATGAGCCGCCGCTACGAGCGCTGCCGGATGGTCGTCGAGAACTCAGCCCAGCTGAGCGAGTGGGAACAGCGGCCGGTCCCCGGCGCCGATCCGATCGCCCTCACCGACGAAAGCTGGCGCGTGCTCAGCCAGCCGATCTAGCAAGGTTGATGGCCTGCCCCTTCAGTCCGGCAGGACGGCGACGCAGCGGGTCCAGCCGGCGGAGGCGGCGGTGATCTTGACCGGGAAGCAGATCACGGTGAAGCCGGTCGGGGGGAGCTGCTCGAGGCCGTGGAGCTTCTCGAGCTGGCAGTAGCCGAGCTCGCGGCCCGCCTTGTGGCCCTCCCAGATGATCGAGGCGTCGTGGGTCTCGGCGTAGCGTTTGGCGGTCGCCGAGAAGGGGGCGTCCCAGGACCAGCCGTCGGTGCCGACGATCTTCACTCCCTGTCCGGCAAGGTGGAGGGTGGCGTCGCGGCCGAAGCCGCAACCGGCGTGGACGTAGTCCTCCTCGCCGAAGCGCTCGCCCGCCTTGGTGTTACAGAGGACGATGTCGAAGGGCTGCAGCTCGTGGCCGATCCGTTCCAGCTCGGCATCGATCTCGGCGGGAGTCGTGACGTGGCCGT
>MKSH01000222.1:0-899 GCA_001898095.1 Solirubrobacterales bacterium 70-9 | reverse complement strand
GCGGACCCGCTCGACCGCCCAGCCCTTGCTGTCGGGCAGTTCGTCGACCGAGAGGCCGGGGAAGGCGCCGGCCAGCTCGGTGGCACCCTGGTCGTGCTCGACGTAATCGATCTCCACCGGCTGGAACGGCGGGTCGGCCGGGATGTCGTTGTCGAGCGGGATCGAGAGGTCGATGAGTCGGCTCACAGGTTCTCCTCCGGGTCAGGGCCCACCCCACGCGGGCCACAGATCGACGGTAAGTCTATGTGTATCCAGTTCTAGGTTTGTTCGACGTCTAGGCGGGCGAGGAAATCGGGCGGGTAGCGCTCGCCGGCCGCGGCGCCGGGGGCCAGCGCCCGCGACAGCGTCGCGAGGTCCTGCCCCGTCAGCTCCAGATCGACGGCGGCGAGGTTCTCCTCCAGGTGCGACGGCGAGCGCGTGCCGGGAATCGGCACCACGTCCTCGCCCTGAGCGAGGAGCCAGGCGAGCGCCACCTGCGCGGCGGTCGCCTCGCGCGACGCGGCGACGGTCTCCAACGCATCGAGCAGCTCGACGTTCTGCATCAGCCGCTCGCCCTGAAAGCGCGGCAGGCGGCGGCGCGCGTCGTCGAGGTCGAGGTCGGCCTCGCCCTTCACCGCCCCGGCGAGAAAGCCGCGACCGAGCGGGCTGAACGGCACCAGGCCGATCCCCAGCTCACGGCAGGTCGGCAGCACCGCCGCCTCGATCCCCCGCTCCCACAGCGACCACTCCGACTGCAGCGCGCTCACCGCGTGGGTCGCGTGGGCGCGGCGGATCGTCGCCGGCGCCGCCTCGGAGAGGCCGATGAATCGCACCACCCCTTTCGTCACCAGCTCTCCCATCGCCCCCACCGTCTCCTCGATGGGAACTTCCTTGTCGACCCGGTGCAGGTAGAGGAGGTC
>MKSH01000221.1:5285-5715 GCA_001898095.1 Solirubrobacterales bacterium 70-9 | reverse complement strand
CGATCTGCTCGACCGCTATGCGTCCGCCTTCACGACCCAGCGCATCACGAGCGCCGAGCTCACATCGCGCAACCCCGTCGGCCTGAACGAGCATGCACTCGTCGTCGCCGCCTCCCACTCGGGCAACACGCCGGAGACCGTCGCTGCCGCGAAGTTCGCGCGCGAGAAGGGTGCGACCGTCGTCGGAATCGCACGCGAGGGGGAGAGCGGCCTCGCTGAGGCTTCGCACCTTCACCTCGACTACCCGGACACCATCACCGTCACCGAGCCGAAGCTCGTCCACAACGAGCAGATCGCGGCTGCGCTTCTCGACCGCACGGGGGCGACGGATGTCGCTGCGAAGCTGCGTGCCGGCATCCCCGCTCTTCCGGGTGCGCTCCGTGCGGTCAAGGACGAGATTGCGGACGCGGGCGAGCGTGTCGCCGATATC
>MKSH01000221.1:1437-5116 GCA_001898095.1 Solirubrobacterales bacterium 70-9 | reverse complement strand
TCGTCGTGCTGCAGGCCGAAGACGACAGCCGCGAGCTCGGTGAGCGTGTCGTGCGCTTCGGGGAGACCTACACGTCGAAGCTCGGCGTCGTCGACACGGCGACCCTCTCACTTCCCGGCATCCCGGCAGAGAGCCGCCCCGACCTCAGCGTCATCGCACTGATGAGCGCTGAGCGCCGTGTGCTCGACCACGTTGCCGCTCGCCGCGGTCACGACACGTCCGTCCGCCGCTACATGTACAAGGTCAGTTACTGATGAGACTGATTGGTGTCGGCGACAATGTCGTCGACCGCTACAGAGCCCTGGGGATGATGTTCCCGGGCGGGAACGCCGTCAACGTGGCGGTCTTCGCCTCGCGACTCGGCGCCAGCGCGTCCTACCTCGGTGTGGTCGGCAACGACGAGGCCGGTCAGACGGTACTCCGGAGTCTTCGGCAGGAATCGGTGGCCGTCGATCTGGTGACGGTCGCCGAGGGGCCGAATGCGTACGCCGACATCGACCTCGTCGGCACCGACCGGGTCTTCCTCGGCGCGCAGAAGAACGTCGCCGCCTTCGACCCCACAGCCGAACACTTCGACGCGATGGAGAAGTTCGACGTGGCCCACACCGGCTATGCGGGCACGTTCCTGCCCCATGTTGCCGCCATGGCCAAGAGAACGAAGGTGTCGTTCGACTTCGGCAGCCGCTTCGCCCTCGAAACCGCGGAGCCCTACCTCCCGGATCTGTATCTGGCGGCGTTCTCCTCAAGTCACCGATCGGATGCGGAGAGCCGCGATCTCGCTCGGAATGCTGTCGCCGGTGGCGCCACCTACGCGTTGGTCACCCAGGGCGAAGAGGGCGCATACCTCGCGTCCGCCAGGTGGACCATCCATCAAGACGCCGACCGGGTGCAGGTCATCGACACCCTCGGTGCCGGTGATGCGTTCATCGCGAGCGTGCTCGTAGGGCTGCTCGCGGGGCGCGACCGCCGAAGCGTGCTCGCCTCGGCCAGCGCTCACGCAGCACAGGTGTGCATGGCGCACGGAGCATACGGATACGGAACCCCTTTCGAGCCGACGGCGCCTCCAGGAGCCGCGGGGAACGCTAACGCAGAGGTGAGTAAGTGAGTTTGAGGATCGGAGTCGATACTGGAGGGACGTTCACGGACGTCTGCGGGTTCGACGATGTAGACGGGCGGGTGCATGTCCGCAAGGTCTCGAGCACCCCGGACGACCCCGGTCGGGCGATCATCCAGGGTGTCGAAGAGCTCCTGGCGCAGATCGGCGACCGGCAGATCAGCGAAGTGTCCTACTTCGCGCACGGCACCACTGTCGGCACGAATGCTCTGCTCACGGGGCGCGGCGTCAAGACGGGGCTCATCACGACGAAGGGGTTCCGCGATCTGCTGGAGTTGGGTCGCGGCCGCCGACCGGACATGTACGACGCGCAGGCCGACAAGCCCACGCCCTTCGTCGCCCGCCGACACCGTCTGGAGGTCTCGGAACGCGTCCGCCACACCGGTGTCGTGGAGACCCCGCTCAACGAGGACGAGGTCCGCGCCGCGGTGAGGTTCCTCAAGGAGGACGGCGTCGACTCGATCGCCGTGTGCCTCCTGTACAGCTACCTGTTCGCGGATCATGAGCAGCGCGTCGGCGAGATCATCCAGGAGGAGCACCCCGAGGCTTACGTCTCGCTCTCCTCGGACGTGTTGCCGGAGTTCCGCGAGTTCGAACGTCTCTCGACTGTCGCGACCAACTCGTACGTCGGCCCCGTCGTCTACCGATACCTCGCGCGGCTGCGCGCCACGCTGGCGGAGAACGGGCTGCGTGTCGTGCCCCACGTGACTCAGTCGAACGGCGGAGTCATCCCGTTCCAGACCGCGGAAGCCATCCCCGTGCGGCTTGTCCTCTCGGGACCGAGCACCGGCGTCGTCGGCGCGGCGGAGATCTGCGCGCGAGCAGGGTTCCCGGAGATCATCACCTTCGACATGGGCGGCACCTCCAGCGACATTTCGCTGGTCCAGGGAGGTCGTCCGAAGGTCACGGCGGGAATGGAGCTCGACGGACGCCCCATCCGCTCTCCTATGCTCGACATCCACACCGTGGGCGCCGGCGGCGGGTCGATCGGCTGGATCGACAGCGGCAACCACCTCCGGGTCGGGCCGCAGAGTGCGGGTGCGTTCCCTGGGCCGGCCTGCTACGGCAACGGCGAGGAGGCGGCCGTCACGGATGCGAACGTCGTGCTGCAGATGCTGAACCCGGAGTACCTCCTCAACGGGCAGATGAAGATCGACCGCCAGGCGTCCGTGAAGGCGGTTGAACGGCTCGCGACGCCGCTCGGGCTGAGCATCGAGGAAGCGGCGCTCGGGATCCTTCGCGTCGTCACCGCGAACATGGCGCGCGCGATCCGGGTCGTGTCTGTCAAGCGTGGCTATGACCCTCGCGACTATGCGCTCGTGCCGTTCGGTGGCGCCGGACCGCTCCATGCCTCCCGCCTCGCTCGGGAACTGGGCATGCGCACCATTGTCGTGCCCGAGGTTCCGGGTGCCCAGTCCGCACTGGGGCTGCTGATGACGGACGTCCGCACCGACTTCATGCGCACGCAGATCACTCCCGTCTCTGTCGACACGCTCCCGGAGTTGCAGAAGGGCTTCGCCCCGTTGGAGAAGCAGGCGGACGCCTGGTTCGAGCACGAAGGCATCGAGGAAGCCGACCGGGGCACCATGCGTCGCCTCGAGCTGCGCTACGCGGGTCAGAACTTCGAACTCGCCGTCGAACTTCCTGACGGCCCGCTGGATGAGCACCTCGTGGGTCGGATCGTCGAGGACTTCCACCAGGCGCACGAGCGCGTCTACGGCTATCGCTCGCCCCAGGCACGTCTGGAGGCCGTCACCTTCCGGCTCGAGGCCAGCGGGCGCGCCGCTCATGTCGAGCTTCGCGAAGACGCGCTGGAGGGGGAGGATGCCACGGCGGCCGTCGTCGGCACCCGTGCCACGTGCTTCGTCCCTGCGGACGGTTACATCTCCGTCCCTGTCTACGACCGATCGCTGCTCAAGCCGGGCAACCAGATCTCGGGACCAGCCATCGTGGAGCAGATGGATACGACCACGATCCTGCTTCCCGGCGACACCTGCAGAGTGGACACCCTCAGAAACCTCGTCATCCACACAGGAGAGAAATGAGCAGCGCAGACAACAACACCCTCGACCCTGTGCTGGTCGAGGTGGTGGGCTCCGCCCTCGCCACCATTGTGGAGGAGATGAGCGAGACCCTGGTCAAGGCCGCATTCTCACCGAACATCAAGGAGCGCCGCGACTGCACGGCGAGCTTGTTCGATGCAGAGGGCCGCGCAATCGCCCAGGACGAGGGCGGCTCCCCGATGCACTTGGGCTCGCTCATGGGCATCGTCGACGGGATCCGTGCCCGCTTCGATGACGATGAGATCCGCGAGGGCGACGTCTTCATCGGGAACGATCCGTACACGGGGGGTGGCTCTCATCTGCCGGACATCGTCCTCGCGGAGCCGATCTTCGTGGACGGTCAGGTGCATGCGTGGGCGGCATCGCTCGCTCATCACGCGGACTTCGGTGACCGCGGGCACGCCCACATCTTCCAGGAGGCGATCCGGATCCCCCCGGTGCACCTCATCCGCGAAGGTGTGCTCCAACAGGAGCTGCTCGAAGTCTTCCTGCTCAACTGTCA
>MKSH01000221.1:690-1298 GCA_001898095.1 Solirubrobacterales bacterium 70-9 | reverse complement strand
CCCTTCGAGGACCTGTTCGACGCGCCGGAGCTCGACGACGAACTGACGCTCAAAGTGGTGGTCACGGTGTCCGGAGACGAGATGCACTTCGACTTCCGTGGCAACCCCGCCCAGGTCCGAGCGAGTGTGAACGTCGTGTGGACGGGCCTCTACGCGTCGGTCTACTACACGGTCAAGACGCTCATCGATCCAGACATCGCTCCGAATGCCGGCCTGTATCGCCCGGTCACCATCGTGGCGGACGAAGGCTCGATCCTGAACTGCAAGGCGCCCGCCGCGGTGAACGGCCGCATCGAGACGTGTCAGCGCGTGGTCGATCTCATCCAGGGCGCCCTCGTCGAAGCACTTCCGACCCGTGTCACCGCCGCCTCGAACGGGGCCGTCACGGGCGTCCACTTCTCAGGCTATGACGCGACGCGCGGGCGTGACTTCGTCTACCTGGAGACCATCGGCGGCGGTTCCGGAGCGCGCTACAACAAGGACGGACTGGACGGCGTTCAGGTCCACATGACCAATACGTCCAACCTGCCGGTCGAGGCACTCGAAGCCGAATACCCTCTGGTCGTGGAAGCGTATGAGCTGAGGGACGGATCCGGGGGTGAAGGCGA
>MKSH01000221.1:0-350 GCA_001898095.1 Solirubrobacterales bacterium 70-9 | reverse complement strand
GCCGAGGCCTCGGATGCGAGCGATCAGTATGTTCGCGGTCGCCGCACCCAGTCGGTAGCGCGGCTGATCGATCACCGTCACAGCAGGGCGTACCAGCGTCGTCCACTCCTGGTCGTCGAAGCCGAGGAACGAGAAAGCGTTCGGAAGCTGGACGCCACTGTCCACCACCTGCGTGTAGGCGCCGAGGGTGAGCGTGGAGTCCGTGCAGTACAGCGCCGTGAATTGCCGGTCTCGCATCGCCTCCGCTACCGCTGCGCGCGCGGATTCCGCGTCGTACGCGGATGAGAGGACGAGTTCCGGTCGGACAGGGATGCCATGCGCTCTCAGCGCGTCCAGATAGCCGAGCAGAC
>MKSH01000220.1:904-1405 GCA_001898095.1 Solirubrobacterales bacterium 70-9 | reverse complement strand
TCCGAAACCCGCTTGCCGCCTTCATCTTGAATCGTCACCCGCCAATTGGCTGTCGTCTCGGTCGCGTGCAACAGGACCGCTTCTCCCTGCAGGGTACCAACCGGCTCACGGACAAAAATCCTCGCATGGCAGTCGGTTTCCTCAACCGCCTGGGAGGACGCCAGCGCGAGCATGGTTCCCGTTCTGGCGAGTTGAACGGCGAAGCCGGTCAGAATCCCCAACAGCGAACCGCCCGAACCGCTCATCGTGGCGGTGAAGAGACCCACGACCTTGTCCGGGCTCGCCGACGCGATCGTAAGGTCCCGCGTCTGGCTGGGAGCCGGTCCTGACTGCCTCATATTTTCTCCCCGACTGGCTCGGCGCAACGCTGTCCTAAAATATTTGAAAAAAAGGGCAAGCCAATCGCTTGACTAAAAACCGTCATTCAAGCTTCATTACTGAACGCTCAGTAGCCTCGTAAATCAACCAACTTTTTCGTGTGACGGAGATTGGCAATGTCGT
>MKSH01000220.1:624-795 GCA_001898095.1 Solirubrobacterales bacterium 70-9 | reverse complement strand
TGAAGCATCCGGCCCCTTGTCCGAAATCGGGCCGCCGGCCGAAAAGGCTACCAACCTCGCCGCTGAAGTCGCCAACAAGGCTGCCAAGGATGCAGGCGCGACCATCAAGGTGGGTGTCGTCACCGCCGACGCGCAGGGAGATCCGCAGGCTGCCCTTTCGGCGGCGCGCAC
>MKSH01000220.1:0-612 GCA_001898095.1 Solirubrobacterales bacterium 70-9 | reverse complement strand
CGGAATCGATCTCCGTGCTCAATGGCATAACCATGCAGCGCAAGATCACGCTCTGGCCGCTCGCATCCAGCACCAGGCTGCGCACCGTCAAGGACGACGGCACGATCTACCGCACCGTGGCCGCCGACGATCTCCAGTCGAAAGCGCTGGTGCAGGCAATCGAAAATCACGTCGGCAAGGGCAAGTCCGTCGCGATCGTGTTCCGCAACGAGCCCTACGGCGATGCCCTCTCGAAGAGCTTCACCACGGATTGGAAAGCAACCGGCGGTACGATTACGACGACCGTGTCGTTCGATCCCCAGCAGCAGAGCTTCGATTCCGAGGCCGGCCAGGTCGTGGCTGACAATCCCGATGCCTATGTGGTCATCGACTATCCGGAAACCTACGCCAAGTTCGGCGCAGCGCTGGTGCGGACCGGAAAGTTCGATGCAAAGAAGGTCTTCGTGGCGGATGCGTTGTCCTTCGCCAATGTTCCGGAGAACATCCCGGCAGAAGCGCTCGAGGGAGCCTATGGCGTCGCCGGCGGCTCGCCGACCGGCACCGAAACCTACAAGCTGTTCAACAAGTTGTGGGATGAGGCAGGCGGCGTGGCCAACGCTTCCTATACCGCCA
>MKSH01000219.1:12483-13642 GCA_001898095.1 Solirubrobacterales bacterium 70-9 | reverse complement strand
GCTCGAGCGTCGCGTCGAGGAAGTCGGTGTTGCGCTCGCGGAAGGCGGCCAGATCGGCGAACGGCTCGGGATTGAGCTTCGCGACCAGGTCGAGGATCTGCGCCTCGATGTGGTTCATCGCCGGGTCGCGGTCGTAGCGGAAGCGGTAGTTGTCCACCTTCCCCTGGCGGAAGCGCTCGAAGGAGGCGTGGATCTCCTCGCCGTAGTCGGCCTCCTCCCGGTTGGAGTCGACGCGGACCCGGTCGCCCCTGATCTCGATCGTATAGTCGATCGCGGCAAGGGCCGCGGCGACCCGTTGCTGCTCTGCGTCGAGGTCGGCAAACCCGGGCGCCCGCGCGAACCCGTCGAGGTAGCCGCCGAGCGAGCGCAGGCCGGCGGAGGCCGGCCCCGCCTCCTCCAGCTCGGCGGCGAGCCGCTTCACCGCCTCGCAATAGCAGCCGACCGCCTGTAGGAGCCAGGTGTCCCGCTGCTTCTCGTAGCGGGCGTCGGCGGCGCGCTTCAGGTTGGCGCGCATGCGGCCCATGCCGGCGGCGAAGGCGTCGATCCGCCGCCGCACGTCGGCCTCTTCGAGGTCGCGCAGCACTTCGTGGCGGAAGGCGATCGTCTCGCCGTCGTCGAGCGGCGCCCAGAAGAAGGGGAGAAGCCGGTAGCCCTCGCGAGAGCCGGTGATCTGCCCGATCACCTGGTCGAGGTTGAGGTCATGCAGGCACTCGGGCGCCTCGACCTGCTCGAGGTCCGGCGGCGTCCCCCGGGGGCCGAAGAGGACGCTGGCGAAATCCGCGCCCAGGCCCTGACCGTCGCGGCCGGCGGACTCCCGGCCGGGCTCCGTCTGCGGCTGGTTCTTGTCAATTGAGCTGATGGCCATCCTGTCCTCCTCGGGTCGAAAGATCCTGGGGGCAGAGGCCATCAGCGGCTGAGCCACGGTTTGAGCGAGCCTCATCGCTCAGATACAGGCTACGTCTCAACGATACCCGCTGAAGCGAGTGGTCAAGTAGAGGCGTCCCCGGCTCCACGTCTTGCGCATCAGTCGCCGAGCTGGGCGGTGACCTCGCCGCAGAGGAAGTCGACGAGCGTCGGCAGGTCGTCGTCGGTGGAGAAGCCGGCGGCGCGTTTGTGGCCGCCTCCCCCCTGCTTGCGGGCGATCGCGGAGACGTCGACG
>MKSH01000219.1:11924-12438 GCA_001898095.1 Solirubrobacterales bacterium 70-9 | reverse complement strand
CGGTTGCCGAGGTCACGGATCACGGCGGCGACCTTGATCCCGTCGATCGAGCGCAGGTGGTCGATCACGCCCTCGGTCATCTCCTCGCCGGAGCCGGTGGCGGCGTAGTCCTCGGCGGTGATGTAGCTGGTCACCAGACGGTTGTCGCAGTGGCGCTCGATCTTCTCCAGCGCCCGCGCGACCAGCCGCAGCTTCTCGATCGGCACGTGCTCGTAGAGTCGCCGGTAGGTGTCGTCGACGTCGACCCCGGCGTCGATCAGCTCGGCCGCCACCCGGTGGGTGTGGGCGTTGGTGTTCTCGTACATGAATTTGCCGGTGTCGGTGATCAGCCCGACGTAGAGCGGCATCGCCATCTCGGCGTCGACCGGGACGCCCATCAGGTGGGCGATGTCGTAGACGATCTCGGCCGTGCAGGAGGCCGAGGGGACCACCAGGTCGATATCGCCGAAGCGGGTGTTGTCGTGGTGGTGGTCGATGTTGAGGATGCGGTGGTCGCCGCCGGTGAGGAAGTCGA
>MKSH01000219.1:9421-11843 GCA_001898095.1 Solirubrobacterales bacterium 70-9 | reverse complement strand
ATCACCGAGTCCTTGCCGAGCTTCTTCAGCAGCTGGTGCATGCCGAGCAGCGAGCCGAGCGCGTCGCCGTCGGGGCCCTCGTGGGCGGTCAGCAGGAAGCGGTCGTGGGCGCGCAGCTCGGCGACCATCGCCTCCAGGTCGGAGAGGGTGCTGTCGGCCGATGTCGAGGCGGGGGTCGTGGTCGAGAGGTCGCTCATCGGTCGTCCACCTCGCCGTCGTCGAGCAGCCGGGAGATCCGCACGCCCTTCTCGATCGTGTCGTCGTAGTGGAAGGTCAAGGTGGGAGTTCGCTTCATCCTGGTCTCCGCCGCGATCCGCGACTGGAGCACCCCGTGGGAGGAACGCAAGGCATCCAGCGTAGCGTCGCGCTCGGTTTCGTCGCCCAGAACGCTCACAAAAACCTTCGCGGTACGCAGGTCCGGGCTCGTCTCCACCCCCGTCACCGTGACGAATCCGAGACGAGGATCGGACAGTTCCGAGGCGGCGGCGGCGACGACCTCACGCAGTGCCTCGTCGACCCGCCGCATACGAGCGCCGGCCATGGCTGGTCCCTACTCGAGGGTCTGCTCGACCTGTTTGGTCTGGAAGAACTCGATCACGTCGCCCTCTTTGACGTCCGCGTAACCCTCCAGCACGATGCCGCACTCCTGCCCCTCGTCGACCTCGTTGACATCGTCTTTGAAGCGACGCAGCGAGGCGAGTTTGCCGGTCCAGACGACGGTGCCTTCGCGCAGCAGGCGCACGCTGGCGGCGCGGACGGCCTTGCCCTCGGCCACCTGACAACCGGCGATGCGGCCGACTTTGGAGGCTTTGAAGGTCTCCTTGACGACGACCTCGCCGACCGTCTCCTCGACCTCGAGCGAGTCCAGCAGGCCCTCCATCGCGTTGCGCAGGTCTTCGGTGATTTTGTAGATGACCGAGTAGGTGCGGATGTCGACGCCCTCGCGCGAGGCGGCCCGGCGGGCGTCGGCCAGCGGGCGGACGTTGAAGCCGATGATGATCGCCTCGGAAGCCGAGGCCAGCATCACGTCGGACTCGTTGATGCCACCGGTCTGCGAGTGGATGATGTTGATCGCGACGCGTTCCTGCGGCACTTTCGCGAGCTCATCCTGGAGCGCCTCCAGGGAACCGGCGACGTCCGCCTTGAGCACGATGTTGAGCTCCTTGATGTCGCCTGCCTGGGCGCGCTTGAAGACCTCGTCGAGACTGACTTTGCGGGCGTTGCGGCGGGCCCGCTGCTCGCGCTGGAGCCGGTCCGCGCGCTCCTGGGCCTGGCGCCGAGCTTCGCGGTCGTTGTCGACCGTCTGGACGAACTCGCCGGCATCGGCGACGCCGTCGAAGCCGAGCACCTCGACCGGCATCCCCGGCACGGCCTCCTGGACCACCTCGCCGCGGAAGTCGTGCATCGCGCGAACGCGGCCCCACTGCGGGCCGGCGACCAGCGAGTCGCCGACGCGGAGCGTGCCGCGGGCGACCAGCACGGTGACGACCGGGCCACGGCCGGGGTCGAGCTGGGACTCGATCACGTTGCCGGAGGCGGGTGCGTCGGGATTGGCGGCGAGCTCCTCCAGCTCGGTGACCAGCAGGATGCTCTCGAGCAGGTTGTCGAGCCCCTCGTGGGACTTCGCCGAGACATCGCAGAAGATCACGTCCCCACCCCATTCCTCCGGGGTGATGTTCTCCTGGGCGAGCTCGGTGCGGACCCGTTCCGGATTGGCTCCCTCTTTGTCGATCTTGTTGACCGCGACGAGCATCGGCACGTCGGCTGCGCGGGCGTGGTCGATCGCCTCTTTGGTCTGCGGCATGACGCCATCGTCGGCGGCGACCACGACGACCACGACATCGGTGACCTTGGCGCCACGGGCGCGCATCGCGGTGAAGGCAGCGTGGCCCGGCGTGTCGAGGAAGGTGATCGTCTTGTCCTCGTGGTGCACCTGGTAGGCGCCGATGTGCTGGGTGATGCCGCCGGCCTCGCCCGCGGCGACCTCGGTCTCGCGGATCGCGTCCAGCAGCGAGGTCTTGCCGTGGTCGACGTGGCCCATGATCGTGACCACCGGCGGGCGGTCGACCAGGTCCTCTTCGGCGTCCTCGAACTCCGGTTCCTCGGGCTCCTCGTCGGCGGCGCGGACGATCTCGATCTTGCGGTCGTACTCGTCGGCGATCGCCCGGATCGACTCGTCGGTGAGCGTCTGGGTGAGCGTCGCCATCTCGCCCATCATCATCAGTTTTTTGATCACCTCGGCCGGGGCGAGGCCGAGGGCCTCACCCAGCTCGCGCACCGTGGCGCCGGAGTTGACCTTGGTCGCCTCGGGCTCGGCCGGGGTCTGCGGGCCGAGCGGCGGCTCCTCCAGCAGCGGGCGACGACGACGACCGCCGCGGCGGCGCGGCGGTCGCTGCGGCGGCGGGCCGCCCATCTGGTCGCG
>MKSH01000219.1:5079-9303 GCA_001898095.1 Solirubrobacterales bacterium 70-9 | reverse complement strand
CGCCGGTTTGGCGGCGTCGCCCTGCTGCGCTGCCTCGGCTTTCGGGGCGGCTTTCGCCGCTGCCTCGGCCTGCGCCGCGGGCGCGCCTTCGGCCGGGGCCTCTTTCGCCTTCGGCGGGGCCTGGGTGGCGGTGCCGCCACCCCCGTTCGCGGCGGCGGCGAGCGCGCGCTGCGCGTCGGCCTCGTCGACGTTCGAGGCGGCTGCTTTGGCCTCGATCCCGGCCGCTTTCAGCGCTGCCAGGACTTCTTTCGAGGAGACGTTGTTCGCTTTCGCGATCTCGTGAACCCGCTTCTTTGCCACTAGTGGCTCCTCCTCTGGGTCCGGCATCCGGATGGCGAGCGAAAACCAAGCTCGCCGCGAACGCAGGGCGGCCTGATAGCGGTTGCTATCTGGCCGCCCGAGGACAAAGGCGAGTGCCGGTTTGCAGCCGCCAGACGGGTGTCGGAATCCGCGGGAGGAGCCACTAGGCCTGCTCAGCCTCCTCGGCCACCGGCTCGCCGGCAGCCTCCGTGGTCGCCTCGCCGGCGCCGTTGGTTCCCTCTTCGGCCTCGATCGCCGCCTCATCGGCGGCCTCCTCTGCCAGCTCCGCCTCCACCGGGTCCTCGACGGCCTCCTCGGCCTCCTCCTCGGCGATCGCCTCGTCGACGATCTCGTCCACCACCGACTCCTCGGCGGCGACCTCTTCGGCTTCCTCGACGAAGTTTGCCGCCGCGCGGGCGACGATCTCGTCGACCTGGCCCTGGTCGCCATCCGGGTCGGCGAGGATCTCCACCTCGGCGTCGGAGAGGTCGCCGAGCACCGCCACCTGGCTGGTGTCGAAGCGCGAGAGCGCCTGGTGCTGGGGCAGACCGCAGTAGGTGGAGCCCGGGATCGCCGCGTTCGGGCAGCGCCGGCCGTTCGAGAGGACCGCCATGCAGCGGCCGTCGAAGGTTTCTTCGCCCTCGTACTCGACGTCGGCTTCCTCGGAGGCGAACTCGGTCTCCGACTTGATGTCGACGCGCCAGCCGGTCAGGCGGGCGGCGAGGCGGGCATTCTGGCCGTCGCGACCGATCGCCAGCGAGAGCTGGTCGTCGGGCACGATCACCGTCGCCTGGCGCTCGTCGTCGTCGACGATCACCTCGCGGACGCGAGCCGGAGAGAGCGCTTTGGCGACGAACCGGGCGGGCTCCTCGTTGTAGGGGATGATGTCGATCTTCTCGCCGCGCAGCTCGGAGACGACCATGCGGACGCGCGAGCCGCGCGGGCCGACACAGGCGCCCACGGGGTCCACCCCGTCGGCGTGCGAGACGACGGCGATCTTCGAGCGGTAGCCGGGCTCACGGGCGACGCCGACGATTTCCACGAGGCGGTCGGCGATCTCCGGCACCTCGAGCTCGAACAGCGATTTGATCAGCTCCGGGCTGCGGCGCGAGACGACGATCGCCGGGCCTTTGGTCGAGTCGGAGACGTCGGTGATCACGGCCTTCACCCGCATGCCGTGGTCGTAGCGCTCGTTGTAGACCTGCTCGGACTTCGGCAGCAGCGCCTCGACCCGCTCGCGCAGCTGGACCAGCGTGTAGCGCTTGTCCGACTGCTGGATGATCCCGGTGATCAGCTCGCCGACGCGGTCCTGGTACTCGTCGTACATCATCTGCCGCTCGGCCTCGCGGATCCGCTGCAGGATGACCTGCTTGGCGGTCTGCGCGGCGATCCGGCCGAAGTCTTCCGGGGTCACGTCGCGGGTCGTGATCTGGTCCTCGTAAGGGGCGATCATCTCCGGGTCGAGCTCGGGGTCCTCCGGCTCTTTCAGTTCGCCGGTCTCGGGGTCGACTTCCGGTTCCGATTCCTGCTGCTCGGCGGCTTCGGCGAGGAGTTTCTCCTCCAGCTCGGCGGGCAGGATCAGTTCGAAGACGAGGAAGTCGCCGGTCTCGTGGTCGAGATCGACGCGCGCGTATTTCGCCGCCCCCGGGGTCTTCTTGTAGGCCGAGAGCAGCGCGTCCTCGAGAGCGTCCATCAACTTGTCGGCGGAGATTCCCTTCTCCTGCTCGAGCGCTTTGACTGCGTCGACGATCTCTTTACTCACTGGGACGACTCCTTGGTCTCGGAAGCGGTGCTGCTCGCGCGTTTACGACGGTACTTGTCCCCGGGCGAGGAAACCTCGAGCGCGTAATCCACGCGGAGGTCGTTGAGGTGGTGGGTGACCCGTTCGCAGAGGGCCAGGTCGACCCCATCCGGGTGATCGATGAAGAGCCGCAACATCTCGCCGCCCGGCTGCTCGACGGCGAGCAGGTCGATTTCCGAGTCGAGCTCGGACAGGCGGCTTTGGATGTCTTGCTGAAGGTCGGTCACAAGTGCCTCGGGGCGTAAAGGGCGTAAAAAAAAGCGGGCCAGGCCCACTTCTCGACTGCGCGATACAGATAGGGACAGAAAAGCTTGAGGCCAGTATAGCTGGCCGGCCTAATCGACGAAAACGGCTTGTTTGCTGGGTTAGATGGTCGACTGCGGGGCGGCGCGAAGGCGGTCGACCCGGTCCAGGATCGCGTCGGCGACGGCGTCCTTGGAGGCGCGCGGGACCAGCTCCTCGTCGGCGGCGGTGACCAGCGTCACCTCGTTCTCGACGCTCTCGAAGCCGATCCGCGGGTCGGAGACGTCGTTGAGGACGATCATGTCGGCGCCCTTGCGGGTGAGCTTGGCCCGGGCGCGGTCGATCGCCTCGCCACCGTGCTCGGCGGCGAAGCCGACCACGGTCTGGTTGTCGCCTTTCTGGACCGCGATCGCGGCGAGGATGTCTTCGGTCGGCTGCAGGTTCAGGTTGAGGCTGTCCTGGCGCTTGATCTTGCCGGTGACCGGCTCGGTGCGGAAGTCGGCGGGCGCGGCGGCCATCAGCAGCACGTGCTGGGTCTCGAAGCGTTCGATCGTCTCGTGGGCGAGCTCGCCGGTGGTCTCGACGTCGATCCGCTTCACCCCGGCCGGCTCGGGCAGGGCGACGTTCGCGGCGACGAGGGTGACCTCCGCCCCCCGCCGGGCCGCGGCGGCGGCGAGCGCCATGCCCATCCGACCGCTGGAGCGGTTGCCGATGAAGCGCACCGCGTCGATCGGCTCCCGCGTGCCGCCGGCGGTGACGATCACCCGCATCCCGTCCCAGGGCCCGGGCTCACCGGGCGGCAGCGGGTCGGTGCCGGTGTCTGGTTGCTCGGGGCCGGCGTCGAGATCGGGGAGCGCCGTTTCGATCGCGGCCGTCTCGCCCGCGGCGGGCCGCGAGGCCTCGCCTGCAAGCAGCGCCTCGACCGCGGCCAACAGCCGCTCGGGATCGGGGAGTCGGCCGCGACCGTGCTCGCCGCGCGAGGCGAGGGGGCCCTCGTCGGGCTCGATCACCTCGACGCCGCGCTCACGCAGGGTCGCCAGGTTCGCCTGGGTCGCCGCGTCGGCGTACATCCGGTCGTTCATCGCCGGGGCGATCAGGCGCGGCGCCGTGCAGGCGAGGAAGGACGTGGTCAGCATCGAGTCGGCGAAGCCGCCCGCCAGCTTGGCGACCGTGTTGGCCGAGGCCGGGGCGACGAGGAAGGCATCGCAGTTGGCGACCAGCTCGAGGTGGCCGATCGGATCGTGACCGCCCTCCTCCGGTTCGCCCGGGAAGGCGCCGCGCATCGGATCGCGCTCGAACTCGGAGGTGAGCACGGGCGCACCGACGATCCCCTCGAAGGAGGCGGCGCCGACGAAGCGCTCGGCATTCGGCGTCATCAGGACGCGGACGCCGTGCCCGGCCAGCGTTGCGAGGCGCGCGAACTCGAGCGACTTGTAGGCCGCGATCCCGCCGCTCACACCCAGCAACAACCGGGCCATATAAGAGCTCCTTACGAGCCGGGCGCTACGCGCCTAGCTGCGGTACTCGTATTTGAGTTTGCCCTCGGCCAGCTCTTCCAGCGACATCGTGAGGTAGTTGCCCTCGGCGTTGGTCTCCACCATCGGGGGCGGGTACTCGCCGAATCCACCCTCGCCGAGGTTGTGGAAGTAGCTGTTGATCTGCCGCGCCCGCTTGGCCGCGACAACAACAGCGGCATAATGCGAATCGGCGTGGTCGAGAAGCTTGTCTACGCGTGGTTTGATCATCGGCGAAGGAGTGTAGACGAGCGGCCACCCGAGACGCCGCGCTTCGGAGGGCCTGCGGCCGGGGACGGGCGGCGCGATCCGGAGGCCTTGCGGCGGGGGACCGGCCGTCCCGGGCGTCTCGGAGGCGACCCGGGC
>MKSH01000219.1:558-4972 GCA_001898095.1 Solirubrobacterales bacterium 70-9 | reverse complement strand
GGAAAGTGCGAACGCACCGGGGGATGGGGCGGCGGGAGGGTCGCGGGCGTGACGATCTCCTCCCTTCCTCGAGGGAGATGCGGGGGACGTCGCCCGGACGTGCGTCTTCCGCGGGGGATCCGGGCCCGCCTCGGACCTCCGTTCGCTGCTTGTTCGCCATACCCGTACAAGCAGCGAACGGAGCGAGGGGGCCTGCGACAGGCGTGACGTATTCCCTGAAGAGACGTGACGTTCCCGACGCCTTCCTCACGGATCTCCCCCGGGACCCGCACGGGACCCGCGCCCTCTCCCTCCCCCCGTGACCCGGCCCTCTCATAGGCGGTCACAGCCTGCCCGGACCGCCTATGAGAGGGCCGCGTCCCTTGCCGTCCCTTACCTGCCCCCCTAAGAGCCCCCGACCGAGCTCCGCACAATCGACTCCAGCTCGTTCGCCGCCGCCTCGAGGTCGTCGTTGACCACACGGTGGTCGAAGTCGTCTTGGGCGCCGAGCTCCTGTTCGGCGACCTTCAGGCGTTTGTCGATCGCCTCGGCGGAGTCGGTGCCGCGGCCGGTGAGGCGTTCGCGGAGGACGGCCGGGTCGGGCGGGGCGATGAAGATCTGGACCGAGTCGGGGCGGGCGGCGCGCACCTGGGTGGCTCCTTGCACCTCGATCTCGAGGACTACGGAACGGCCCTTGGCGAGGCAGCGGTCGAGCTCGGAGTTCAGGGTGCCGTAGTGGTTGCCGGAGTAGCTGGCGAACTCGAGGAAGTCTTTCGCCGCGATCCGCTCCTGGAACTGGTCCTCGGTGAGGAAGTGGTAATCGACGCCGTCCTCCTCGCCCTCGCGGGGCTGCCGGGTGGTCGCCGATACCGAGAGGGCGAGATCGGGGACCCGCTCACGCAGCATCTTGATCAGCGTGCCCTTGCCCACTCCGGAGGGTCCCGTGATCACGAACACCTTTGCCTCCTCACCGCTCATCGGCGGCGGAGTCTTACGAAGCGGTCGGTCGAACCGACTAGCGACGGAGGAGCGAGACGAGCTCGGTGCGCTGACGCTCGCTGAGACCGCCGATCGTCTTCGACGGTGAGATCCGGCACTGGTTGAGGATCCGGTTCGTCTTGACGCGGCCGTACTTGGGGACGGCGAGGAGCATGTCGAAGACCTTCGCGGTCATCACGTACTCGGGCGGGTCGAGCAGGATCGCGTGGATGCTCGCGCGGCTCGCCTTCAGATCCTTCTTCAGTTTGGCGCGAGCGGTGCGAATGTCGTTCGCTCGCTTCAGCGCCTCCATCCTCTGGTCGAGGGACCTTTCCGGGGCCGCGAGGGAGGTCTTCACTGAAGAGGTCGTCATGCGGCGGCGAGTATAGCCGCGGGTGATGGCCGTGCAAGCCGACCTCACCCATTTGCGCGTAAATTCATCTCAACCTCTAGTCGAGGTCCAGCACAGGCTCGGCAGAGCGCTCAGAGAGGAGTGATGACTCCAGTTCCGTCGCGATCCGCGAGCCGGCCCGCGGATCGCGGAAGCTCTCGGTCCCGACTGCGACCACCGCGGCGCCGAGGGCGAGGAATTCGGCCGCGTCGGCGCCGCTCGAGATCCCGCCCATGCCGACGATCGGCAGCTCGACCCGGGCGCGAACGGAGCGCAGCTGCTCGAGCGCCACCGGCCGCACCGCCGGCCCCGAGAGGCCGCCGTACCCGTTGCCGAGCGCGGGGGCTCCGGTCACCGGATCGATCGCCGTCCCCTTCAGCGTGTTGATCAGCGAGACCGCGTCGGCGCCGCCCCGCTCCGCCCCCGCGGCGACGCTCGCCGGGTCGGCGGTGTTCGGCGTCAGCTTCACGATCAGCGGCTTCTCGGTCAGCGGCCGCAGGGCGTCCAGCAGCGCCTCGGTCTCGCTCGGGTTCTCGCCGACGATCAGCCCCGAGTGGACGTTGGGGCAGGAGATGTTCAGCTCGATCGCGGCGACCTCGCGACGGCGGGCGACGCGCTCGATGCAGCGGGCGAAGTCCTCGCGCGTGGTCGCCATCACCGAGACGATCAGCGGCACCGGCAGTTCGGCGAGCCGCGGCAGGTCCTCGGCGAGGAATCCCTCCAGCCCCTTGTTCGGCAGGCCGATCGAGTTGATCATCCCGGCGGGCGTCTCCCAGATCCGCCGCGGCGGATTGCCGGCGCGCGGCTCGGGCGTGATCGTCTTCGAGACGAAGGCGGCGAAGGGGAAGTCCTCCAGCAGCGCGTCGCCGAAGGCCTGCCGCGCGGCGATCGCGTCGTAGGTGCCCGAGGCGTTGATCACCGGCGTGGCGAGCTCGATCCCGCAAAGTTCAGGCATACGCGTGGCTCACCTCCTCGACCGCGTCGCCGCGCAGGACCGGGCCGTCGATGCAGAGGCGCAGGAAGCCGCCCCCCGGTTTCGGCACCGCGCAGCCGAAGCAGGCGCCGAAGCCGCAGGCCATCGGCGACTCGAGCGCCAGCTCGCAGCTGACGCCGTGCTCGGCGCAGAGCGCCCTGATCGCCTCCAGCATCGCCGGCGGCCCGCAGGTGTAGATGACGCCCGAGGCCGCGTCGTCCCCGGCCAGGATCGGCAGCAGGAGGTCCGTGACGCGCCCCTGGACGCCCTGGCTGCCGTCCTCGGTGGCAAGCCTCACCTCCGGGCAGAGCGCCCCGGAGGAGCCGCAGAAGAGGTCGAGGCCGCCGGTGTGGGCGCGGTCGCGGAAGCCGAGCAGGACCCGGTGGGCGATGCCGCGCTCGGCGAATCGTTTGCGCTGCAGCGCCAGCGGCGCCCCCCCGACCCCGCCGCCGACCAGGACCGCCCCGGCGGCGCCCGGCGCGACCTCGCGCGGCGAGGCGAAGGCGTTGCCGAGCGGCCCGACGATCCAGACCCCCTCCCCCGCCTCGAGGTCGCAGAGCCGCCCGGTGCCCGGGCCGACCGCGTCGAGGAGAAAGTCGAGGCGGATCCCACCCCCCGCGGCGGGCATGGTCTCGGCGACCGAGATCGCGCGCGGCAGAAAGGCGCGGCCGTCCCGCGCGCCCCAGCCCGTGGCCGCAGCGAGCATGTAGAACTGCCCCGGCTCCGGCTCCGGCCCCTCGCGATCGACGAGCGAGACGACCCGGTAGCCACCCGAGTCGCGATTCGAAGCCACCTCACATCGCCGTCGACCGAACGGGGCGCGCGAGGCCGCCCCCGGACGCGGAAGCGGGGCCGAATCCATCATTGATTCCTTTTCGGCCCCGCGAGAGCAGAGGAGGCGGCCTCCTGATGGATCTCCTGCAGGCTGCGCACTTCGTCGTCGATCCCGCCGCCGGCGGCGATCGCCCGTACCGCCGCCGTCGCCGCGGTCATCGTCGTGATCGAGGGGATCCCGTGTTTGATCGCCGCAGTGCGGATCTCGTAGCCGTCGGCGCGCGCGCCGGAGCCGCTCGGCGTGTTGATCACCAGGTCGCATTCGCGTTTGCGGATCAGGTCGAGCACGTGCGGGGAGCCTTCGTGCAGCTTGTTGATCCGCCGCACCGGCACCCCCATCCGCTCGATCGCCATCGCCGTGCCGCCGGTGGCGATGATCTCGAAGCCGACGTCGTGCAGCCGCGTCGCCATCTGGGTCGCCGCGGCCTTGTCGGTGTCGGTGACGGTGATGAACACCGAGCCCTCGCGCGGCAGGATCATCCCGGCGGCGGCGTGGGCCTTGCCGAAGGCGGTCGGGAAGTCGGCGGCGACCCCCATCACCTCGCCGGTCGACTTCATCTCCGGGCCGAGCACCGAGTCGGCGCCGGCGAAGCGGGCGAACGGCAGCACCGCCTCCTTCACGCTGACGTGCTCGGGGAAGCCGGTGGGCAGGTCCTGGTCGGCCAGCTTCTCCCCCAGCATCAGCCGCGCGGCGACCTTCGCCAGCGGCACCCCGATCGCCTTCGAGACGAACGGCACCGTACGCGAGGCGCGCGGGTTGGCCTCGATCACGTAGAGGCGCCCCTCGGCGATCGCGTACTGGATGTTCAGCAGGCCGACGACGCCGAGCGCCAGCGCGATCCGCTCGGTGGTGGCGCGGATCTCGTCCAGCATCTCCTCGCCGAGGCTGAGCGGCGGGATCACGCAGGCCGAGTCGCCGGAGTGGACGCCGGCCTCCTCGACGTGCTGCATGATCCCGGCGACGTGGACCGACTCGCCGTCGCCGAGCGCGTCGACGTCGACCTCGATCGCGTTCTCGAGGAAGCGGTCGAGCAGCAGCGGGTGCTCCTGGTCGGCCTTCACGTGCTTGTCGAGGTAGGCCCGCAGGTCCTCGGTCGAGTAGCAGATCTCCATCGCCCGGCCGCCGAGCACGTAGCTCGGGCGGACCAGCAGCGGGAAGCCGACCTGCCCCGCGATCACCTCGGCCTCCTCGGCCGAGAGCGCGGTCCCGTAGGGCGGGTGGGCGATGTCGAGGCTGCGCAGGAGGGCGCCGAAGCGCC
>MKSH01000219.1:0-341 GCA_001898095.1 Solirubrobacterales bacterium 70-9 | reverse complement strand
AGCAGTAGTCGAACTCGATGCCTTGACCGATTCGATTGGGTCCGGCGCCGAGGATGACGACGGACTCGCGGCCCGTCTCGCGGCGGATCTCCGAGGCGGGCGGGGTGCCGTCGGCGCGGGCCCGCTCGTGGCCGGAGTAGTAGTACGGCGTCGCCGCCTCGAACTCGGCGGCGCAGGTGTCGACCGACTTGTAGGTCCGCACGAGCCCGTCGGTGCCGTCGCCTTCGGTGGCCAGCGCCTCCAGCTCGCGCAGGAACCAGCGGTCGACCAGCGAGTGCTCGTGCACCGCCTCGACCCCGAGGCCGCGCCGCAGCGCCTCCAGCACCTGGTCGAATCTCTCT
>MKSH01000218.1:1280-5934 GCA_001898095.1 Solirubrobacterales bacterium 70-9 | reverse complement strand
CCTGGATCACGTCTCCGCGCCGGGACGCCCACTTGCACTGGATCCGAAACAGTCGACCGGCCACGCCCAATACGAGGTCATAACGCTCATGCTCGGTCAGCGGCTTCAAGACCGACAAACCCAGTCGCGAGGCCTCCGCGGCTATCGCCAGCTCGGCCGCATTTCCCTTGTGGTTGGGATTCTCCATCGAACGTATGTTCGATGGTACACGGGCCGATGTCAACGGCCAAACGTCAGAATTCAGTGCCGAAAGTGAAAATCTTTCGACGGTGCGGCACCGCTAGGCGACGGGCTGCCCGGGCCCTCGTCCTCAAGATCGAGGACGAGGTTGTCGGGAGCGGTATGGCGGACCTTGAAGTCGAGGGCGGCGAGCGTCTCCAACTCGCGCAGCAGGTCGACCGGCTGCTCGAGCCGCATCGAGAAGGTCGCGCGGCCCTCGGAGAAGCGTTCGACCGAGACGTCGGTGGCGCCGAGCCGGCCGACCGCGTCCTCGACCCCGACCAACTGGGAAAAGTCGCCCAGCGGCCCGATCTCGAGGCGGATCTTGCCCTCGTAGAGGCCCGGCTCCCAGGAAGTGTCGTGACCGTTGCCGTTGGTCGATCCGTTCGCGGTCGGCTGGGGCGCGGCCTCGGCGGCGGCCTCCTCGACCGCGGCGACGTCGGCGGCGACGTCGACCGGGGTCGGCTCCTCGGCCGCCTCGACGACCTCGGGAGCGGGCGCGTCGGCCTCGTCGGCCTCGGCCACCGCCTGCGCCTTGCTGCTCAGCTCGACCGCCTCGCGCAGCGCTTTCATCCGGATCCGGGTGGCCTGGCCGCGGGCCTGCGCCTGCAGTTCCTCCAGCCGCGCCGACACCGACTCCAGCGAGGCGATGCTGCGGTCGTGGCAGGCGTTCGCCTCCTCGAGCCGCTCGGTCAGGTCGCGGATCGTCCGCTCGCGCTCGATCACCATCCCCGACAGCGAGGTGACGTCGGCCTCGTGCGAGGCGATCGCCCGCGCCTGGATCAGGCCCTGCGCTTCGAGCGACTGGTTGTGCTGGTGGAGCGCGGCGGAATGCTGTTCGAGCCCTGCGATGTGCGAGTCCCGAGCGGTCACCGCCGCATCCACTTCTATGCGCCTGTAACCGAACAGCGCCAGCCGAAAGCTGGTCATCAAGCGCGCCGAACAAAGGAGATCATGGGCGCGACCGTAGAGGGACCTTCGGACGTATTTCGGGGATCTCCCCCGGACGGAGCTAGGCGCCGGCTGCCGCGGAAGGGGCCTCGGGCGCCTCGAAGTCGAGCTCGAGGCGCGGCGCCTCGTGCCAGAGATCGTCAAGTTGGTAACGGTCGCGCGCCTCCGGCGTGAAGACGTGCAGGACCGCGTCGAGATAGTCGGCGATGGTCCACCCCGCTTCGTCGCCGCCGTCGACGCCGCTCGGAAGCAGCCCGGAGTCCTGCTTGAGCCGGACCCGCACCTCGTCCATGATCGCCCGCGCCTGCCGCTCGTTGCGAGCCGTGCAGATCGCCAGGAAGTCGGTGTAGGCGACCAGGCCGCGCATGTCGAGCACGACCACGTCCTCTGCTTTTTTCGAATCGGCGAGCTCGGCGAGCCGCCGTGCCAGGTTCTCGGACTGCATCGGATTCAAGCGTAGATCCCCTTCTCCTCGATGAATCGCGCGACCGGCTCGGGAACGAGGTAGCGGAGCGGCCGGCCGGCTGCGGCACGCTCGCGCACTGCTGAGGAAGACACACCGAATTGGGGCATCTCGAGCATCGTCGCCCGCCCCTCGGCGCCCAGGCTGCGCATCACCGCCGCCACCTCGGCGTCGGAGATGCCGGACCTACGCGCCACCGCCAAACGCGCCAACCCGACCACCCGCTCGGGTTCGCGCCAGCTCTCGAGTCCGACGGCGGCGTCGGCCCCCATCACGAAAACGAAATCACTTTCGCCTCTTTCGTCAGCAAGCAACTGCAAGGTCTCATACGTGTAGGACGGCCCGTCGCGTTCGACCTCGAGCGCCGAGACGGAGAAGCGCGAGTCGTCGGCGGCGGCCAGGCGGGTCATCGTCACCCGCAGCTCTTTACCCGGATCGTCGGCGATCCGCTTGTGCGGGGCGACGCCGGTCGGGACGAGGATCACCTCGGCCAGGTTCAGCTGCCAGAGCGCCTCCTGGGCGAGCGCCAGATGCCCGAGGTGCGGCGGGTTGAAGGCCGAGCCGAGAACCCCGATGCCGCTGCCCGGGCGCTCGTCAGCCACGCACTTGGCCGCTGCCGCGACCGACGTACTTCGTCGTGGTCAGCTCGCGCATGCCGATCGGGCCGCGCGCGTGCAGCTTCTGGGTCGAGTTGCCGATCTCGGCGCCCATCCCGTACTCGAAGCCGTCGGTGAACCGGGTCGAGGCGTTGACGTAGACGGCGGCCGCATCGACCCCCGCGACGAAGGTTTCGGCCGCGAGCCCGTCTTCGGTGACGATCGCCTCCGAGTGACCGGTCCCGTGCGCGTTGATGTGCTCGATCGCGTCCTCGACCGAGTCGACCACCGCGACCGCGATCTTCAGCTCCAGGTACTCGGTATCCCAGTCCTCGCCGAGACTTGCGCCGACCGGCACCTCGCCGGCGAGGTTGCGCACTCGGGCGTCGCCAACCAGCTCGACTCCTTCGGCGGCCAGGGCGGCCAGGATCGTGGGACCGAACTCGTCCGCGATCGCCGCGTCCAGCAGGAGCTTCTCGGCCGCGTTGCAGACGCCGGGGCGCTGCACCTTGGCGTTGAGGACGATCGCCTTCGCCATCTCCAGGTCGGCGTCGGCGTGGACGTAGACGTGGCAGTTGCCCGCCGCCGCGTACATCACCGGCACCGTGGCGACCGCCTTGATCGCCTCCTTCAGGCCCTCGCCGCCGCGCGGGATCAGCAGGTCGACGACGCCCTCCTGGGTCGCCAGCTCGGTCAGCCCGTCGCGGTCGCCCGCGTCGAGCAGCAGCACCGAGTCCTCCGGCAGGCCCGCCTCGGCGAGTGCCTCGCGGACGATCGCCGCCAGCGCCGCGTTCGAGCGCTGGGCGTAGCTGGAGCCGCGCAGGACGATCGCGTTGCCGCTCTTGATCGTCAGCGCGGCGCAGTCGATCGTCACGTTCGGCCGCGCCTCGTAGATCACCCCGACCACGCCGAGCGGCACGCGGATCTTGCGCAGGTCGATGCCGCTCGCCATCGTCCGGTGGTCGAGCTCCTCGCCGACCGGGTCGTCGAGCGCCTCTACGACGCGCACGCCCTCGGCCATCGCCGCAACCCGCTCCGGGGTGAGCGTCAGCCGATCGCGCAGCGCCTCGGTGAGCCCGGCGGCGCGCTCGTCGGCGAGGTCGGCGGCATTCGCCTCGAGGATCGCCGCCGTCCGCTCGTCGAGCAGGCGCGCGGTCGCCGCCAGCGCCGCGTCCTTGGCGGCGGTCGGCGCGGACGCCAGCGCGCGGGCGGCGCGCTTCGCGGCGATGCAGCTCTCAGCGATGCTTCTGGTCGCTACGGCCATTGCAGAAGGGTAACCGCCCGCCTACAGCAGCACGAAGCGGTCGCGGTGGATGACCTCCTCGGGCGCGTCGGCGGCGCGCTTGATTTCGCCGCTGCGTCTGCCCTGGATCGCGCGCAATCGCGACGAGGAGACCTCCGAGACGCCGTGCCCGATCACCGCGTCGTCGGCATCCGAGCGGACCTCGACCACGTCGCCCGCCCCAAACCGTCTGCTACTCCGCACGACGCCGACCGGCAGCAGGCTCGACCCGTCCCGACGCAGGGCGCGCTCGGCCCCCTTGTCGACGTAGAGCGAGCCGACCGGCCGGGTCCCGTATTTCAGCCAGAGCTTGAAGACGGAGGTCTTCTCCCGCCGTCGCGCGGGCGGGAAGCTCGTCCCCGTCGGCCGGCCCGCGGCGACGTCGCGAAGGACGTCGGGGGAGCGGCCGTTGCAGATCACCACGCCGACCCCGGAGTTCGCCGCCATCTCGGCTGCCGCGACCTTGCTCCCCATCCCACCCCGTCCCAGGTGCGAGGGGGCGGCGCCGATCTCGACCTCGCCGAGTTGGGAGAAGTCGCTGACCTCCGCGATCAACCGCGCCCCGGCGCTGCTCCGCGGGTCGGCGTCGAAGAGCCCGTCGGTGTTGGTCAGCAGCACCAGCGCGCGAGCATGCAGCAGCACCGCGATCTGGGCGGCGAGGAAGTCGTTGTCGCCGAAGGTGATTTCGTCGGTGGCGGTGGTGTCGTTCTCGTTCACGATCGGCACCACCCCCCACTGCAGCAAGCGCTCGATCGTGTGCTGGATGTTCCGGTAGTTCGCCGGGTTTTCGATGTCGGAGCGCGACAGGAGGATCTGCGCGGATTTCGTCCCGCGTCGTTTCAGCCGATCGGCGTAGGCGCGGTAGATGTCGGCCTGCCCGACCGCGGAGGCGGCCTGCAGTTCGTCCATCTTTTTCGGCCGCCGGGCCACGCCCAGCAGGTTCATCCCGCGGGCGATCGCCCCCGAGGTCACGAGCACGATCGGCTCGTCTTTGCGCGTCAGCTCGTCGACCTGGCCGCAGATCGAGGCGAGGACGGAACCGCGCAGCTCACCCGCGTCGTCGACGACGACGGACGAGCCCAGCTTTACTACCAGCGTCATGGCCGGCAAGTCTACGAGCGAGGGCGCCCCCTTCAGCCACGA
>MKSH01000218.1:742-1251 GCA_001898095.1 Solirubrobacterales bacterium 70-9 | reverse complement strand
CGTCCTGACCGAGATCTGGCGCGAGTCGATGGGCTCCTACGACGCCCTCCTGGCGACCGGCGTCGACACCGTGGTCGGCGAGGCCAACCTCCGCTTCCGCGCCCCCGGCCACTTCGACGACGTCCTCACGATCGAGGGCGGCTTCGACGGCCTCGGCACCACCAGCACCACGCTGAAGCTCTGGTTCCGCCGCGGCGAGGAGCTCCTCTGCGACGCCGACATCCGCTACGTCTTCGTCGACACCGAGAACTGGGAGAAGACCCCGATCCCGGACGAAGTGCGGGCGAAGATGCAGCCGCTCGTCCTGCCCTGAGGCGGACGTGACCCGGTGCGTTCGCACTTAGCTCCGCTATGCGGTCATTTCTGCGAACGCACCGCGGCCGGCGCCCCGGAGGGGCCACGGATCCCCCCGCAAGCGCACGACCCCTGCCCACTTCTCCCGGGAGCGACGCCTCGAGCCCTTTCCGTGGCTCGTCGGGCGGATGGGGAGACCCCTGAACGAACCTCCC
>MKSH01000218.1:0-636 GCA_001898095.1 Solirubrobacterales bacterium 70-9 | reverse complement strand
TGAGGCGCTGCTCGAGGTAGGCGAGGGCTTCTTCGTTGTTGGTGTCGTGACGCTCGAAGAGCAACTCGACGCCGCGGCCGCCGATCCGGAAGGCGCCGTCCTCCTCGCGCGCGACCCAGTAGCCGCCCTCGCCGGCGGGGCGGTAGACCCGGTGCTCGGACTCGAACTCGGCCGCCGGCGCTCCGGTCGGGGCGGCGTCGAGGGGCTGCACGGTCGCCAGCTCGGCGAGGATCCGACGGCGCAGGTCGTCGAGGCCCTCGCCGGTCGCCGCGGAGGCGGCCATCACGCCGAGGGTCGAATCGCCGAGCCGCCCCGTCCACTCGGCCACCGCCTCCTCGACCGCGGCCGGTTCCAGCAGATCGCGCTTGGAGAGCACGACCAGCTCGGGCAGCCGCTCGAGCCCGGCGCCGTAGGCCTCGAGCTCGGCCCGGACCAGCTCGTAGTTGCCGACCGGGTCGCCCTCCAAGGGCATCAGCTCGACCAGATGGACCAGCATCGAGCAGCGCTCGACGTGGGCGAGGAACTCGTGGCCGAGGCCGAGCCCGGCCGCCGCCCCTTCGATCAGCCCGGGGATGTCGGCGAGCACCGCCTGGCGGTCCTCCCCCTCGATCGTGCCCAGCGCCGGGGACAGCGTGG
>MKSH01000217.1 GCA_001898095.1 Solirubrobacterales bacterium 70-9 | reverse complement strand
GCGCCGGCAAGATCGTCGTCCTCGAAGGCGGCAAGATCGCCGAGCAGGGCACCCACGAGGAGCTGATCGCGGCCCAGGGCGTGTACGCGAAGTTGTACGGGGCGTGGGAAGAGAACGCCGCGGCGTAGGGGCGAGGGCGCAGTGGCTTCGGAGTTGCAGTGGGACGTGGTGAGGGACCCGGCCCTCTCGTAGGCGGTCCGGGCAGGCTGTGACCGCCTACGAGAGGGCCGGGTCACGGGGGGAGCGGCGAGGGCGCGCGTCCCGTGCGCGTCACGGGTGTGGAGCGAAACCGTCCCGATGAGGCGGAAAGGCTCCACAGGCCGCCGGGGCGGGGAGCCGCGAGGGGGACGCCGGGAACTCCACGTTCCCCGAGGGAAGACGTCGCGAAGTGACCCTTCTGTGACGCCCGAGATGTTGATGGGCCGAAAAGCGCTCTATATCAGCGCTTTTCGGCCCATCGACCTGGGGACGTCGTGGAGGCTTGACGTCTTTCCCCGCAGGCGCACGGGATTTGCGCACTTCCTGCCGGAAGCCTCGCGTCCTGGGCGTCTCGCGGCGGTCACAGCCTGCCAGGACCGCCGCGAGACGCCCGGGACGGGACCGTCCCCGGCCGCGAGCGCCCCGAGGCACGGCGTCCCCCGCCGCAGGCGCCGCGGATCGCCTGCCAGGCCGGGTCAGCCCGGGCCGATGCCGCCGGATTCGCTCCCGGATTCCGTTTCTTCGGGGGCGGCTTCTTCGATTTCGCCGCCGGCGCCGCCCGTTTCGGGCGCGGCTTCTTCTTCCGGGGCGGCTTCTTCTTCGGGGATGAATTCTTCTTCCGGGGCGGCTTCTTCCGGCGCGACTTCGACGCCGCCCGATTCTTCGGGGGCGGCTTCTTCGGTGCCGGTGGCCGCTTCGGGAGCGGCTTCCGGCGCGTGGGGGCCTTCAGAGCAGTCTTCGAAGCCATAGACCGCCGCCGCCGACTGGAATTCTTCGACCGCCGGGACCGCTTCCTGGGAGGCGGTTTCGAGGGCTTCGCCTTCTTCGGCTTCGGAGGCCTTTTTCACCTTGCCCTCGACCAGGGCGAGCTTTTCGGCGGCGCCCATGAAGTCGGAGTAGCCGGTGGTTTCGGAAGGACGGCCGAGGCGCTGGAGGCTTTCCACCATGCCGATGTAGAGGTTGGCAACCTGCGTCGTCTGGCTCGAGGTTTCGGCAGCTGATTCCTCGACTGAGCCGATAGCGGTGTTCACCTCGCCGCAGATCGAATCGCCCTGGGTGATGAAAGCCGCTTTGCTCAGCTGCTGCCGTTCTTCCGTCTTCGGCTTCTTCGCCGTGGTGGTGCTGGAGCTGCCGCCGCCACCGCAGCCGGAGGCGAGCAGGGCGATGAGAACCAGCGCCGGCAAGGCAGGGACGAGGAACTTCAGCCGCATCAGATGAACGACGCTACCAGCGGTTCCGGACTACTGCGCCCCAGGGACTCGAACCCCGACTACCTCGTCCAGAGCGAGGCGTGCTGCCATTACACCAGGGCGCAATGCGACCTCGCAGGATATCCAGGCGCCGCCCCGGCGCGATGCGCGGCGCGCCGCGTGGGCGCCCGGTGGCGCTAGCCCAGCGACGAAAGGTCGGCGTCGCTGTCGGCGATCTTGTCGACCGCGTCGCCGATATCGACGCCGTCGGCAAGCAGGCGTCGGGCCTCGGCGAGATCTTCGGAGCGGCCGACGCTGAGGCAGCCGGCCACCTTGCCGCCCTTCAGGTACCAGACGCTGAACTCGCCCTCGTCGCGGGAGCCGCGCCAGACCTCCTGTTCCCAGTCGGCCGCCGGGCCGACGTACTCGAGGCTCGCCCAGTCGGCAAGGTCGCTGAAGAAGTAGGGCACCACGTCGTAGTCCTCGCCCGCGCCGAGCATGTTCTTCGCCGCGTGCATGCCCTGCTGCATCGCCACGTCCCAGTGCTCGACCCGGATTCGCCGGCCGTGCACGACGCTGTCGTAGGAGCAGACGTCGCCGGCCGCGTAGATGCCGGGGACCGAGGTCTGCAGCTTCGAGTCGCAGACGATCCCGTTCTCCACCTCGAGCCCGGCCCGCTGGGCGATCATCACGTCCGGTTTCACCCCGGCGCCGACCACGACGAGGTCGCAGTCGAAGCTCCGCCCGCTCTCCGTCAGCACCGAGCTGACCCGGCCGTCGCCCTCGAAGGCGCTCACCGACTCGCCGCCGACGAAGGTCACGCCGTGCTCTTCGAGCCCCTTCTGGAAGAAGCCCCCGGCGTCGTCGCCGAAGGTGCGCGAGAGCGCGACGTCCTCGACCGCCACCATCGTGCAATGGGTCCCGGTCGCCGCCAGGGAGGCGGCCACCTCGGCAGCGATGTAGGAGCCGCCGACCAGCACCACCCGCTCCGCTGCCTTGGCGTCCTCGCGGATCGCGTCGGCGTTGCCGTAGGCGCGCAGGTAGTGGATGCCCTCGTTCTCGGCGCCCTCGATCCGCAGGATGTTCACGTTCGACCCGGTGCCCAGCAGCGCCTGGCCGAAGGCGACCTCCACCCCGCCCTGGATCTTCGCCGTCTTCGCCTCGGCGTCGATCGACATCACGTTCTTGCCGGTCATCAGCTCGACCGAGTTCTCCTCGTACCAGGCGGGCTCGTTCACGTAGGCGTCGGCCCGCGAGGCGTCGCCGCGCAGGTACTCCTTCGAGAGCGGCGGGCGTTCGTAGGGCGGCTCGGGCTCGCGGCCAACCAAGAGGATCGAACCCTCGGCGCCCCGCTTGCGCAGCTCCGCGGCGCAACTCGCACCGGCCAGCCCACCGCCGACGAGGAGGAAATCGACCTCGCGGTCAGCCACTGGAGATGCCGCCGTCGCCTGCTGGTCCGAACAAAACCTTCAACTCGTCCTCTTTACCCGGATCCAGCACTGCCAAGACCTCGTCGCCCTCTTCCAGCACGGTGTCGGCGGTGGGGACGAAGCCCTTGCCCGCCCGCAGCACCGAGATCAGCAGGCTGCCCTCGGGCATGTGGAGGTCACCGACCCGGCGCCCGGTCACGCCGGAATCCTTGCCGAGCAGCATCTCGATGATCTCCAGCTGCTCCTCCTGCAGGTCGAGCAGGTGGACCAGGCCGTACTCGGGCACCTCGTGCTCCAGCAGGCGCAGGATCAGGTCGGTCGCCGAGACCGAGGGCTTCACCCCGAGCAGGTCGAAGTGCTGCCGATTACGCGGGTTGTTGACGCGGGCGATGATCTGGTCGACCAGGTACTTCTCGCGCGCGACCTGGCAGATCAGCATGTTGTCCTCGTCGTCGCCGGTGACCGCGATCACCATGTCGGCGCGCTGCACCCCGGCCCGCTCCAGCACCCAGAGCTCGGAGGCGTCGCCGTAGGAGACGTTGTGCTCGAGCTCCTGCTCGACCGTCAGGTAACGGCGCCGATCGCTCTCGATCAGCGTCACCTCGTGGTCCTTCTCGAGCAACTCGCGAGCCAGGTTCCAACCCACCTTCCCCGCGCCGACGACGATGATGTACATCGGTCCCTATGCCGCCTCTCGCCCGGTGGAGTCGCGGACCGCGGTCTCCAGCATGTCGATCGCGACCCGCGTCGGGCAGACGGTCTGCAGCCCCTGGCGGGCGTACCACTCGGCCCGCAACGGGTCGAGGACGCGGGCGATCACGGTCGGCACGTCGTACCGGCGCTTGGCGATCTGGGCGATGATGATGTTCGTGTTGTCGCCGTCGGTGGAGGCGATGAAGACGTCTGCCCCGTCGATCCCGGCGGCCTCCAACGCCTCGGTCTCGAGGCCGGCGCCGACGGTGAACTGGCCGCCGAGGTCCTCCCAGCTTTTCTCCAGGCCCACCTCGAGGCGGGCGTGGGACTCGGGGTCCTCGTCGAGCGCGGAGACGGTGTGGCCCTCGCGGAGCATCGCCCGCGCTACGGAGCTGCCGACACGCCCGCAGCCGACGATCAGAATGAACATGCGGCGGATACTAGAACGGCAGGCACGCGGCCCGCCTCCTAGATGAGTAGTTCCACGAATCCTTCGGCGAGAAGGCGACGGCAGGGGTAACGAGCAGCGCGGTCG
>MKSH01000216.1:612-1156 GCA_001898095.1 Solirubrobacterales bacterium 70-9 | reverse complement strand
TAGGTGAATTCGCGCCCGTCGACGACGCGCGTTTCGCCCGGTTTCATCGAGACGTTTTCGTTCGTCTGGAAGCTGGAGGAGGCGGCGATCCCGATCAGCAGCACGGCGATGCCGATGTGGACGATGTAGCCGCCGTAGCGGCGCCGGTTGCGCGCGGTGACCGCGACCAGGGCGCCGGCGAAGCTCCCGCCGGAGGTCTTCTGGCGCGCGTGGGCGCCGTTGTAGAACTCCTGGATCACCCCGGCGACCGCGAAGGCGGCGAAGGTGAAGAGCGCCAGCGCCCACGGCTTGCGCGCCGCGTCGGTGAAGGCCCAGAGCACGACCAGGGTGAGCGCCGCGACCAGCACGGGGATGCGGAAGACGCGCTTCGCCGAGGCCCAGGTCACCCGCCGCCAGGCGAGCAGCGGGCCGATCCCGGTGAACAGCACCAGCAGAATCGCCAGCGGCGTCGTGTACTTGTCGAACCAGGGCGCCGCGAGGGAGCTCTTGTTGCCGGTAAAGAGTTCGGACAAGAGCGGGAAGAAGGTCCCCCAGGCGATCACGA
>MKSH01000216.1:0-542 GCA_001898095.1 Solirubrobacterales bacterium 70-9 | reverse complement strand
CCGATGACGACGATCCCGATCACCACCAGCAGGTAGGGCCCGACCGTGTCGTTGCCGAAGGCGTGGATCGACTGGAGCACGCCGGAGCGGACCAGGAACGTCCCCAGCAGGCACATCGAGAAGGTGGCGACGATCAGCGTCGCGTTCCAGACCTTCAGCATGCCGCGCTTCTCCTGCACCATGATCGAGTGCAGGAAGGCGGTGCCGAGGAGCCACGGCATCAGCGCCGCGTTCTCGACCGGGTCCCAGGCCCAGTAGCCGCCCCAGCCGAGCTCCGAGTAGGACCAGCGGGCGCCGAGCAGGAGGCCGAAGCCGAGGAAGGTCCAGGCGATCAGAGCGAAGCGGCGGGTGGCGCGGATCCACTCGGTGTCGACCCGGCGGGTGATCAGCGCGCCGATCGCGAAGGCGAAGGGGATGGTCCAGGCGACGTACCCCGAGTAGAGCATCGGCGGGTGGATCATCATGCTCGGGTGCTGGAGCAGCGGGTTCAGCCCGATCCCGTCTTTCGGCGCCGGGTTCAGCGTGTGGAACGGGTTGACGTC
>MKSH01000215.1:10477-15160 GCA_001898095.1 Solirubrobacterales bacterium 70-9 | reverse complement strand
GCCGGATCCCCTCTTCGCCGGGCTTTCCGTCGCCCCGTTCACCGGAGCGCTGTACCCGGGACGGAATCGCCGTCAAACCGGTGGGCGGGGTGCGAAGGACGGCAAGGGACGCGGCCCTCTCGGATGCGGTCCGGGCAGGCTGTGACCGCATCCGAGAGGGCCGGGTCTCGGGGGAGGCGGGGGTGCGGGGCCCGGGTGTGGCGCGAAACTCGGTCTATGACCGACTAACCCTCCACGGCCCGTCGCCGGCGCGGAGGGCACGTGACGAAGGCGCCGGGAACGTCGCCCCGGCGTGAGGGAGACGCCGGGATCGTCACGACGAATCGAGAGAGCCGTCGCCTGTCGCGGGGTTCCTCCACGGTCACGAACTCGTGACCCTGGTTTGACCCTGCTATAGGAGGGTCAACTCACGCAGCGCGGATCGGCCCCCGGGAAGACGCGAAGAACCCGCACGCCGAGGCGACGTTCCCGGCGACTTCCCTTAATGAACGCGACGTTCCCGCCAGGATGCTCTCATCTCCCCGACGGGACTCCGCATCCCTTCCGTGGCCGCCCCGTCCTCCAAACAGACGTCACGAACCTCCGCGAATCCCCGAAAGCTCCCCCGTCCTGGGCGTCTCGGAGGCGGCCACAGCCTGCCCGGGTCGCCTCCGAGACGCCCAGGACGGTCCGACCCCGGCCGCAGACGCCCCGGATCGAGCCGTCCCCGGCCGCAACGGCCCCGAACCGAGCCGTCCACCCGGCGCCGGCTACGCCGCGGAGAAGACGGGCTCGTAGCCCTCGATCCGGACGGCGACGAACGCGTGGCCGCACTCGCAGGCGATCGCCTCGACCTCGCCGAGCTCGTCGACCCAGAGGGTCACCTCCGCATCGCAACGCGGGTCCGAGCAGATCACCTCGACCTGAAACATGAACTCATGGTCCCGATACCCCCGGACGCAACCCCAGGACCCCATGTTGACGGGCCGAAAAGCGCTGATATAGAGCGCTTTTCGGCCCGTCAACATCGATATTTGCAGGTGAATTAGGGTGCCCTAACGCGGTGGTATATATTTCCCGGCGCGTCGGAGTTAGGGCACCCTAATACGTCTCGTCCGGCGGATCCCCCCACCCTCCCGAAAGGAATTCCCGCCGATGTCGATGCCGACCGGAAGGGCGCGATTCGCGCTCTGGTCCTCGCTGCTCCTTGCCACCTTCGCGGCACTTCTTGCCGCCACCTCCGCCCCGCCCGCGGCGGCCGCCGAACCGGTCGCGATCAGCACCGGCGCGGGCGCCGACTGGGGCATCAAGGCCTCCTTCCGCTCCTACATCGCCGGGCCGATCGCGAACGGCTCGACCGAGGTCTCCGAAGGCGCGAGCGTCAACCCGAACGGCACCTTCCACTTCCCGGTCGCCTCCGGGACCTATGACCCGGACAGCCGCTCGACCGTCCTCCAGCTCGCCGGCGCGGTCCACTTCTCCGGCCACGAAGGACAGCTCGACCTGAAGATCTGGAGCCCGCGGATCGAGATCACCCCCGAAGGCGCGGCGCTCTACGCCGAAGTGACGAGCCGCTCCCTGCAGGAAGGCGCCTCACTCGTCCACTACCCGAACGCGAAGCTGGCCGACCTCGATATCGATGCGGCGACGCCGACCGTCGACTCGACCACCACGACCTGGTCGGCCCTGCCCGCCGCGCTCACCCCCGAGGGCGTCCAGCCGTTCGCCGGCTTCTACACCGCGGGCACCGCACTCGACCCGGTCACCTTCGGCTACGAAGGCCCGGGCGGCAAGCCGGAAGCTGAAACCTGGACCGCCCCCGGCACCTCGCTGCTCGGCCTCACCGCCGCCGGGACCGTGCCGACCGGTGTCGGCAGCCTGGCGATCGGGTCGGAAACGGTGTGGGCCTCGAGCTACGACGGCGGCTCGGTCAGCGTCCTCGACGGCGAAACGCTGGCCACCCTGCACACGATCGACGTCGGAGGGAACCCGCGCAACGTCGCCGTCGACCGCGGTGGCCTGGCCGGCTACACCATCGACACTTCGATCCGACGGATCAAGACCACTACCGGCACGCCGACGCTCGACCCGACCCCGATCCCGCTCACCGGCGGCGCCAGCAACGAGCTCGCGGTGAGCCAGTACGACAGTGCGATCTACACCATCTACGGCTCCGAACTGCACCGCATCAGAGAAGCCTGGAATGGCACCGATCTCTACTGGCTGGACGAATCCTGGCCGCTGCCCTCGGCCGAATACTCGCGGGTCGAAACCGGCGGCCACCGCGGCGAAGTGTTCGTCTACGGCCAGGCGGTGGCCAAGGTCACCTTCGCGGGGCCAGATGAAGAAGCCGTCTTCACCCCGATCTCCGGCACCGCCGGGGCGAGCAACCTGGCGATCGCCGAAGACGGGACGCTCGAGTGGCTGAAGGTGGACTTCGCCACCAACCCGGTGACCTCGACGCTGATGGTCATGCACCCCGACGGCAGCGGCGGCTACTCGACCGAGACCTTCCCGGCCGGGAGCGCCTGGGGCACGATCGCGACCGCGGTCTCCCCGGACGGCGACCGCTTCGTGGCAAACGACAGCGCGGGCAGCAGCTTCATCGTCTTCGACGAAGGCGAGGAAGTCGGCTCGGTCTCCCAGGGAACGGTCGCCAACGACGTCGCGATCGCGCCCGACGGAACCACCTACGTCAGCTGGCGCAACGGCAAGGTCGCGATCGTCGGCCAGGTCGGCGTCTCCCCCACCGTCACCGGCCAGCCGGGCGATGTCGCGGTGGCTCTGACCGCCGACGACGGTTCCGCGTCGGCGAGCTTCGCGGCCGCCGCGACCGGTACCCCGACGCCGAGCGTGCAGTGGCAGAACAAGGCTCCGGGAGCGATCCACTGGACCGCGGTGAGCGGGGCGACCGCCCCGACGCTCGACCTCGAGGCGACCGCGGCGATGGCGGGGACGCGCTACCGCGCCGTCTTCACCAACGCCGCCGGCAGCATCGCCGGCGAAGCGGCGACGCTGCGGGTCACGGTCTCGACCAAGACCGAGACGCCTCCGACGAGCGGTGGCGACACCGGCGGCGGAGCCGGCGAGAGCGAGACGAAGCCGGAGACGCAGCCGTCCGCCACCGGCACCACCCCGGCGACGACACCGTTCCGGCTCGCCACCGCGCGCAAGGTGACGCTGACCGGCGGCGGCAACGTGGCGGTGGTCGCCAGGGTGACCTGCGAAGGCACCGAAGCGTGCACAGTGAAGGCGCCGGCCAAGGTGAAGCTGAAGGTCGGCAAGCGCGCCTACACGGCAAGGGTCGTCGCGCCGAAGCGGATCGCCGCGGGCGCCACCGGTGCGGTGAAGCTGCGGGTCCCGGCGAAGGTGCGGGCGCTGCTCGCCGGCAAGCAGGCCGAAGCCCGGTTCCCGCTGCGGGTCACCGCCGCCGGCACGACCCGGACCACCACCGTCCACCCGACGCTCGTCTTCCGGGCGAAGAAGACGAACTAGGAGGCGAGCTCGGGCAGCTCCTGTTTCTGGCTCAGGAGCGGCGCGTAGAGGTCGCCCTTGGCGGCGATGCGGCGGCGCAGGTCATCGACGGTGAAGACCAGCGCCGCCGCGTCCCCCGACTCGGCCGCGGCCTCGACCTCATCCCACTCGAGCGGGGTCGAGGCCGTCGGCAGTTCGCGGGCGCGGATGCTGTAGACGGAGGCGGTCGTCTTGTGGCGGTCGTTCTGGCTCCAGTCGATCAGCACCCGACCGGGCCGCCGCGCCTTCGCCTGGCGCGAGACGACCTCGTCGGGGAAGCGCGCCTCCATCGCCTCGGCGACGGCCTTGGCGAAGGGACCGGTCTGCTCGAAGGTCGCGGTGCCGTTCAGCGGCGCGTGCAGGTGGAGGCCCTTCGAGCCCGAGGTCTTCGCGTAGCAGTCGAGGCCGAGCTGGGTGAAGAGCGCGCGCAGGCGGAGGGCGACGCGAGCGCAGTCGACGACGTCGGCGGGGGCGCCGGGGTCGAGGTCGAAGACCAGCGAGTCGGGGCGGTCGAGGTCGTCGACCCGCGCCAGCGAGGTGTGCAGCTCGATGTTCGCCAGGTTGGCCGTCCAGACCAGGGTCGGCAGGTCTTCGATCAGCGTGTAGTCGATCTCGGCCTTGTGGCTCTCCGACCAGATCCGCGCCGTCGCCACCCAGTCGGGCCGGTGTTTCGGCGAGCGCTTCTCGTAGAAGAACTTGCCCTCCACCCCGTCGGGGTAGCGCTTCAGCGTCACCGGCCGGCCGCGCAGGTGCGGCAGGAGGACCTCGGCGAGGTCGGCGTAGGCGTCGATCAGATCGCCCTTGGTGAAGCCGGTCTTCGGATAGAGGACCTTGTCGAGGTTGGAGACGGTCAGCTCGCGGTCGGCGACGGCGAGGCGGAATTTGTTCTTCGTGGTCGGCTCGGCGGCGGCGGTCAGCTTGGTCACGGTGTCGTTTCCTTCCGCGGGGACGAACAACCAGTCCCCGGTCCGGCGGCCGGGGACGTACCGGCTGGAGCGCCTCTTCAGGACCAGGCCCTCGACCCCCTGCGCGCCGGCGGCCGCGAGGAGCTCCTTGATCTTCGTCGTCGCCGCGCGTGGGGTGCGCCAGGCGTCCCCGTCGAGCTCCAGCCCTTCGAGCAGCTCGCGCCGGCGTTTGTAGGGAGCGTCGGTCAGATTCTCGCCGTCGAGGTGGAGGAGGTCGAAGATCACG
>MKSH01000215.1:9274-10445 GCA_001898095.1 Solirubrobacterales bacterium 70-9 | reverse complement strand
CGGCCGTCGGCGTCGAAGACGACCAGCTCGCCGTCGAGGACGAGGTCGCGGGCGCCGACCTGGCGGGTGAGGCGATGCACCTCGGGCCAGCGGGCGCCGATGTCGGTGAGGTCGGCGGCGCGCAGGTCGAGCCGCCCCGGCCGGCAGCGGGCCAGCGCCCGCACCCCTCCCCAGGCCAGCTCCGCCGCCCAGCCGCGGGTCGACCGCGGCAGCTCGCCCCGGTTGGCGAGCATCGGCTGGAAGGGCTCCGGGAACGGGTCCGGGTCCCCTTCGGCCGGGTCCATGCGATGGATCATCCAGTCCTTCGGGCCGCCCGCGCGGAAGAGGACGTAGCGACCGCGGAGGCGCTTGCCCTCGAAGCGGAAGATGATCTCGCCGTCCCACCACTTCTCCAGCTCGTAGGTACCGCTGTCCCAGATCGCGATCGTGCCGGCGCCGTACTCCCCCTTCGGGATCGTGCCCTCGAAGGTCATGTACTCGAGCGGGTGGTCCTCGGTGTGGATCGCCTTGCGGTTTTCCGAAGGGTCGCGGGGGATGCCGTTGGGGACGGCCCAGGAGACGCCGACGCCGTCGTGCTCGAGCCGCAGGTCCCAGTGGAGGCGGGTCGCGCTGTGTTCCTGGACGACGAAGCGCGGCTTCTTCTCGGGTTTGCCTTTGCCCGCTGCCTTGCCTTTGCGCCCAGCCGGCTCGGCGGTCTTGCCGAAGTCCCGTTTGCGTTCGTACTCGCTGAGCTTCTTCGCCATCGACCCTCCGACCGTACCCTGCCGCGGGCCTGGGTAAGTTCATTCGGTGATCCCATCCGACGAGGAGATCCTGCGCGCGATCGTCGATCTCGGCGACGACGGCTTCGTGCCGCGCCACCATCTCGTCGCCCGCTTCCGCGGCCAGGGTGAGCGCGACATGCGTCGAGCGATCGGCCGCAGCGCCCGGCGCGGCCTGGTGCTGGAGCGCAAGGACCCCGAAGGCCGCAGCTTCGTCGCCGTCTCCGCCGAGGGCTGGGACGCCCTGCGAAGCGGCCACTTCGAGCCCCGCCGCCTCCGCTCCCGCGAAGCGTGAGCGCGCGGCGGGAAGGGCTCGCGGGCGCCGGGGAATGGGTTCGGAGCGGGGAAGCCGGCGCCCCGGGCGGCAGGGTTCGAGGCGCTTGCAACGGGGGGACGACGTGCTTCGCGGC
>MKSH01000215.1:7583-9253 GCA_001898095.1 Solirubrobacterales bacterium 70-9 | reverse complement strand
ACGCCCAGGACGCGAGCCTTTCGGGGGGAAGTACGCGGGGTCCGTGCGCTTTGCGGGGGAGACGTGATGGAGACGTCACCTTCGAGGGGGTGCGGACGGGCTCCGGGTCCCGCTGTGGAGCTTTTCTCTCGCATAGGGAGAGTTTCTCTCCACAGCAAAGGGCTGACCGATGGGAAAGGTGTGACGTCTCATTAAGGAACGTGGAGTTCCGCACCGGACCCGCGCAGATCGTCACGGACCTCCGCCGCGACCCGCACGGGACGCGCGCCCTCGCAGTCCCCCGAGGGACGCCCCTACTCCGGGGGCGCGGCGGTGGGGAGCTCGCGGACGACTTCGCTCGCGCGCTTGTCGTCGCGGAGGCCGAGGTAGCGCGGGTGGCGCAGCTTGCCGTCGCGGGTCCACTCGCTGAAGCCGAACTCGCCGACCAGCTCGGGGCGGATCCAGACCGCGTCGCGGGGGAGGCCGGAGCCGGCGGTGAACGGCGTCTTCTCCTGTCGCAGCGCCTCCATCTTGTCGCCGAGGGTCGCCAGCGTGTGGTGGTCGAAGCCGGTGCCGACTTTGCCCGCGAAGCGAAGGTCGCCGCCTTCGTGGTAGCCGACGAGGAGGGCGCCGAAGCGCTCGCGCGAGCCTTTCGGCGGGGTGAAGCCGCCGATCACCAGCTCCTGCTCGAAGGAGCACTTCAGCTTCAGCCAATCGTTCGAGCGCGCGTGCACGTAGGGGCTGTCGGCGCGCTTCGCGATCAGCCCCTCCCAGCCTTTGCGGCAGGCTTCGAGGAAGAGCTTCTCCCCCTTCTCGTTGCGATGCGGCGTGTAGCGGACCGGGCCGTGGAATTCGAGGGTCGATTTGAGGATCGCCTTGCGCTTGCGCAGCGGTAGGCCGGTGAGGTCGCGGCCGTCCAGCTCGAGCAGGTCGAAGACGTAGATGAAGACCTCGATCCCGGTCAGCCGGGCGAGCTGCGGCTCGGCGATCCCCAGCCGGCCCTGCAACTTCTCGAAGCTGGTGCGGGAGCCCTCGAAGGCGACGATCTCACCGTCGGCGACGAAATCCGGCGCCGACTCCGCCTCGAACGCCTCGATCAGCTCCGGGTAGCCGTCCATGCGCCTGCCGGTGCGCGAGGTGAGCGTCGCCCCTTTCGGCGTGCGGCTGACGATCGCGCGGACGCCGTCGAGCTTGCGCTCGAAGATCCAGGCAGGGTCGCTGAACGGGTGCGCCGTCAGCTTCGCCTTCATCGGCTCGCCCTGGACCGCCATGGACCGCAGCGTACCCCGCCCCCGGCGCGGATATGCTCGCCTGCATGACGACTGACTACGACATGTCCGACGACCCGCGCGAGACCGAAGAAGCCGAAGCCGAGGTGAATGCCGATCCGGGCTTCAAGGAGGGCGATGAGGTCTGGGTCGAGGACGTCAGTGGGAAGCAGCATCCCGGGGTCTTCGTCGGGATGAACGAAGCGACGGGCTGGTTCGGCGGCGGGCCGAGCGCCTACGTCGTGCACCCCGAGGGGCACCAGGCCGAGGTCGTCTCGCTCGCCCGCATCACCCGGCGCGGCTGAGCCGCGCGACGCCGCCACGGTCACAAACAGGCGACCACCCTTTGACCTCCTGTAGGACGGTCAAAGCACGCAGCGCGAACGGGCCCCATACCCCCTAGCGGTGAGTCTCCTGGCGTTC
>MKSH01000215.1:4416-7572 GCA_001898095.1 Solirubrobacterales bacterium 70-9 | reverse complement strand
CGGTAGCGGTAACCGACCCCGCGGACCGTCTCCACCGGGTCGACGTCGGCGGCACCGCCGAGCTTGCGGCGCAGGTAAGAGACGTAGAGCTTCACCTCGTCGCGCTCGCGGATCCGGTCCCCCCACACCAGTTCGAGGAGCTGGCCGTGGCCGAGCACGCGGCCCGGGTTTTCGGCGAAGGTCGCGAGCATGCGGAACTCGATCGGGGTCAGCGCAACCTCGTGGCCGAGCACCGAGACACGGTGGCGGACGCGGTCGATCTCGAGGAACTCGTCGGTGAGCACGACGGGCCGCAGGTCACCCTGGCGCGGGCGTCGCAGCAGCGCTTCCAGCCGCGCCTGCAGTTCGGCCTCCGGCGGCGGTTTGCTGATGCAGTCGTCGGCGCCGCCGCGCAGGGCGGCGATGCGCTGCTCTTCCGCGGTGCCGGTGAGGACGATCACCGGCACGTCGCTCAGCGCCCGGATCGTCGCCAGGATGTCGAGACCGTCGGCGTCGGGTAGCTCGACATCGAGCACGACGAGATCTGGCCGGCGCTCGTGGAAGGCGCGCAGCCCATCGTTCCCGCTTTCGGCGCGGACCAACTCGGTCCTGGCCCTATCTGAGAGCCCTCGTAAGGCAGTGCGCTCCCCGAGGTCTCGCCCGATCGCCAGTACCTTGCGCCTTCCGTCGCCCGGTCCTCTCGATAGCGATTCCAATTTGTACGAGATCTTCACCTTAGTCAGACGGAATTGTCAAGGGTAAGCAAACGATGTCGTTTTTGAAGCCGGTCGTTCGTCGCCCTTGGTAACAGGGTGAATCGCGAGGATTCCGCTCTACAGAAGACAGGAGAAAGATCAGATGAGATTTATGATGTTTATGTATCCGGAGATTTCCGAAGCGGAGTGGAATCCGTCGGCGGAGGCCGTCGCCGAGATGTCCCGCTACAACGAGGAGTTGCGCAAGGCCGGGATGCTGCTGGCGCTCGACGGCCTCCACCCGCCCGCCGAAGGCGCCTCGGTGAGCTTCGACGCCGACGGGGTGAAGGCGGTCGTCGACGGGCCGTTCGCGGAGGCGAAGGAGGTCGTCGGCGGCTACTGGCTGATCCAGGCGCGCTCGAAGGACGAGGCGGTCGAGTGGGCGAAGCGCTGCCCGGGGCGCGAGTGCCGGATCGAGGTGCGGCGCGTCTTCGAGATGGAGGATTTCCCCGAGGACGTGCAGGCGGCGGCCGCGGAGATCTGAGCGGTGGCGGGCGCCGATGCCAGGGCAGCGGTCGAGACGGTCTGGCGGATCGAGTCCGCCCGGCTGATCGCCGCCCTGGCGCGGCTGGTCCGCGACGTCGGGCTGGCCGAGGACCTGGCCCAGGACGCGCTGCTGGCGGCGCTCGAGAGCTGGCCGCGCACCGGTGTCCCCGACAACCCCGGCGCCTGGCTGATGGCGACGGCGAAGAACCGGGCGATCGACCTCGCCCGCCGCTCCCAGACCTACGAGCGCAAGCGCGAAGAGGTGGCGCACGAGCTCGGCGTGCTGATGGCGATGGACGGCGTCGACCTGGCCGCGGCGGCCGACGATGAGATCGGCGACGACCTGCTGGCGCTGATGTTCACCTGCTGTCATCCCTCGCTCTCGACCGAGGCGCGGGTGGCGCTGACCCTGCGCCTGCTCGGCGGCCTGACGACGGCCGAGATCGCCCGCGCCTTCTTCGTCGGCGAGCCGACCGTGGCGCAGCGGCTGACCCGCGCCAAGCGCACCCTGCGGGAGGCGCGCGCCGACTTCGAGGTGCCCGCGGGGCCGGCCCTGCGCGCCCGGTTGCCCGACGTGCTGGAGATCGTCTACCTGGTCTTCAACGAGGGCTACGCGGCGAGCTCCGGCGAGCGCTGGGTGCGCGACGAGCTCTGCCAGGAAGCGCTGCGCCTGGGACGGATCCTGGCCGAGCTGGCGCCGGCCGAGCCGGAGGCCCACGGGCTGATCGCCTTGCTCGAGATCCAGGCCTCGCGCCTCCCCGCCCGGCTCGGCCCGGACGGCGAGCCGGTGCTGCTGCTCGACCAGCGCCGCACCCTCTGGGACCCGCTCCTGATCAGCCGCGGCCTGGCGGCGCTGAAGCGGGCCGAAGAGCTGCCCGCGCCGCTCGGCCCCTACGGCCTGCAGGCCGCGATCGCCGCCTGCCACGCCCGCGCGCCCGAGACCGAGGACACCGACTGGGTCCGCATCGCCGCCCTCTACGCCGCCCTCGGCGCCCTCTCCCCCTCGCCGATCGTCGAGCTGAACCGGGCGGTCGCGGTCGGCATGGCCTTCGGGCCGGAGACCGGCCTCGCCCTGCTCGAACGCATCGCCTCCGACCCGACCCTGCGCGACTACCACCTGCTCCCCAGCGTCCGCGCCGACCTCCTCGCCCGCCTCGGCCGCAGCGCCGAGGCCGTCGCCGAGTTCCACCGCGCCGCCTCCCTCACCGAGAACGAGAGCGAGCGCCGCCTCCTCCTCCGCCGCGCCACCGAAGCGACAGACCGGTGAGTTCGCACTTATCTCCGCTATGCGGTCATTTCTGCGAACTCACCGCGACGCGGGGGTCTCACCGGCGGCGAGGGCGCGGATGCCGGGGACCTCGAGGCGGTGGATCAGCCAGTCGTCGAGGCGGGCGGCGCCGAGCTTCTCGTAGAAGTTCAGCGCCGGTTCGTTCCAGTTGAGGGCGACCCACTCGAGGCGGCGGTGGCCGCGTTCGAGGGTGAGGGCGGCGAGGTGCTCCATCACCTGCAGGCCGATGCCGCCGCGGCGGTGCTCGGGGCGGACGTAGACGTCCTCGAGCCAGATCCCGGAGCGGCACTCGAAGGTCGAGAAGGTGGTGTAGAAGATCGCGTAGCCGACCGCCTCGCCCGCGTCGTCCTCGACGATCAGAGCCTCGGCGTCGTGGCGGTCGAAGAGCGAGGCGCGGAGGATCTCCGGCGTCCCCACCACCTCGTCGCGAAGTTTCTCGTAGGTGGCGAGCTCGCAGATCAGGTCGAAGACGAGCTGGGCGTCGGCTTCGGCGGCGGGGCGGATCGTCGGCATCTGAGATGAATGTAGGTGACCGGGGCTAGGTGACGAATTCGAGGCGCGGGTTAGGGCCCAGCTCCCGGCCGACCTTGGCCGCCGGGCGGCCGTCGAGCTCGACCACGTCGGCGGTGAAGTCGAAGTTGCCGCGGA
>MKSH01000215.1:3767-4403 GCA_001898095.1 Solirubrobacterales bacterium 70-9 | reverse complement strand
CCTCGAAGCGTTCGATCTTCTCCGCGTCGAAGCCTCCCGAGACGACGATCTTCACACGCTCGTGGCCGGCGGCGTCGAGGCCCTCGCGGACCGCCCGCGCCAGTTCCGGGGTGACGCCGTGGAGGCGGTCGGCGTCGGGACGGTCGGCGAGCGCCACGTCGACCAGCGTCTCCGAAGTGTCGAGGCGCACGCCCCAGAGGTCCTCGCCGAGCGCCTCGGCGACCTTCACCGCCTCCCCCACCGAGTCGTTGTGGAAGTCGACCAGGCAGATGATGTTCGAGCTGGAGGCGAAGCGGGCGGCATAGTCGCGGGCCGCCGCCACCGTGTCGCCGCCGTAGACGGCGATCAGCGCGTGCGGGATCGTGCCGGTGCCGCGGCCGCCCCACCAGGAGGCGTTGGCCTCGGTGGAGACGCCGATCGCCCCCGCCACGTGCGCCGCCCAGCCGTCGCCGGTCTGCACCAGCCAGTGGTCGTGGCGGGCCGGGAAGAAGAGGACCGATTTGCCGTCCGCCGCGTCGACCACCCGGCGCACGTTGCTCATCACCAGGGAGCGCCGCGCCAGCGTCCCCAGGTAGACCGTCTCCAGGTGGGCGAAGAGGCTGTAGTCGCCGGCGATCGTCATCACCGTCTCCCAGG
>MKSH01000215.1:0-3751 GCA_001898095.1 Solirubrobacterales bacterium 70-9 | reverse complement strand
CGCCGCTGCCCGGAGCAGAGCCGCAGCACCGCGATCGCCTCGTCGATCCCGCCCAGCAGCCCCTGCCGCTTGGCGAAGACCTGCATCGTCACCCGCGGCCGCCGCCCCTCGGCCTCGAGCAGGTCCTTGGTCAGGGCGAAGTAGGTGTCGGAGTAGTGGGCGTCGCGGATTTTCTCGACCGGCAGCCGGAAGACCTCCGGCGCCAGCCGCTCGCGCGGGTCCGGCATGGTCCGATCATGCCGGCCGCCGGGTCAGGCCTTGCCTTCGGCCTCGTACTCGCGCAGGAAACCCTCGAACAGGCGGCGGTGCCCCTGCTCGTCTTTGAGGATCGCGATCACCATGTCCTGGGTGACGTGGTCGACCCCGTCGGTCTCCTCGATGATGTGGGTGTAGTGCTCGATCGCGCCGGTCTCGGCCTCGATCACCCCGCGGATCACGTGCACGATGTCGATCTGCTCGGCGGGCGGCTGCAGGAAGCTTTGTTCGGGCTTGAAGTCTTCCGAGCCGGGGACGACCCCGTAGAGCTCCTTGATCCGGTCGGCGAACTGCTGCGCGTGGCCGAGCTCCTCCTGGACGTCTTCGGCGAGCGACTCTTTGATCTCCTGGGCGCGGACGCCGTCGACGTTGGTCGAGTTGGCGATGTAGCTCATCACCGTCTCGATCTCCATCCAATAGGCCTTGGTCAGGAGCTTGACGATCTTCTCCCGGGCCTCGGCATCGTCGAGGATCCCGGTCTTGCGCTTGGTCTCGGTCATGGCCTTTGGTTACCCCGACCACAGGAGACGAATCCGGCGCGGCGGGCTCGCCCGGTAGGGTCGTCGGCGATGGGCGTCATCGACGAACTGCTCGCCAACAACGAGGCCTTCGCCGCGCGGGTCGAGGACACCCACCTGGCGGTCGAACCGAGCCGCCACCTGGCGATCGTCACCTGCATGGACTCGCGGCTCGACGTGTTCGCGGCGCTCGGGCTCGGCGACGGCGAGGCGCACGTGCTGCGCAACGCGGGCGGGGTGATCACCGACGACGTGATCCGCTCGCTGGCGCTCTCGCAGCGCAAGCTGGGGACGCGCGAGGTGATGCTGATCCACCACGACGACTGCGGGCTGCAGACGATCACCGAGGCGGGCTTCCGCGAGGAGCTGCAGGAGGCCTCCGGGGTCACCCCCTCGTTCGCGATCGAGTCCTTCACCGACGTCGAGGCCGACGTGCGGCAGTCGATCCTGCGGGTGCGGCGGTCCGACTTCCTCCCCCACCGCGATGCGGTGCGCGGGTTCGTCTACGACGTCGACACGCACGCGCTGCGCGAGATCACCGCCGAGGAGCCGAACACGGGGCCGGAGTCGGAGCGCGACTGAGCGTGGCCGAGGTCGCGCCGTACGGGTCCTGGCGCTCGCCGATCGAGCCCGCCGACGTGGCCCGCGGCAGCCGGCGGTTGGGCGCTGCGACGTTGGCCGCCGACGGAGCCGTGTGGTGGGCCGAGGGCCGGCCCGAGGAGGGTGGCCGCAGCGCGCTGATGCGCCGGCCCGCGGGCGGCGAGCCGGAGGAGGTGACGCCGGCGGGGGCCAACGTGCGCACCCGCGTGCACGAGTACGGCGGCGGCGCCTGGAAGCTGCTCGGCCCGGAGCTCGTCGTCTACACCGACTTCGCCGACCAACGGGTGTACCGGCTGGAGCTCGGCAGCGAGCCGGTGGCGATCACGCCGGAGCCGGAGGAGCCCGCCGCGCTGCGTTACGCCGATTTCGAGCTCACCCCGGACGGCAAGACCCTCTTCTGCGTGCGCGAGGTGCACGACGGCGGGCCGGAACCGGAGAATCAGATCGTCTCGATGCCGCTCGACGGCTCGAAGCCGCCCGAGGTCGCCGCCGCAGGGCGGGACTTCTACTCCTTCCCGCGGGTCTCGCCGGACGGGCTGTGGCTCGCCTTCACCTGCTGGGACCACCCGAACATGCCTTGGGACGGGACCGAGCTATGGGTGGCGCCGGCGCACGACCCGGGCCAGAAGCGGCCGCTCGCGGGCGGCGCGGGCGAGTCGATCTTCGCCCCGGCCTGGGACTCCCAGGATCGGTTGCGCTTCGTCTCCGACCGCGACGGCTGGTGGAACCTCTACCGCACGGTCGCCGACCTCGGCTCGCCGGACGCCGACCGCGACCTGCCGCAGGTCGAGCAGCTGAGCACCGAGCGCGCCGACCTCGGCTATCCGCAGTGGATCTTCGGCATGCAGACCCACGCCGAGTTAGGCGACGGGACGATCGTCGTCGTCCGCACCGAGGCGGCGACCGAACGGCTCTTCGCCCTGGACGCCGGCGGCGGGGCGCTGCGCGACCTCGGCCTCCCGTTCACCTCGTTCGGCGCGCCGTCGCTCTCGGCCCGTGCCGGCAAGGTCGCCTTCGCGGCGGCCTCGCCGGCGAGCGAGCCCGAGATCGTCGTCCTCGACGTCGCGAGCGGCGAGACGGAGACGATCCGCGCCGCCTCCGAGGAGACGGTCGCGCCGGGCCTCGTCTCGACCCCGCGGGCGATCGAATTCCCGACGCCGACGGGCGACGGCGACGTCGCGCACGCCTTCTACTACCCGCCCGCGAACGCCGACTTCGAGGGGCCGGAGGGTGAACTGCCGCCGCTGATCGTGGTCAGCCACGGCGGGCCGACCGCCCACGAGACCCCGGCGCTCGACCGCGAGTTCCTCTTCTGGACCAGCCGCGGGATCGGCGTCGTCGACGTCAACTACCGCGGCTCGACCGGCTACGGCCGCGCTTACCGCGAGAAGCTGAAAGGGACCTGGGGCGTCGTCGACACCGAGGACTGCATCGCCGCGGCGCGCTTCCTCGCCGAGTCCGGTGAGGTCGACGGCAAGCGCCTGGCGATCCGCGGCGGCTCGGCGGGCGGCTACGCCACCCTCTGCGCGCTGGTCTTCCACGACGACTTCGCCGCCGGGGCGAGCTACTACGGCGTCGCCGACACCGAGGCGCTCGCCCGCGACACCCACAAGTTCGAGGCGCGCTACCTCGACGGGCTGATCGGCCCCTATCCGGAGCGCGCCGACCTCTACCGCGAGCGCTCCCCGATCCACTTCGTCGAGCGCCTCAGCGCGCCGGTGATCCTGTTCCAGGGCCTCGAGGACGCGATCGTGCCGCCGAACCAGGCGGAAGCGATGATCGCCGCGATGGCCGCCAACGGCATCCCCCACGCCTACCTCGCCTTCGAGGGCGAGCAGCACGGCTTCCGCCGCGCCGAGACCGAGATCCGCTGCCTCGAAGCCGAGCTCTACTTCTACGGCCGCATCCTCGGCTTCGAGCCGGCCGACGAGCTGCAGCCGGTCGAGATCGAGAACTAACCGGCGCACGGCGCGGTCCGTAGGCCTCGCGGCCGGGGTCGGGCGGCGCGGTCCGGGGCGCCTGCGGCGGGGGAGGGACGGCGCGATTCGGAGCGCCTGCGGCCGGGGTCGGGCGGCGCGACTCGAGGCGCCTGCGGCGGGGGGACGGGTGGTGCGATCCGGGGCGCCTGCGGCCGGGGGACGGGCGGTGCGATCCGGAGGCCCTGCGGCCGGGGACGGTCCGTCCCGGGCGTCTCGGAGGCGACCCGGGCAGGCTGTGGCCGCCTCCGAGACGCCCGGGACGCGAGGCTTCCGGTGGGAAGTGCGCGGGTCCGGCGCGCTTTCGGGGACATCCGTCACCCCTCCGAGGCGCCGACCGCGGTGCGTTCGCAGAAATGACCGCATAGCGGAGCCAAGTGCGAACTCATCGGGGGATGGGGT
>MKSH01000214.1:517-5212 GCA_001898095.1 Solirubrobacterales bacterium 70-9 | reverse complement strand
CTCGGGGGCGATCGCCGGGTTGGAAGGCGGCGAGGTCGTCGCGCTGGTGGTGCTGGCGGTGCTGGTCGGCGCGACCGTGAACCTGATCTTGCTGCGGCACCGCTTCGCTCCGCTCGAGGACCTGATCCAGGAGATGGAGAAGGTTGATCTCTCGCGGCCGGGGTCCCTCCTCCCCAGCTCGATCGACGGGGTCGGCGAGACCGAGGAGGTGGAGCGGATCGAGCTCGCCTTCCTGCGCATGATGCGGCGGCTGGAAGCGGAGCGGCGGCGGGCGGGGTCGGCGACGCTGCAAGCCCAGGAGGAGGAGCGGGCGCGGGGCGCGCGCGACCTCCACGACGAGGTGAACCAGTCGCTCACCGGCCTGCTGCTGCGGCTGGAGGCGGCGCGGGCCGACGCGCCGCCGGAGCTCGAGCCGGAGCTGGCCGAGACCAAAGCGCTGGCCAACCAGGCGATGCGCGAGCTGCTCTCGCTCGCCCGCCAGCTGCGCCCGACGGCGCTCGACGACCTCGGCCTGGCGGCGGCGATCGCGGGGTTGGTCGACCGCCTCGGCGAAGGCGAGATCGAGGCGACGATCGAGGTCGACGGCGACTTCTCCGACCTCTCCGACGACGCCCAGTTGGTCGTCTACAGGGTCGCCCAGGAGGCGCTCTCCAACGCCGCCCGCCACTCCGGTGCCGCCCACGTCGCGGTGGTGCTGCGCCGCGGCCCTGCCGGGGTCGACCTGAGCGTCGCCGACGACGGCCGCGGCTTCGCTTTCGCCGAGTCCGAGCGCGGCCTCGGCATCGGCGGCATGCGCGAGCGCGCCCTGCTCGTCGACGGCGAGCTGACGATCGAGTCCCGCCCCGACGCCGGCACCACAGTCCGCCTCGCCGTCCCCGCCTGTTGATGGGCCGAAAAGCGCTCTATATCAGCGCTTTTCGGCCCATCAACACCGGGCGCCGTGGGGATTCGGGAGGATTCGTGACGTGAGGGTGCTGATTGCTGATGACCACGGGATCGTGCGGTCGGGGCTGCGGCTGCTGTTGGAGCGGCAGCCGGACCTCGAGGTGATCGGGGAGGCCGCCGACGGGGCCGAGGCGCGCGACCTGGCGATCCGCGAGCGGCCCGATCTGGCGATCCTCGACGTGAAAATGCCGAAGCTGACCGGATTGCAGGCGACCCGCGAGATCAAGCGCCAGGCCCCCGACGTCAACGTGCTGATCCTCTCCATGCACGACGACGAGCGCTACCTCTTCGAGGCGCTGAAAGCGGGCGCCTCCGGCTACGTCCTCAAGGCCCAGGCCGACACCGACCTGCTGGCGGCGATCCGCGCGGTCGAGCGCGGCGAGCCCTTCCTCTCCCCCGAGGCGCAGCGGGCGCTGATCAAGGACGTACTCGAGCGGGGGTCCTCCGGCGAGGAGGAGTTGACTCCGCGGGAGGAGCAGATCGTGAAGCTGGTGGCCGAGGCGAACACGACGAAACAGATCGCCGAGCTGCTGCATCTCTCGGAGAAGACGGTCGAGAATCACCGCGCCAACGCGATGCGGAAGCTGGGCATGCGGGACCGGGTCGAGCTGGTGAGGTACGCCATCCGGCGGGGGCTGATCGAGCCCTAGTAGTCAGCAAAGCCGAGTGCTTCGGTAGGATTTCGTTTTGATGTTGTTCTCGACCAAAGCCGAGTACGGCGTGCGCCTGATGATCGAGCTCGGTCGTCAGCCCGGGTCGACCCCGATCTCGCTGAACTCGGTAGCCGAAGCGGAGCGCCTGCCGCTCTCCTATCTCGAGCACCTGGTCGCCAAACTGCGCAAGGCGGGACTCGTCACCTCGACCCGCGGCGCCCACGGCGGTTATCGCCTCGCCAAGCCGGCGGCGGAGATCACCATGGACGCGGTGGTCCAGGCGCTGGAAGGGCAGATCGCCCCGATGGAGTGCTTCCACGAGACGCCGGAGGGCCGCGTGCTTTGTTCGCACGAGGACAACTCGGCCGGCGGCTGCGCGACGAAGCTGCTCTGGACGCGGGTGCAGAACGGCGTCACCAAGGCGCTCGCCGGCACCACGCTGGCGGAGCTGGTCGAGTTCTCGACGCCGCACCACCCGCAGCCGACGACGACCGGGCGCAGTCGGGCCACCGTCGTCCGCGCCGTCTAGGCGCCAGGGCGAGAGCAACCCCCGAACTTCACGAAAGACCCCAGAAACGGAGCAAAATGGCTGAGCTGGAGATCCGCAACCTGCACGTCAAGATCGAGGAGAAGCAGATCCTCAAAGGCCTTGACCTCGACGTCGAGAAAGGCCGCGTCCACGCCCTGATGGGCCCCAACGGCTCCGGCAAGTCGACGCTCGCCAACGTGATCATGGGCCACCCGGCCTACGAGGTCACCGAAGGGACGATCACCTTCAAGGGCGAGGACATCACCGAGGCCGCCCCCGAGGATCGCTCGCAGGCGGGTCTCTTCATGGCCTTCCAGTACCCGGTCGCGATCCCCGGCGTCTCGGTCTCCAAGTACCTGCGGATGATCATCAACGCCCAGCGCGAGGCGCGGGGCGAAGACCAGATCAAGATCAAAGACTTCGCGCGCACCGCCCAGGAGGCGATGGAGCTGGCGAACATCCCGAAAGACTTCTCCAGCCGCTACCTGAACGACGGCTTCTCGGGCGGCGAGAAGAAGCGGATGGAGCTGCTGCAGCTGGCGCTGCTGCGGCCGGAGATCGCGGTGCTCGACGAGACCGACTCGGGCCTCGACATCGACGCGCTGCGCACGGTCGCCGAGGGCGTCAACACCTTCGCCGGCCCCGACATGGGCGTCCTCATCATCACCCACTACCAGCGGATCCTCAGCATGGTGAAGCCGGACCAGGTCTCGATCATGTTCGAGGGCCGGATCGTCAAGGACGGCGGCCCGGAGCTGGTCGGCATCCTGGAGGAGAAAGGCTACGGCTGGATCCGCGAGGAGGTCGGGGCGGGCGCCAGCGCCTAGCCCCCGCACGGCGATGGAGCAGGCAACCGCCACCGGGACCTTCCCGATCGAGCGCGTGCGGGCCCAGTTCCCGCTGCTCGAACGCGAGGTGAACGGCGTCCCGGTCGCCTACCTCGACTCCGGCGCCTCCTCGGAGCGGGTGCTCGCCTCGATCGAGGCGGTCGCCGACTACGAGCGGCGCCACCACTCCAACGTCCACCGCGGCTCCCACACCCTCTCGGCCGAGGCGACCGCCGCCTACGAGGGCGCCCGGGACATCGTCGCCCGCCACATCGGCGCCGGCGACCGCCGCGAGGTCATCTTCGTCCGCAACGCGACCGAGGCGCTGAACCTCGTCGCCCGCGCCTGGGGCGACGCCAACGTCGGCGCCGGCGACCGGATCGTGATCACCGAGATGGAGCACCACTCGAACCTGGTGCCCTGGCAGCAGCTGGCCGAGCGGGTCGGCGCCGAGATCGACTGGGCACCGGTCGACGAGCGGGGACTACTCGACCTCGATGCGCTTCGGGGGCTGCTGGAACGCGGCCCGAAGCTGCTCGCCGTCGCCCACGTCTCCAACGTGCTCGGCACCGAGAACCCGCTCGCCGCGATCTCCGCGATGGCCCACGAGGCGGGCGCGATCGTCGTCGCCGACGGCGCCCAGGCGGCGCCGAAGCTGCCGCTCGACGTGGCCGCGCTGGGGGTCGACTTCTACGCGATCACCGGCCACAAGCTCTACGCGCCGACCGGGATCGGGGCACTCTGGGGCAAGCTCGACCTGCTGCGGGCGATGCCGCCCTTCCTCGGCGGCGGCTCGATGATCCGCAAGGTCTCCCGCGAGGGCACCACCTACGCCGACGTCCCGGCCCGCTTCGAGGCGGGCACGCCGGCGATCGCCCAGGCGATCGGCATGGGCGCCGCGCTCGAATGGCTGGACGACGAACTCGGCATGGAGGCGGTCCGAAACCATGAGCGGGCGATCGCCGACTACACCCTCGCCCGCCTCGCCGAGGTCCCCGGCCTGACCGTCTTCGGTCCCCCCCGCGGCCCCGAGCGCCTCGGCCCGGTCTCCTTCGAGATCGACGGCATCCACGCCCACGACGTCTCCGAGATCCTCGACCGCCACGGCGTCGCCGTCCGCGCCGGCCACCACTGCGCCCAGGTGCTGATGGAGCGCCTCGGCATCGCCGCCACCGCCCGCGCCAGCTTCGGCGTCTACACCACCCCCGCCGAGATCGACCGCCTCGTCGACGGCCTCGAAGACGCCCGCCGGGTGTTCGGACTGTGACGCTTCGCTAGCCTCGAATCATGGACGAGCTCTACCGCGACCAGATCCTCGAGCACTACAAGCGACCGCACAACTTCGGTGTGGTCGAGGATGCCGACCTCGAGTACGAGGACACCAACCCCTTCTGCGGCGACGAGCAGCACGTGACGATCAAGCTCGACGCCGACGACCGCGTCACCGAGGTCGCCTTCGAGGGCAAAGGCTGCGCGATCTCGACCGCCTCCACCTCCCTCCTCACCGACGAGCTGGTCGGCAAGACCCGCGAGGAACTGCTGCGGCTGCCGAAGGAGTACGTGCTCGAGCTGCTCGGCATCGACATCTCGGCCACCCGGATGAAGTGCGCGATGCTCGGCCTGAAGATCGTCAAGTCCGCCGCCCTCGGCCAGCCCGCCGAATGGGAGGACGAGGGCGAAGCCGGCAACCCGGCCGAAGCAGCGACGCTGTAAGAGCCCTAAGAGACGGCAAGGGACCCGG
>MKSH01000214.1:0-493 GCA_001898095.1 Solirubrobacterales bacterium 70-9 | reverse complement strand
AAACCCACCCCTATATGGCGGGTTTTCGGCCCATCAACATCGGGGCATGTGGAGGTGTGACGGATGCCGGGCGTTCGCGGGGCAGACGTGCCGTCTCCCTCACGAAATCCCTGAGATCTTCCCGTCCCGCCGCGACCCCGGCCCCAGATCGACTCCTACCTCGGCAGCTGGATCACGGCGAAGACACCGGGCTCGGCATTCGGCTCGGTGACCACGGCGAAGCGTCCGGCGGGGATGTCGACCGGGCCGAAGCGGACCTCTCCCCCGGCCGCCTTCACCTTCGCCACCGCAGCGTCGGTGTCGGCGACGCCGAAGTAGACGAGCCAATGGGACGGGGCCTCGGCGGGGAGCACTCCAGCGATGTCCATCATCCCGCCGACGTCCTTGCCGTCGAGCTTCCACTCGACGTAGATCGCCGGGCCGGGGCCGCCATCGGCGCGCTGTAGCTCGTGTTCGTCGGCCTCCCAGCCGAAGACCTCGCCGTAGAAGGCCT
>MKSH01000213.1:8504-8614 GCA_001898095.1 Solirubrobacterales bacterium 70-9 | reverse complement strand
CTTGCCGCCGCGGGCCACGAGTTGGTGCTGGTCGACCTCGACCCGCGGGTGGAGGAGGTCGCGGCGGCGCAGGGGGCGCGCGGGGGGGTCGCCGACCTGACCAGGGCGGA
>MKSH01000213.1:7978-8455 GCA_001898095.1 Solirubrobacterales bacterium 70-9 | reverse complement strand
GTCAACAACGCCGGGATCACCCGCGACGCGCGCGCGACGAAGATGACCGAGGCCGAGTTCGCCGCGGTGATCGAGATCAACCTGACGGCGGCGATCCGGCTGACCCTGGCGCTGGAGGAGCGCTTCGCCCGGGGCGCCTCGGTGGTGAACCTGAGCTCACGCGCCTCGCTCGGTAACTTCGGCCAGGCGAACTACAGCGCCTCGAAGGCGGGGCTGGTCGGCTTCGGCCGGGCGCTGGCGCAGCGTTGGGCGCCGCGGGTGCGGGTGAACGCGGTGGCGCCGAGCCTGGTCGACACGCCGATGACCCAGGCGATGCCGCCCGAAGTGCTGGCGAAACTCGTGGCGAAGATCCCCGCCGGGCGGATCGGCACGCCCGACGATGTCGCCGGGGTGGTCGCCTTCCTCGCCTCTGACGACGCCGCCTACGTCACCGGCCAGGTGATCTACGTCTGCGGCGGGCGCACCGTCGCACCCTGA
>MKSH01000213.1:4848-7931 GCA_001898095.1 Solirubrobacterales bacterium 70-9 | reverse complement strand
GAACAGGCCGAGTTCCCTAGGACACCTCCGAGTCTCTAAAGTTCCCCGAGCATTTGAAGGCTCTCAGGGCAAAACTGAGTTGACGCCGCGGCGCAATCGCTCGCAGGACGTGATCGAGGCGGCGATCCGCGTCTTCCACAAGAAGGGCTACCGGTCGGCGTCGATCCAGGATGTCGCCGCCGAGGTCGGCATGCTGAAGGGCAGCCTCTACCACTACATCGACTCCAAGGAAGACCTGCTGGCCCGGATCTTCGAAGACTCGGCCGGCCGCTTCGAGACGATGCTGCAGGAGGCCGCGGGGCTGGACGCGCCGCCGGTCGACCGCCTCCGCTCCTTCGCCCGCGAGTGCTCGCTCTGGTACCTGCAGAACATCGAGCGGGTCGGGATCTACGTCAAAGAGTGGCAGCACCTCTCCGGCAAAAGGCTGAAAGAGGTGGTGCGGATCCGGACCGATTACGAGCGCAGCCTGGCCGGGCTGATCGGCGACGTGAAGGAGGCCGGAGAGGCGGCGCCGGACCTCGACGTCGACCACGCGACCTACTTCATCTTCGGCGCCCTGAACGGCCTGCCGGACTGGTACCGTCGCCGCGGCCCCGACCCGGCCGAGCGGATCGCCGACGGTTACGCCGGGATGATCGTCGCCACCGTGATTGGCGCGCGCTACTAGCCCTTCTGGGCCTCGTCGAGGCTCTTCGAGGCGATGCGCCAGCGGCGCTGGAGCTTGCCTTCGATCTCGCTTGCGGCGCAGCCGGCGGTGGCGGCGCATTCGCCCCAGGCGTTGGCGGCGCGGAGGTACTGGTTGAAGGCGTCCTCGGCATCGCCGGCGGCGCCGGCGAGGCAGGAGGCGTCGAGCTTCTTCACCGGGACCGCCTCGTAGGCGTCGCGGATCGCGCGCACGCGGACCACGTATTCGGCGTAGCTGAGGCCGGCGAGGAGGGACTGGCGGAGGTCCTTCATGCGGCCGACGAATTCGCCCAACTGGGCTTCGCAGTCGGCGCCCGCGGTCGGCGCCTTTTCGTCGCCGGGGCATGCGTTCGCATTTCCGGCCGTTATACGGCCATTACTGCGAACGCATGGGGAGGAGGCGATGGTGGCCTGACCGGGGGTGGTGCTCGCGGCGGTCGTCGCCGCGGTGCTCGCGGTGCCGCCGCCCCCGCAGGATGCGAGTGCCAGGACGGTGACGATCGCCGCTGCCGGTGGCCCGGTGCGGTACAAAGCGCGACGATGCCAAATCGCAGGGGTATCGCCGCGACGCTCGCCGTCTCCCTCCTCGCCTCGCTCGCCCTGGTGGCGGCGCCGGTGGCAGGCGCGGCGCCCGGCGGCGGGCGCGTCCTGGTCGTCGGCGACAGCCTGGAGGAACTGACCTCGCCCTACCTGCAGGGCCTGCTCCCCGGGGTGCCGATCACCGTCAACGCGGTCGGCGGCTCCAACAGCTTCCAGATCTTCGACCTGTTCCAAGAAAGCTACGAACCCTCCGACTCGGTGATCGTGTTTGACGCGGGGACCAACGACGACCCCGAATATCCCCAGATCTTGGCGGAAAACCTGAAGAAGGTCGCGGCGATCGCCGGTGAAGCCTGCCTGGTGGTGCCGACGATCCACGGCTTCACCGTGAACGGCGTCGACAACACCGGCAAGAATCGGGTGGTCGCCGAATTCGCCGGCTCGCGCCCCGGCACGCAGACGCCCGACTGGGCCGGCTACGTCCACGCCCACCCGCAGGAGATGCAGTCCGACAACCTCCACCCGATCGAAGCGGGGGCCAAGGCGCGGGCCGAACTGATCGCCGCCGGGATCAGCCGCTGCCTCGCCGGGGAACCGAACGCGCCGGTCGCCCGGGGCGCCAACGAGGGCGCAATCCCGCCCGGGATGGAAGGGCAGCACGGCGAAGCCGAAGGCGAACTGAGCCCGTCCCACGAAACCTTCGAACCGGCCGAACCGGCGGCGGAAGCGAGCTCCGTCGGCCCCGAACCGGGCTCCCAGCCGATCGCCGAAGCGGTCCACTTCCACCTCGTCGATCGCTTCGCCAAGGCGCGCGCGAAGCAGGCCGCGAAGGAACGGACCGACGCCCGCGGCGACCTCGCCGAAGCGGTGGCGACGGCGCTCCGCGCGGTCCTCCCCTAGAGCGCGCGACCTTTTTCATAACCTGGGCACCCCCACACCGAAGGAAGCCATGAGACTGAAACGAATCGCCCTTTCCCTCGCCGCGGTGAAGAACAGCCGGCTAACCATCACCGGGTCGCAGGGGGTCTGAGCGCGATGAGCAACCCGGCAGACACCGTCCAGCGCCCCGGGGCCGAGTGGGGCGCGGGCCCGGGCGACTTCGAGGACATCCGCTACGAGACCAGCGAGGGGATCGCGAAGATCACGATCACCCGGCCGGAGGTGCGCAACGCGTTCCGGCCGCAGACCGTGGTCGAGCTCTCGCGCGCCTTCGAGATCGCCCGCGAGGACCCCGAGGTCGGGGTGATCGTCTTCACCGGCGAAGGCGACCTCGCCTTCTGCTCGGGCGGCGACCAGAACGTCCGCGGCGACACCGGTTACATGTCGGAGTCGGGTGGCGTCGGGCGCTTCCACGTCACCGACCTGCAGGTGCAGATGCGCCGCCTTCCGAAGCCGATCATCGCGATGGTCGCGGGCTACGCGGTCGGCGGCGGGCACGTGCTGCACGTCTGCTGCGACCTGACGATCGCCGCCGACAACGCCCGCTTCGGCCAGACCGGCCCGCGGGTCGGCTCCTGGGACGGCGGCTTCGGCGCCTCGATCCTGCGCGACCTGGTCGGGCCGAAGAAGGCGAAGGAGATCTGGATGCTCTGCCGCCAGTACGACGCCCAGGAAGCCCTCGACATGGGTCTGATCAACACCGTCGTCCCCCTCGCCGACCTCGAGGTGGAGACGGTCAACTGGTGCCGCGAGATGCTGGCCCTCTCCCCATTTGCCCTGCGCCTGGTGAAGGCCAGCTTCAACGCCCACGAGGACGGCTACGCCGGCATCCAGCAGCTCGCCCACGACACCAACCTCCTCTTCTACGCCGCCGACGAGGCCAAGGAGGGCCGCGAGGCCTACAAGGAGAAACGCAAACC
>MKSH01000213.1:0-4795 GCA_001898095.1 Solirubrobacterales bacterium 70-9 | reverse complement strand
CAGGCTGTGACCGCCTATGAGAGGGCCGTCCCTCGGGGAGAGGGAGAGGGCGCGCGTCCCGTGCGGGTCCCGGGGGAGGTCCGTGGCGAAGGCGTCGGGAACGTGACGTCTCTTCAGGGAATACGTCACGTCTGCGGCAGGTCCCCTCGCTCTGTTCGCTGCTTGTACGGGTATGGCGAACAAGCAGCGAACGGAGGTCCGGGACGGCGCCGGATCCCCCGCGAAGGCGCAGGTCGGGGTGGCGTCCCCCGCATCTCCCTCGAGGAAGCGAGGAGATCCTCACGCCCGTGACCCTTCCATAACGCCCTCCCCCGATGAGTTCGCACTTGGCTCCGCTATGCGGCCATTTCTGCGAACTCACCGCCCTCGGCGCCCCGGAGGCGTGACGGATCACCCCGCAGACGCACCGAACCCGCGCACTTCTCCCTGAACTCGTCGCGTCCCGGGCGTCTCGGAGGCGGCCACAGCCTGCCCGGGTCGCCTCCGAGACGCCCGGGACGGCCGGTCCCCGGCCGCAGGGCCTCCGGAGCACGGCGTCCCCGCCGCAGGCGCCCCGGATCGCGCCGCCCGTCCCCGGCCGCAAGGCCTCCGGACCACGCCGCCCGACCCCGGCCGCAAACCCTCCGGACCGCCGCCCGTCCCCGGCCGCAGGCGCGAACCACGCCGTCCCGGCAACTGGCGCCGCGCAATATGCTCGGTACTCCTACTATCTGGGTACCGATGATCAACGAGCAGGGGGCATGAGAATGAGTCAGGTCGATGTTGGGATGGGTCTGTACGAGATCCCGCAGGAGATGGTCGACTTCCGGGAAACGATCCGTCAGATCGCGACCGAGAAGATCGCCCCCCGCGCCGCCGACATCGACCGCGAGGCCGCCTACCCGCACGACATCCGCAAGATCCTCGGCGAGCAGGACATCCTCGGGCTGCCCTTCGAGGAGGAGTACGGGGGGACCGGGACCGGCACGCTGATGCTGCAGATCGGGGTCGAGGAGATCGCCAAGGCGTGCGCCTCCTCCGCCCTGATCCTGATGATCCAGGAGCTCGGCACGCTGCCGATCCAGCTGTTCGGATCCGAGGAGCAGAAACAGCGCTTCCTGCCGAGATGCGCGACCGGCGAGTGGTCCCCGGCCTTCGCCCTGTCGGAGCCCGAGGCAGGCTCCGACCCCGCCGCGATGCGCACCACCGCGGTCAAGGACGGCGACGAGTGGGTGATCAACGGCCAGAAGTGCTGGATCACCAACGCCGGGATCGCCGACTTCTACGTCGTCTTCGCCTCCACCGACCGCGAGAACCGCCGCACCAGCGCCTTCATCGTCGAGAAGGAGCGCGAGGGCTTCGACCCCGGCCAGCTCGAGCACAAGCTCGGGATCAAAGGCTCGCCGACCGGCTCGCCCTCCTTCGCCGACGTCCGCGTCCCGCAGGAGAACCTGATCGGCGAGGAGGGCAAGGGCCTCTCGGTCGCCCTCGGCACCCTCGAGCGCACCCGCCTCGGGGCCGCCGCGCAGGCCGTCGGCATCGCCCAGGGCGCGACCGACTTCGCCAACGAGTACGCGAAGGAGCGGATCGCCTTCGGCAAGCCGATCAACAACCTGCAGGGGATCCAGTTCAAGCTCGCCGACATGGAGGCCGGCACCGCCGCCGCCCGCGAGCTCCTCTACAAAGCCTGCGCCCTCGCCGACAAGAAGCCGCGCCCGGCCGAGCTGCCGAAGTTCACCTCGATGGCGAAGCTGATCGCCGGCGACAACGCGATGAAGGTGACGGTCGAGGCGGTCCAGGTGCTCGGCGGCTACGGCTACGTGAACGAGTACCCGGTCGAGCGGATGATGCGCGACGCGAAGATCACCCAGATCTACGAGGGAACGCAGGAGATCCAGCGCGTGGTGATCGCGCGCTCGATGGCCTAGGAGGGCGGCGCGCCTGTCGAGGTGAGGCGGCGCACGCCGGCGGGTAATACATTCCCTCCGGGAAGAGGAGGAGGGACCGCATGAGCAGCGCACTGCCGAATCGTTCCGCCGAGCCGCGGATGAGCGACTACGACGCGGAGAAAGCCGGGTTCCGACTGGAGGTGCCCGAGGTCTTCAACCCGGTGCTCGACATCGTCGAGTCCTGGGCCGCCGAGGCGCCGGACGACCTGGCGCTGGTCTCGCTCGACGGGTCCGGCGGCGTGGTCGCCGAGCAGACCGTCGCCGACCTGGCGCGCGAGTCGCGCCGCGCCGCGCGGGCCTTCGCAGGCGCCGGGATCGGTAAGGGGGACCGCGTCTTCATCATGCTGCCGCGGGTCCCGGCCTGGTACTCGGCGATGCTGGGAGCGATCCGGATCGGCGCCGTGGTGATGCCCGCGCCGAACATGCTGACCCCGCGCGACATCGGCTACCGGGTGAAGACCTCCGGGGCGAGCGTGGCGATCACCGACGCGAGCGGGGCGGGGCGGGTCGACGCGGTCGAGGACGGTCTCGACAGCCTGCGCCTGCGGATCGCCTGGCGCGGCGGGGGAGAGGGCTGGGAGGACTTCGACGCGATGCTCGACGCGGCCGGTGACGGCGAGACGCCCGCTGACCCGACTGTGGCCGGCGACCCGATGATCATCTTCTTCACCAGCGGCACGGTCAGCTATCCGAAGATGGTCCAGCAGCCGGCCTCCTATGGGCTCGGCCACGCGACCACGGCGCGCTTCTGGCACGACCTGCGGCCGGGCGACCGGCACTGGACGGTCTCCGACACCGGCTGGGCGAAGGCGGCCTGGGGCGGGCTCTTCGGCCAGTGGCACGAGCGCGCGACGGTGGTTCAGGTGGCGCTCGGGAAGCCGGATGCCGACACCGTGATGGGGATCGTCGCGGGCGCCGAGATCACCTCCTTCTGCGCCCCGCCGACCCTCTACCGCCTCCTCGTCCAGGGGGACTTCGGCAAGCACGACCTCTCGAGGCTGCGCCACTGCACCAGCGCCGGGGAGCCGCTGAACCCGGAGGTGATCCGCGCCTGGGCGGACGGCACCGAAGGGCTGACCGTCTACGACGGCTACGGCCAGTCGGAGACCGTGGCGATGGCCGCCAACTACCGCTGCCTGCCGGTGCGGCCGGGCTCGATGGGCAAGCCGGTGCCGGGCTGGGACGTCGACGTCTTCGACGACGAGGGCGTCCGGTGCCCCGACGACGTGGTCGGCAACATCGCGGTGCGCCTCGACCGCGCCCGCCCGGTCGGCCTCTTCGACGAATACCTCGGCGACGACGACGCCAACGCGAAGTCATTCCGCAACGGCCTCTACTACTCCGGCGACAAAGCCTGGCGCGACGGCGACGGCTACCTCTGGTTCGAGGGCCGCGACGACGACGTGATCACCTCCTCCGCCTACCGGATCGGCCCCTTCGAGGTCGAGTCGGCGCTGGTCGAGCACGAGGCCGTGATGGAGGCGGCGGTGGTCGGCAAAGACGACCCCGAACGGACCCAGATCGTCTGCGCCTTCGTCATCCTCACCGCCGGCCGCGAGGGCGACGCGGAGCTGGCGAAGGAGCTGCAGGACTTCGCCAAAAACCTCACCGCCCCCTACAAGTACCCGCGGGAGATCCACTTCGTCGACGAGCTGCCGAAGACGATCAGCGGCAAGATCCGCCGCTCCGAGCTGCGCGACCGGCTGCGGTCGGGCGACTTCGACTGAGTGTGCGAGGATCGTCCCGATGGCCGATGAGAAGAAGCCCGAAGTCTCCTTCGCCAAGCTCGAGCGCGGTGAGGAGATGTTCCAGAGCCTGCGCCGCCCGCTCGGGGTTGAGAGCTTCGGCATCAACTTGATGTCGCTGCACCCGGGGCAGCGGCTGCGGGTCCACCGGCACGACCGCCAGGAGGAGGTCTACCTGGTGCTGGAGGGGACGCTGACGCTGCTGATCGAGGGCGAGCCGCACGAGGTCGGGCCCGACGGGCTCGCCCGGGTCGGCCCGAACGTGCGGCGCCAGCTCACCAACCCGACCAATGAGCGCGTGGTGCTGCTGGCGCTCGGCGGGTCGGGCACGCACGAGGGGCGCGACGGCCTCGCCTGGGCCGACTGGGACGAAGAGGGGCCGGGACGCGAACCGCGCGACATCCCGCTCCCCGGCGACCTTCCGGTCTGAGAACCTTCGCCGGTCGATGAGTGGCCGCGAGCGGATCAAGATGAGCGAGGCGGAGCGTGCCACCTTCCTCGACGAGGAGCTGACCGTGGTCGTCTCCAGCTTCGGGCCGAGCGGCTGGCCGCACTCGATGCCGATGTGGTTCGTGGTCCGCGAGGGCGAGGTGTGGATGTGGACCTACGGTACCTCGCAGAAGGTGCGCAACCTGGAGCGGGACCCGCGCGCGACGCTCCTGGTCGAGGCGGGGGAGACCTACGACCAGCTGCGCGGGGTGATGATCGAGGCCGAGGCGGAGATCGACGGTGATTACGACACGGTGCTGGCGCTCGGCCGGGAGCTCGGCATCCGTTACGGCGGCAGCGGCGAGGGGCCGGAGGTCGAGGCGGCGCTCGACCGGCAGGCGCGCAAACGGGTGGCGATCCGCTTCCGCCCGCGCCGGGTCGTGAGCTGGGACCACCGCAAGCTCTGACGGGCTGCACGGGCCGCCCGCTTTGCCTAGGCTGCCTTGGCGATGGGACCGCTGCAGGGGGTGAAGGTGGTGGAGATGGCCGGGATCGGCCCGATCTCCTTCGCCGGGATGATGCTCGCCGACCTCGGCGCCGAGGTGACCCAGGTGCAGCGCCCGGGCGGCGGCGCCTGGCCGCCCTCGCCGGTGCTCGACCGCGGGCGCGTCGTGTGGGAGATCGATCTTAAAT
>MKSH01000212.1:1852-6633 GCA_001898095.1 Solirubrobacterales bacterium 70-9 | reverse complement strand
CGACGCCGCCGGGCGGCGCGCCGGCGATCGCGCGCACCACTTCGGCGCTCCGCTGCGGGAACCGTTCGAGGTGCGGACGATAGTAGAGCGGCGTCGCGAACTGGGGACCGTTTTCCCAGGCGTCCCAGAATTCGCGGTCCTCAGTCACATCGAGGGGGATGTTCAGCGTCGTGATCGAGGCGGGCCGGGCCGACGCGTCCGGGCCGATTTCGTGCTCGCTGCGCAGGTCGATGACCGTGAGGATCCCGTGCGCCTCGACTTCCTCCCACCCGCGCGCCTCGAGGTTCTGCATCGAGTCGGATCTGACGATCGCGCCCCACCGCGTCGCGCCGCCCCCGACCAGCGCCAGCCCGCCGAGGTCGCGCGAGTTGTAGGTCCCCTGCCAGCCGAGATCCCGGTCGGACATCGACCGAACCCTAGACCGGCCTGGCGCCCCGCCGTGACTATCCGAAGCGGCCACTCAAGAGGACGGCGTTCACCAGGAGCAGGCGTCTTCTTCCACGTGCGGGCCGTGGACCTGGCCCCAGAACTTCCGGTCGGGACGCTGGTCGGCGAGGAATTCTTCCGCCGACATCCCGAGGCCGATGCCTTCCGCTTCCGCGTTGGGGTCGTCGTTCTTCGGTACCGGGCTGAACATGCGGTTCAGGACTTCCCACGAGGGCGCGTAGTCGAACTCGTGGAGCGGCCGCCCCGGCGTGCCGATCGCGAGCACCTGCCGCTGGTTCAGCGTCCCGCCGCCTTCGACGTCCTGTTCTTCGAGCGGGCCCGCAGGCGGCGGATCCCGTTGCCCGCGGGGCTGAATTCGGCCGCCGGGATCCAGTGGCGATTCAGGCGGACGCGCAGGTGCCCGCGCCGGAGCGGACCACGAGGCGGACGGCGTCGGCGCCGATCACGGCACCCGGGCGCGGCGAGAGGATCAGGCGGGCGCGGAACACCTGCGTCACTTCCCCAGCAGCGCGCAGACCGCGGTGGTCTGGACGCTGCGCAACTGCGCCAGCAGCCGGCCGGTCGGCGCGGGGATGTTCAGCGTCGTCGTCACCGCCCGCGTGCCATCCGCGGTGGCGGCGGCGAACTGGACATAGCCGGGGAAGTTCCCGGTGTGGCCGTAGACCGTGCCGCACTTCGTCTGGTAGCGGAAGAGCGCCAGGCCGGCGGAGTTCTTGCCGGGGCCGGGCGGGCTCGATTCACCACCGGGCCACCAGGTCATCTGTTCCTTCTGCCGGGTGGCGTCGAAGAACTTCAGGCCGAGGTCGGCGCGGATGAAGGCGTTCAGGTTCGAGGGGGTCGAGACGATCGCGCCGGAGGCCCAGGCGCCGGAGGGACTGAAGAGTTCGGTCACGTCCTGCGCGCCTTGCGTTTCGGTGGCCGCGAAGTAGCCGTGGATGAACGGCTTCGGCAGCGGCGGATCGACCGGGAAGGAGGTCTGGCCGAGGCCGGCGCGCTGGAAGACGATCGACTTCAGCAGGTCGCCGTACTTCTGCTTCGTCAGCGCTTCGGCGATCAGGCCGACGAGGATGTTGTCGGTGTTCGAGTACTCGTACCTCTTGCCCGGCGTGAACTCGAGCGGGTCGTCCTTCACGAAGCCGACGATTTCTTCCGGCGCGATGTGCGCCTTCGGATCCCTTTCGGCCTGCTTCTTGAATGCCTTCGACTCGGTGTAGTCGGGGATGCCGCCGGTGTGGCCAAGCATCTCGGCGACCGTCACCGGGCCCCATTCGGCGGGCATCCCGGGCAGCAGCTCGGCCAGCGTCTGGTCCAGCTTCAGCTTCCCTTCGCCGACCAGGTGCAGCGCCACCGCACCGCTGAAGGCCTTGGCGATGCTGGCGATCCGCATGTGCTGGGTCGCTTTCGACGCGCCCGCCTTGGTCACGTCGGAGCGGCCGACCGCGATCGTCGTCAGCTTGCCGCCCTTGTAGAGGGTGGCGATCGCCCCGGGAGGCCCACCGGGCGAATCGACCAGCCCTTCGAGGCCCCTCTTCACGTCGGCGTTCGTCGACCTGGCCGAGGCGGTCGGGACGAGGGCGACGGCGACGAGACAGGCGAGGACGAGACAGACAGCGAGGCGACGCATCTTCAACTCCTTCGGCGGGATCCCTGGCGAGGCTCCTGAAATCGTCCCGAGGCACGCGCGAGCCGACAATGGACCTAAGTCCCCTTTTCAAAGCGCTCCCGGGCCCAAATCGGGTCCGAATTACCGAGTTCGCGGTAGCGACCTACGGCGTCTCTACCGTTTTCCGGTGATAAGTCCGCGTGGGAAAGCGGAGCACCGAAGGTTCGGAGGATTGATCCATGGCACTCGTAGGCAAGGATGATTTGGTCCGTGAGGTCGCCGAGAGAAGCGGTCTCGGCGTCGGCGAGGCAAAGCGCGCCGTCGAGGCGACGCTGAAGGCGATCGAAGAGCAGATGAGCGCGGGCAACGAGGTGAGGCTGACCGGCTTCGGCAAATTCTCGGTCTCCCACCGCGAGGCCCGCATGGGGCGCAATCCCCAGACCGGCGAGACGATGCAGATCGCGGCGAAGACGGTGCCCAGGTTCAGCGCGGGCGCCGAGCTGAAGAAGGCGGTCAGTTAGTCGGCGCTCGGCCGGGCCGCCGCCAGGCGCGCCCGGCCGAGCGCCCTTCGCAGTAACTGGTCGTTCGCGTTCATCCCCGCCCCCGGGCGGTCCCGGCGGCTCCGGCTTCCTACGCTGTACTGGCCATGGCACCGCTTCAGTTCTGGATCAGGGGCGACCTCGCGGAAGAGCAACGCCGACGATTGACGACGATCGGCGCGCGGGCGATCCCGATGTCCCCCGGCAAACCGACCCCCGACGGCGAGTACCGCCCGGCGGCATGGACGGTGATCGAGGCTCCCCACGGCGAGCCCGAGGCCGAGCGCAATCGCGTCGCCGAGCTGATCGGCGCCCAACCGGACGACGTGACCGGCCCCTACGCCCCGCACTGAGCGGGCGCCGGGCCGAGGCGGGCGCGCGGAGCGGCCGACGAGTCCCGACGCGACGATGGGTCAGATCGAGAGGCCGCCGTCGACCGGGAGGGTCGCGCCGGTGACCGCGGCGCCGCCGGGGCCGAGGAGGAAGGCGACCATGGCGGCGATCTCCGCCGGGTCGATGAGGCGCTCGATCGGCTGCTGGGGAGCAAAGGACGGGGCGCCCTCGAGGTCGTAGAGGCGGGCGCTCTCGGCGAGGATCGCGGTGTCGGTCGAGCCCGGGGCGACGGCGGCGGCGGTGACGCCGGTGCCACGGAGGTCGGCGGCCAGCGCGGCGATGAAGCCGGAGACGCCGGCCTTGGCGGCGCAGTAGGCGGCAAGGCCGGGCAGGCCGCGGAGGCTGGCGGCCGAGGCGGTGGCGACGAAACGGCCCTGGCGCGGGGCGGGACGGCGGAGCAGCGCCGGGATCCCGACCCGGGCGGCGACCATCGTCCCCCGCAGGCAGACCTCGACCACCGCGTCCTCCTCCTCCGGCGACAGCTCCCAGGCGGGCGCGCCCCCGGCGATGACTCCGGCGTTGGCGACCACGGCTTCGAGCTCCCCCCACGCCTCGGCCTCGGCGACCACGGCGGCCATGGCCTCCGCGTCGGCGGCATCGGCGACGGCGGCTCGCACCGCCCTCTCCCCTCCGGCCTCGGCATCGTCGGGCCTACCGGCGACTGCCCCGCGGGAGGCATCGGCGGCGCGATTCGCGGCGGCGACGGAGGCATCGAGGTCGGCGGCACTTGCCATCGCGTAGGGAAGCCGAGGATCGTCGCCGCCGCGGTCGACGGCAAGCACGCGCCAACCGTCGGCGGCGAGCGCGGCCGCCGTCGCCGCCCCGATCCCGCGGCCGGCCCCGGTGACGATCGCGACCCGGCTCACCGCGCCATCCCCGGCACCTTTTGTCGCCCACAGGGCGACAAAAGGTGCCGGGCCTCCCGGTCGCGGACGGTGGCGCAAAGGTCTTCGGCCGCGGCGGCGAGCAGGGCACGGCCCTCGGCGGCGCTCGCACCGGTGCTGTCGCCGAGGACTCCGTTCGGGGACACGGAACGGACGCCCTCGGTCCGCAATTGCTCGATCAACTCTCCCAGCGGCGCGTCGTTTCCGCGCACCGCGGTCGGCTCGCCATCGGCGAGGGCCAGCATCAGCGAGGTCTCGGTGCGACCGGCGTGGGCGTCGCCGCCGAACCGCGGGCTCCAGGCGCGGGCGTCGCGGGCCTCGAAACGGAGGCGGTCGACCGCTGCCGCCAGCGGGGCGAAGTTGCCGCCGTGGGCGTTGACGAAGACGAGGCGGTCGAAGGTCTCGGTGGCCGAGCGGCCGAGCTCGATCAGGACCAGCTCGGTGGCGGTGGCGCCGATCGAGAGGGTGCCGGCGAAATCCTGGTGCTCGCCGCTCGAGCCGTACGGGAGCGCCGGGGCGACAAAGGTTCCCGGGACGCGGTCGGCGGCCGCCTCGGCCAGGGCGACGGCGATCGCGGTGTCGGTGCCGATCGGCAGGTGGGGGCCGTGCTGCTCGGTCGCCCCCAGCGGCACCAAGAGCGTCGTCGGAGCCGCCGCGGCCCGCGCCTCGACCTCGGGCCAGCTCGCACCGGCCAGCCGGGACTCGGAACGGACATCGTCGGCGCGACGCACCGCGGGCGACCTCGCCTCGACTTGGACCTTGTCGGCGGGTTGGGTTCGGCCCGGCGACACCGGGGTCGAACCGCCGCCCGCCGACGCCTCGGTCATCGCCGCGTGAACCCCGGTGGGATCAGGACGTCCTCGGGGACGAGGTCGGCGAGAGTTGCGCGACCGAGGCCGTTCAAGGTCTCCTCGA
>MKSH01000212.1:0-1752 GCA_001898095.1 Solirubrobacterales bacterium 70-9 | reverse complement strand
CCGCGGCGGAAGCCGCCGTCGATCACGATCTCGACCTGGTCGCCGACCGCCTCGACCACCGCGGGGAGGTTGCGGATCGTCGCCGGCGTGCCGTCGAGGTTGTTGCCGCCGTGGTTGGAGACCGAGATCGCGGTGCAGCCGATCTCGACCGCGCGGCGGGCGTCGTCGGGGTGGGTCACGCCCTTCAGCATGAAGGGACGGTCTCCCCCCCACCGGGCGCGCAGCCAGGAGAGGTCGTCCCAGGTCGGCGGCGGGGTCATCATCCACTCGCCGTAGGCGCCGAAGAAGGTCGGCGCCGGGCTCCCCTCCACCTCGAGGTTCGGGGTGGTGAGGTCGGGCAGCGCGCCCGCCTTCAGGTAGGAGGCGAGCCAGCGCGGCCGGACCAGCGTCTGCGGCGCCAGCGAGGCCATCGCCTTCAGGTCGAGCTTCTCCGGGATCGCCGGGCTGCCCCAGTCGCGGCGGTGGGCGAAGTTCCAGTCGACGGTGGCGATCAGGCCCGCGGCGCCGGCCGCGCGGGCGCGGTCGAGCACGCCTTCGATCCGCTCCCGCGAGCCGAGCCAGTAGACCTGGAAGAACGTCTTCGGGTTCGCCTCGACCACCTGCTCCAGCGGTTTCGAGGCGAAGGAGCTGAGGCCGATCGCGGTCCCCGCCCCGGCCGCCGCCCGCGCCACCGCGAGCTCGCCCTCCGGGTGGACCGCCTGCACGCCGGTCGGCGAGATCAGCACCGGCAGCGCGATCTCCTGTCCCATCACCGTCGTCGCCATCGCCCGGCCGCCGCCCTGCCCGGTGGCGATCCGGGGGACGAAGCCGAGCTCCCGGAAGGCGCCGACGTTGTCCTCCAGCGTCGTCCCCGACTCGGCCCCGGCGCGGAGCGCCGAGAAGACCGACGAAGGCAGGCGCCTGCGGGCACGCCGCCGCGCCTCCTCGACCGACTCGAACCACTCGCGACTCGACGCCATCACCTAGGCCTTGGCGATGAAATCGGCCAACGGGTTCTCGTCACAGACCCGGGAGGGCGGGCGTTTGCGCGAGTGGTCGACGGCGGGGGCCGGGATCGCCAGATCCTCCCCGCGCGCCGCCAGCAGGCCCTCGCCGTGGCCGAGCGCGCACTCCGGATCGGGCCCGTCGAGCGGCAGCCCGGTGAAGAACTTGGCCGCCATGCAGCCGCCGCGGCAGGCGTCGTAGTGGCCGCAGGATTCGCAGGCGCCGCCCGACTGCGGCCGGCGCAGCTCGGTGAACAGCTCGGAGTCCCTCCAGACGCCCTCGAAGCCGCGCGGCTCGCGTACGTTGCCGGCGAGGAACTCGTCGTGGATCGCGAACGGGCAGGCGTAGACGTCGCCGACCGGGTCGATCAGGCAGACCACCCGCCCGGCCCCGCACAGGTTCAGCCCCGGCAGCGCCTCGCCGAAGGCGGAGAGGTGGAAGAAGGAGTCCCCGGTCAGCACCTCCTCGCCGTGCTCCAGCAGCCACATGTACAGGGAGCGCTGCTGGTCGGCGGTCGGGTGGAGCTCGTCCCAGACGTCGGCGCCGCGCCCCGACGGCCGCAGGCGGGTGATCCGCAGCTGGGCCCCGTCGCGGTCGGCGATCGCCTTGAAGTCATCGAGCTGGCCCGCGTTCTGGCGGGTGACGACAACCGAGATCTTCGGCTTCTCGAAGCCCGCCGTATGTAGCCGCTCCAGTGCCCCGAGCGCGGTGTCGAAGGATCCGGGGCCGCGCACCGCGTCGTTGACCGCGGCGGTCGCCCCGTCGATC
>MKSH01000211.1:8453-8695 GCA_001898095.1 Solirubrobacterales bacterium 70-9 | reverse complement strand
CGCGGCTGGAGAGCAACCAACTGAAGATCGACGTCGCCCAGGGGGCCTCGACGATGCTGAAGATCCTCGCCGACGGCCCCGCCGACGAGGCCAAGGCCGCCGTCGCCGCCGACCTCCACGAGCGCCGGATCGAGAAGGAACTCGTCCCCGCCGACCATTCCCTGAACGAGGAGATCCACGCCGACGAGGCCCACGTCTCCCACTACAACGAAAAGCACCTCCTCTACGAGCTCGCCGAGGTA
>MKSH01000211.1:8149-8403 GCA_001898095.1 Solirubrobacterales bacterium 70-9 | reverse complement strand
CCGCTGGCTCCTGGGCAGCGGCGTCGGCGTCGGCGCCATCGGTGCCCTCCTCCTCATAGCCGGCCTCGTCACCGTCTAGGAGCGGTTCCGGCACACAACTTTTGCTTTTCCCGCACCACTAACGGGAATTTCAGTGCCACCCTTGGTCCCATGTCACCGGGTCGCTGGAAGAGCAGATCCGAGCGCCACCGCGAGGAGGCCGACCGCCGCGATGTTCGTTGGCGGGAGGAGATGGAGCGGCACGACGCCAAATG
>MKSH01000211.1:8001-8120 GCA_001898095.1 Solirubrobacterales bacterium 70-9 | reverse complement strand
GTGCGCGAGAACCCGGCCGTATCGCTGCTGGTCGACCACTGGGACGAGGAGGACTGGGCGCGGCTCTGGTGGGTCAGGGCCGACGGCGAGGGGCGGGTTCTGGACGCGGGCGAGCCGGA
>MKSH01000211.1:4902-7988 GCA_001898095.1 Solirubrobacterales bacterium 70-9 | reverse complement strand
GCGAAGAGCGGGCGATGGCGGAGAGCGTCTGGCGCGAAGAGCGCGCGGCGGCGGAAGAAAGACGGAGCGAAGAACGGGCGGTTGCCGAGAGCGCCTGGCGCGAAGAGCGCGCCGCGGCGGAAGAGAGCCGCAACGAGGAACGGGCGGCGGCCGATGCCGAATGGCGGGAGTACTGCACGCGCAAGGAAGCCGAGTTCAGCGAGCGGACCCGTATCACCGAGGCGCGGTGGTCCGAGTTCATCGAGCGCTCGGACGAGCGGCACGCCGAGTTGATGGATCGGCTCGACAAGAGTCAACGTGAAGCGGCGGCCGGGTTGAAGATCGCCATCGATGAACTCAGGGCGACGCGGGGCGACGTGCGTGACGGCACCGATTCGATCGAAGCGATGGCCGAAGGGGTCCTAAAGCTGATCGATCGCTTCGATGAATGGGAAGGGCGACCGCCCGGGCCGCTCAGGTCAGTCTGAATCGGACTCGAGCGCGCCGACCTCGGCCTCGATGCCGGCGATCAGCCAGTTCAGGCCGGTCTCGAAGGCCTCGGCCTTGACGCCGAGGCTCATGTTCTTCTTGCCGCCGAGTTCGTGGAGGTGGGGATAGTTGCCGCTCGCGGCCTGGGTGGCGATGTAGGCGTCGATGTCGGCGACGGAGGGGCCGCCTTCTTCGAGGCCGCCGCAGATGCCGGGGCCGCCCTTGCTGTCGGTGGAGGCTTTGAGTTCCCAGCGGACGAAGCCGATCGTGTAGGTGTCGATCGCGATCAGGGCGGCGCGTTTGCGCTCCGGGGGGAGCGGGAGGGGGGAGACCGCGGCGAGGCTCTGGTCGATGTGGCGGAGGGCATTGGGGCCGATGAAGGGGCGGCGGAAGACGGTGGCGATCATCCAGGGATGGGCGCTGGTGGCCTCGCGGGTGCGTTGGGCGATGCGGCGGAGGTCGTCGCGCCAGTCGCCCGAGGGTGGAGGCTCGGGGAGGATCGCGCCACCCATCACCTCGTCGACCATCAGGTCGATCAGGTCGCCCTTGCGCTCGATGTGTGAGTAGAGGCTCATCGGCCGGGCGCCGAGCTTGGTGGCAAGTCTCCTTATGGAGACCGCCTCGAGTCCCTCGGTGTCGGCGATCTCGATCGCCGCGGCGACGATCGTCTCGCGCGAGAGCGGCTGCTTGTCCTCCGATTGCTCGGCTTCGCGCGTCCAGACGCTGTCGACTCCGCTTGCCATGGGAAAAGCATACCGATTCGATACGGCGTACGAGCTTCTGATACGGTGTATCGCGTGAACCAGCCCGAAGCCGCTTCAGCCGCCCCCGCAGATCCCAACGCACTCGACCGCGAGACGATCGTGGTCGCCGGCGTGGTCCTGCTCGGCGCGATCATGTCGATCCTCGACACGACGATCGTGAACGTCGCGATCGACCGTCTCTCGATCGACTTCCACGCCTCGCTGACGACGATCCAGTGGGTGGTCACCGGCTACACGCTCGCCCTCGCCGCGGTGATCCCGGTGACCGGCTGGGCCGCCGACCGCTTCGGCACCAAGCGCATCTACCTCTCCTCGCTCGCCCTCTTCATGCTCGGCTCCGCCCTCTGCGCGGTGGCCTGGAGCGCCGACTCGCTGATCGCCTTCCGCGTCCTCCAAGGCATCGGCGGCGGCATGATCATGCCCGCGGTCATGACGATCATGACCAAGAAAGCCGGCCCCCACCGGATGGGACGCGTGATGGGCATCCTCGGGGTGCCGATGCTGATCGCGCCGATCCTCGGACCGATCCTCGGCGGCTGGCTGGTCGACGACGTCTCCTGGCGCTGGATCTTCCTGATCAACATCCCGATCGGCGTGGTGGCGATCATCAGCGCCTGGATCAAGCTCGAGCCGGACACCTCGGACCGGGCGCAGAAACTCGACTGGCTCGGCATGGCGCTGCTCTCGCCCGGTCTGACCCTGCTGATCTTCGGCCTCGCCGAGTCGGCCAACGGCGGCTTCGGTCAGCTCAAGTCATGGGCCCCGATCGTCGCCGGAGCGGTGCTGATCGTCAGCTTCTTCTGGCACAGCTGGCGCAAAGGCGCGAGCGCCCTGATCGACATCCGCACCTTCACCCACACCCGCGCCGGTGCCTCGGCGGGCGTCTTCGCGCTCTTCTCGATCGCCTTCTTCGGCGCCCTGCTGCTGATCCCGCTCTACTACCAGACGGTGCGCGGCGCCTCGGCCCTGGAAGCGGGCCTGCTGCTTGCCCCGCAGGGGATCGGCGCGATGATCACGATGCCGCTGGCGGGCAAACTGACCGACAGATATGGTCCGAACCGCTGGCCGGCCTGCGGCATCCCGCTGCTGGTGATCGGCCTCGCCCCGTTCGCCTTCGTCACCGCGACGACCTCCTACTGGCTGCTCTGCTCGTTCAGCTTCGTCCTCGGCCTCGGCATGGGCATGTCGATGATGCCGACGATGACCGCGGCGATGCAGGCGGTCCCGGCGGCGGCGATCGCCCGCACCTCGACCGCGATGAACATCATCCGCCAGGGCGGCGCCTCGATCGGCACCGCGGTGCTCTCCGTCATCCTCGCCGCCGAGATCACCTCGGTTTTCGGCTCGACGATCGGCGGCAACGGCCTGGAATCGGTCCGCCAGCTACCCCCGGCGCAGCAGGCCGCGGCCCAGGGCCCGCTGGCCGAAGCCTTCGCCTCGAGCTTCGTCTGGGCCCTGGTCCTGCTCGGCCTCGCCTTCATCCCGGCGCTCTTCATGGCGCTCGGCAAGTGGGAGACGGCCGAAGAAAGCGCCGCCCCCGACGGCGCTCACGTCGTCCTCGAGTAGCAGCACCCCGACGGCCGGAGTACCGTTCGGTCCATGGAGCAGGACGCCGCTCTGCAAGCGGTCTTCATGCCGGTCCAGCCGCCGAGCACCTTCGAGGAGACGGTCGAGCGCCTCGGTACCGCGATCCGCCTCGGCCTGCTGGCGCCGAGCAGCCGCCTGCCGCCGGAGCGCGAGCTGGCCAAGCAGCTGCGGATCTCCCGCTCGACCCTGCGCCAGGCGCTGACCACGCTGGTCCAGAGCGGCCACCTGGTCTCGCTGCGCGGGCGCAAGGGCGGCACCTTCGTCGCC
>MKSH01000211.1:4224-4865 GCA_001898095.1 Solirubrobacterales bacterium 70-9 | reverse complement strand
CGCCGAACGCGCGCGACCGCCGCGCCTCGATCCCATCGACGAGCTGATCGAGGCGATGTCGGGCCAGACCGAGGACTTCGAGGAGTACCGGCGCACCGACCTGCGCTTCCACATCGGCCTCGCCGAGGCGGCCGGCTCACCGCGGCTGGTCGCGGCGATGACCGACGTGCAGGGTCAGATGACCGACCTGATCGCGCTGATCCCGCACCCGCCCGAGGTCCTCGCCCGCTCCAACGAGCAGCACGCGAAGATCGTCAAGGCGCTGCGCCGCGAAGACGGTCCACGCGCCGTGCGGCTGATCCGCGAGCACACCGAGGGCACCGAGCACATCCTCGCCGGCCTGCTGCCGGCGCGGGCTCAGGACCTGATCCGCTCCCCGGCCTGATCGAAGAGGGGCTCGGCCGCGACCTCGCCGTCGATCCAGCTGCCGAAGATCTCGATCGATACCGCGGTCCCGGGCACGGCGAGCGCCGCGGGCAGGTAGGCGTAGGCGATCGAGCGCTCCACCGTGTAGCCGTAGCCGCCGGTGGTCACCCGGCCGACCACGTCGCCGCCCGACCGCACCGGCTCGTTGCCGAGCGCCACCCGCCGGGGGTCGGCGAGGGCGATGCAGACGAGTGTGTGGCGGGGCCCGTCCTCCT
>MKSH01000211.1:0-4209 GCA_001898095.1 Solirubrobacterales bacterium 70-9 | reverse complement strand
CGTCGCGCCCGATGAACTCGCCCTTGTCGAGCTTCACGCAGAAGCCGACCCCGCCTTCGTATGGGGTCTCGTCCGGGGTGATGTCGGCGCCCCAGACCCGGTAGCCCTTCTCCAGCCGCATCGAGTCGATCGCCCGGTAGCCGCTGGCGACGATGCCGTGCTCCTGGCCCGCCTCCCAGATCGTCCGCCACAGCCCGAGCCCGTACTCGGCCGGGCAGTAGAGCTCCCAGCCGAGCTCGCCGACGTAGGTGACCCGCAGCGCCCGCACCGGCACGTCGCCGACCGTGATCTCCCGCACCGTCATATAGGGGAAGGCCTCGTTGCCGAGGTCGGATGGGACGAGCGGCTGGAGCACGTCGCGGGCGCGCGGTCCCCAGATCCCGAAGCAGGCCCACTGCGAGGTGACGTCGTCGATCCGGACCCCGCTGCCGTCGGGCAGCTTGCGACGCATCCATTCGCGGTCGTGGTTGCCGAAGGCGGTCCCGGTGACGATCCCGAAGCGCTCCTCGCCGAGCCGGGAGACGGTGAAGTCGCACTCGATCCCGCCGCGGCGGTTCAGCATCTGGGTGTAGGTGATCTGCCCGATCCCGCGGGCGACGCGGTTGTCGCAGAGGCCTTCGAGGAAGTCGGCGGCCCCCGGTCCCTCGATCTCCAGCTTGGCGAAGGAGGACTCGTCGAAGATCGCCACCCGCTCGCGGCAGGCGCGGTGCTCGGCGCCGATCGCGGCCGACCAGTTCTGGCCCGCCCAGCCCTGCGGGCGCAGGTCCTCGGCGCCGGCGGCGGTGTTCGGCTCGTACCAGTTGACCCGCTCCCAGCCGGATTTTTCGCCGAAGGAGGCGCCGTGCTCGCGGTGCCAGGCGTTGGCCGAGGAGACGCGCAGCGGCCGGCCGGCGCTGCGCTCGTGGTTGGGATAGCGGATGTCGTAGTAGGTCTCGTAGGTCTCGCGGATCCGCTTGTGGGTGTAGGAGGGCGAGCGGTAGGCGCGCCCGAAGCGGCGGATGTCCATGTGCCAGAGGTCGAGGCTCGGTTCGCCGTCGACGATCCACTCGGCCACGACTTTGCCGATCCCGCCCGCGCCCGCGAGCCCGTGCGCGCAGAAGCCGGCGCAGACGAAGAAGCCCGCCACCTCGGACTCGCCGAGGCAGAACTCGTTGTCGGGCGTGAACGCCTCGGGGCCGTTGATCAATTTGGTCACGGTGATCTCCGACATCGCCGGGACGCGGCGAGTGCTGTTGCGGGTGATCTCCTCGAAGCGGTCCCAGTCCTCTTCCAGGAGGCGCCCGTTGAAGTCGGGCGGGATCGCCTCGAAGTCCCCGGTCCCGTGGGGGAGGAAGGCGGGCCGGCTCTGGCGCTCGTAGCCGCCCATCACCAGCCCGTCGCCGTCCTCGCGGTAGTAGACGAGGAGGTCGGGATCGCGCAGCGTCGGCAGATTCCCCCGCCCCCCGGCGCGTTCGCAGTTGTCCCCAACGGTTGTGGCTAACTGCGAACGCGCTTCGCCGGCGGCCACGCGGGCGTTGCGGACGGCATCCAGCGGCTGCGTCACCAGGTACTGGTGGGACATCGGCAGCAGCGGCACGCGGACGCCCGCCCGGCGGCCGATCTCGGCGGCGAACATCCCGCCCGCGTCGACCACCACCTCGGCCGCGATCTCGCCGCGATCGGTGGTCACCCCGCGCACCCGACCGTTCCGCACCTCGATCCCGGTCACCCGCGTGTCGGTGAAGATCCGGCAGCCGCCGCGCCGCGCCCGGTCGGCGAGCGCGTAGGTCAGCTGCGAGGGGTCGATGTAGCCGTCGGTCGGCAGCCAGGCCGCGCCGAGCACGCCCTCGGTCGACATCAGCGGGAAGAGCTCCTGCGCCTCCGCCGCCGAGATCAGCTCGAGCGGCAGCCCGAAGGTCTTCGCCCAGGCCGCCTGGCGACGCAGCTCCTCCATCCGCTCCTCGGTCGAGGCGAGCCGGATGCCGCCGCATTCGGTCCAGCCCGGGTCGAACTCCGACTCCACCCCGATCCGTCGGTAGAGGTCGACCGAGTGCATCATCATCTTGGTCAGCGAGACCGAGCCGCGCAGCTGCCCGACCAGTCCGGCCGAGTGGAAGGTCGAGCCCGAGGTGAGCTGGTTGCGGTCGACGAGGACGACGTCGTCCCAGCCCAGCTCGGCGAGGTGGTAGGCGAGCGAGGTGCCGCCGACGCCGCCGCCGACGATCACGCAGCGGGCCGCGTCGGGGAGCTCACCGCGGGGCATTTACGTCCTCCAACTGGGCCTCGAACTCAGGGCCTTCGATTGCCGCCAGCAGGCGGTCGAAGTGCTTCGTTGCATAGGCCTTGAAGTCGAAGTCGAGGTCGGAGATCGCCTGCTGGACGACCCCCCACATCGCCTCGCGGAAGTCGGACATCAGGCGCATCAGCCGCAGCGCGGCGAGGTCGGCGGGGGTGGGCGGGCCGCCCAGGTAAGCAGTCAAGAAAGCCTCCTCCTCGGCCGGGCCGAGCTCGTTGTTGACGGCGAAGTTGCCGAGGTCGAACCAGCGGTTGCCCATCCCCGAGTACTCCCAGTCGACGATCCGGATCCCCTCGGGCGTGTCGATGAAGTTGGTCGGCAGCAGGTCGTCGTGGCAGAGGACCGAGGCGTCGCCGTCGAGCGCCGGCGCCGCCTCGATCCGGGTCGCGGCGGCGTGGGCGACGCCGTAGGCGGGCGGGACCTCGCCGCCCCGCTCGCGGGTCGTCGCGGCGTAGTCTTCGACCAGGCGGAAGGCGTCGAAGTCGGCCCCGATCGTCCCGCAGCCGTGGATCTTCGCCAGCGCCGCCGCGACTTCGACCAGCGCCCGCGGCTCGCGCAGTTCGGCGGGCTCCATCGTCGGCCCCTCGACGAAGGCGGTCACGAGGACGATCGGGTCCTCCAGGTAGGCGACCACCTCGGGCGCGACGCCGACCGCCGCGGCCAGCGTGTTCGCCTCGCGCTCCCCCGGCCGGTCGGAGCCGAGCAGCTCGGTGTCGTTGCCGGGCAGGCGCACGACCACCTCGCGGCCGCCGAACCGGGCGCGGAAGTTGTGGTTGGTGATCCCGCCGCCGAGCACCGTCGGCTCACCTTCGGCCGGGCCGAGCTGCGCTTCGAGTCTCTCTCTGGTGTCTGCCGGTAGGGCCAAAGGGTTGAGGAGAAATTTCTCCAAGTTGGCATTGACACGATCCCGAGCGCAAGATTAGTCTCGCCCGGAGTCGTTAGGTCGGCTCGGCACACCTTTTATTTCCGGGCAAGGTCCAACCGAGGGGAAGGGATCACGTGGAGAGCACCAGCGTTCCGATCGACAGCGACGAGAAACGCCTCGCAGAACTCGGCTACAAACAGTCGCTGAACCGCGCCTGGAGCGGGTTCTCCAACTTCGCGATCTCGTTCACGATCATCTCGGTCCTCGCCGGGTGCTTCACCACCTACGCTCAGGCCTGGAACAACGGCCGCCCGATCGCGATCTCGATCGGCTGGCCGCTGATCTCGATCCCGATCCTGATCATCGGCTTCTGCATGTCGGAGCTGGTCTCGGCCTATCCGACCGCGGGCGGGATCTACTGGTGGGCGGGCCGCCTCGGCGGGCCGATCTGGGCCTGGTTCACCGGCTGGTTCAACCTGATCGGGCTGGTTGCGGTGGTCGCCTCGGTCGACTATGCCTGCGCGACCTTCCTCAACGTGATCCTGGGTCTTTACGAAGTGAACATCTTCGGGATCAACTTCGGTGACGAAGCGCACGTCCTTCAGGAGACTTTCCTTCTCTTCTTCCTGATCCTCCTGCTGCACGCGACGATCAACATCCGTAACACCCACCTGCTGTCGCGGATCAACAGCGTCTCGGTCTGGTGGCACGTGCTCGGTGTGGCGGCGATCGTGATCGTGCTGATCTTCGTCCCCGACGGGCACCAGAGCTTCAGCTTCGTCTTCGGTCACCGGATCAACAACAGCGGCTTCGGCGACGGGATGTATTGGTTCTACGTCCTGCCGCTCGGATTCCTGCTGACCCAGTACACGATCACCGGCTTCGACGCCTCGGCACACATCTCCGAGGAGACGCACGGGGCCTCGACCGCGGCCGCAAAGGGCGTCTGGAGATCGATCTTCTACTCCGCGGTGATCGGCTGGATCGTGCTGCTGGCGATCACCTTCGCGGTCACCAACGTCGAAGGCGCGAACGCGGCCGAAGGCTTCGCGCCGAGCCTCCTGGTCGA
>MKSH01000210.1:9863-14777 GCA_001898095.1 Solirubrobacterales bacterium 70-9 | reverse complement strand
AGGGTCTGGGATCGGGCGATCCCGGCGTCCTCGAGGAGATCTTCCCGGGCGACCGGGCGGCGCCGCTGGTGAGCGTGCTCGACGGCCATCCGCACGCGCTCGCCTTCCTCGCCGCCGTCAACGACACCCCGATCGCGCCGCTCGGCGTCGACTACTTCGGCCAGTCTGGCGACGTCGACGATCTCTACCGCCACTTCGGCATCGACGCGGAGACGATCGTCGGCGCGGCCGCCGACCTACTGGCCTGAGCCACAAAGGAGCTTGATGACCGTCGCCAGCGCAACCGAGATGTTGATGCCGAAGCTGTCGGACTCGATGGAGGAAGGGACGATCCTCTCCTGGCTGGTCGTGCCCGGGGCCGAGGTCGCCGCCGGCCAGGACCTGCTCGAGGTAGAGACCGACAAGGCGACGATGACGGTCCAGGCGGAGGCCGCGGGAGCGCTCGAGATCCTGGTCGAGGAGGGCGAGGCCGTCGCCGTCGGCACGCCGATCGCGCGGCTCGGCGAGGGCGCCGGGCCCGCCGCGGTCGATGTCGTTCCGGCTGCCCCGAGGGCCACGGTGGCCGACGCCGCGGAGCCGACGCCGGCGGAGGCGCCCGCGCTCACGGAGGCGCCCGCTCCGACGCCCGTGGCTCCCGCTCCCGTCGCCTCTGCGCCCGGCGGCACGCGTCGCAGCACCCCGCTGGCGCGGCGTCTGGCCGCCGACCACGGCGTCGCGATCGATTCGATCGACGGCAGCGGGGTCGGCGGCCGCGTGGTCAAGGCCGACGTGCTCGCCGCCGCCGGGATCGAGGCGACGCCGGAACCGGAGAGTCCGTCCCCCGGGCCGATCGAGACCGCCAAGGGCGGGTCGAACACGGTCGAGCTCTCCCGCCTGCAAGCGGTGATCGCCAGGCGGATGGCCGAGGCGAAGGCGACCGTTCCCCACTTCCAGGTCGAGACCGAGGTGCGGATGGACGCCGCGATCGCGCTCCGGACGGAGCTGAAGCGACTGGCGGGGGAGGATCCGGTTCCGTCCTTCAACGACCTGATCGTGCGGGCCGCGGCGATCGCCCTGCGCCGGCACCCGAAAGCCAACGGCTCCTACGTCGGCAGCGCCTTCGAACTGCACGATCGGGTCAACATCGGCATCGCGGTGGCCGCCGAGGACACCCTGATCGTGCCGACCATCTTCGACGTCGACAAGAAGTCCCTCGGCGAGATCGCCCGCGACGCGCGCCGGCTCGCCGGACGGGTCCGGGCCGGTGAGGTGACGCCGCCGGAGCTGGCGGGCGGCACCTTCACGGTCTCCAACCTCGGGATGTTCGGGATGACCGCGATCTATCCGGTGATCAACCCGCCCCAAGCGGCGATCCTCGGGGTCGGCAGGACCCGAGCCACCTTGGCCCGCGGCGAAGGCGGCGAGATCGTCGACGTCTCGTTGATGACACTGACTCTCAGTTGCGACCACCGGATCCTCTATGGCGCAGAGGCGGCCGAATTCCTCGGTGCGATCCGCGACCTGCTCGAGTCGCCGCTGCGGTTGGCGCTGTGAGCGGCGTCGATCTCGCGGTGGGGTGTTGGTAATCGGACGGGAGGTACGAGGTCCGGGCCAGCTAGTCTCCTCTCACAAGTCAAATCCGGGGGGTCCCTGTCGAGGGGCTGAGATGGCGCTTCCTAGCTCCACCACCCGCCGAACCTGATCTGGCTCATACCAGCGAAGGGAGAAGAACATGACGCAGAAGCAGCTGGCGTGCCGTGGCGAGGTGTCCGCGACGATGGCGAGGGTGGCGGCCCGCGAGGGCCTCGCCGCCGAGAAGATCCGCGAGGAGGTGGCGCGGGGGCGGATGGTGATCCCCGCCAACGTCCACCACGCGGGCCTCGACCCGATGGCGATCGGCCTCGCCGCGCGGGTGAAGATCAACGCCAACATCGGCTCCTCGCCGACCACCTCCGGGGTCGAGGAGGAGGTCGGCAAGTTGGCCCTGGCGCAGCGCTGGGGCGCCGACACGGTGATGGACCTCTCGACCGGCAAGCGGATCGACGAGACCCGCGAGGCGATCATCGCCGCCGCCACGGTGCCGATCGGGACGGTGCCGATCTACCAGGCGCTGGAGCGGGTCGACCGGATCGAGGACCTCTCCGCCGAGGTGCTGCTGGGGACGATCGAGCACCAGGCCCGGCAGGGCGTCGACTACATGACGATCCACGCCGGTGTCCTGCTCGCCCACCTCTCGCTCTGCCGCCGGCGGGTGACCGGGATCGTCTCCCGCGGCGGCGGCATCCTCGCCCGCTGGATGGTCGAGCACGAGCGTGAGAACCCGCTGTATGAGGCGTTCGACGAGGTCCTCGCGATCTGCGCCGAGCACGACGTGACGATCTCCCTCGGCGACGGCCTGCGGCCGGGCTCGATCGCCGACGCTTCCGACGCGGCGCAGTTCGCCGAGCTGCGGACGCTCGGCAAGCTGACCGAGCGGGCCTGGCAGCGCGGCGTGCAGGTGATGGTGGAGGGGCCGGGCCACGTGCCGCTCGACCAGCTCGAGCGCAACGTCAAGAAGCAGCAGCGCCTCTGCCACGAAGCGCCGTTCTACACGCTCGGCCCGCTGGTCACCGACATCGCCCCCGGCTACGACCACATCACCTCGGCGATCGGTGCCGCGGTGGTCGGCTGGCACGGCACCTCGATGCTCTGTTACGTGACCCCGAAGGAGCACCTCGGCCTGCCCGACGCCGAGGACGTGAAGCAGGGCCTCGTCGCCTACCGGATCGCCGCCCACGCGGCCGACCTGGCGCGCGGCGATCGGCGCGCCGCCGCCTGGGACCGGGAGCTCTCCGAAGCCCGCTTCTCCTTCGACTGGAACCGGCAGTTCGAGCTCTCCCTCGACCCCGAGACGGCGCGCCGGATGCACGACGAGACCCTCGCCGACGACTACTTCAAGACCGCCGAGTTCTGCTCGATGTGCGGGCCGAACTACTGCCCGATGCACAACTTCCGCGAGGTCGACTGGGAGCGGCTGGAGGGCATAGCTGCCGCATGACGACAGCTGCCGTGGGATCAAAGACTCAGGGCACAGGATTGTCGGTCGCGCCCAACCGAGCTTGACCATAGTAAGTGGCGTTGGGCTCCATGTGGGTTCCCATCGCTAGCCGGTTGGTCATGTTGTACATCGCAGCGAGCTCCATCACGTCCCAGGCCTCCTCGGCGGTCAGACCCTCTGCGAGCAGCTTGCTGACGTCTTCACCGGTCATCTCGCGTGGCCGCAAGGTCAGCTTCTCGGCATATCCGCAGATGGCTTCCTGACGCGGACTCAGGCCGGCGCGCCGCCAATCGAGCGCGATGTTCTCTCCCTGGATCGGATCGCCGAGCTCCTGCCGCAACACTGCGCCGTGGGAGACGAGACAGTACAGGCAGCCATTGGCGGAGCTGACGACAACGCCCACCATCTCGCGATCGCTCACTGACAACCCCGCGGTCGGCTCGTGGAGTTTCGAGAAATGGTTAAACCACGCGCTCAGTCGCTCGGGACGGAATGCGTACACGCGAAAAACATTCGGCACGAACCCCAGGGCTTCCCGAGCCTTGCCGAACAGTCCCTGCAAGTTTGGCGGGAGATCGGTCTCAGCCGGGACAGGGAACAGCGACCGACAGTCGGTTGGCTTTTTCATGGCCCAGGTCCTCGTCGAGCCCGGATCGCCGGATGCCGGGGCCGGTCTCCGTCAGGGTCCGTCCCTGGTAGCCGCCGAGACACAGGAAGACGTCGAGTTCCGTGCGGAATCTGGACCAATGGTCTCAGGCCGCCTTCAGGTCGGACCGCTTCAGCCAGAGACGAGCCTGCGACCGGTCAGCTCGATCACACCGACGTCGCGGTGCAGGTCGTCGGTCACCGCGGCGAGGCCTGCCAGCCTCCTCCAGGCGTCGCGCGAATCCCTCTCCTAACCCTGAGCCCGTCTCCTGGCCCTCAGCTTTCACAGCTAGATCCACAGGAGCACCCTATATGTGCCTGCATATCTGATGCAAAAGTTGCCTTTCAAGGAGGTGAGTTTGCTCGCTCCCAAAGCTGCCTGCCCCCGACCAGGACATGTATAATGTGGACCGTATGCAGTAATCTCTGGCTTCTACTAAAGCTTTCGCACAACAGGGAGGGCGCGTGCAAATCTCAGGGTGTACTGCACTTGTGACCGGTGCCTCGCGAGGTATCGGGGCGACGTTCGTAGAGGCACTGATCTCCAAAGACGCTGATCGGGTCTACGCCGCAATGAGAAAGCCGGTCGAGACTGACGAGCCGCGGGTCGTGCCCGTCGACCTCGACGTCACCGACGTTTCGCGAGTCCGCGCCCTGGCCGAAGAGCTCGACGATGTCGATCTTGTAATCAACAATGCCGGGCTTCTGTATATGGAAGGGGCGCTTACCGCTCCACTCGACCGTGTGCGGGAGCAGATCGAGGTGAACTATGTCGGGCTGCTGGCTGTCTCCCAAGCATTCTCGCCCGTACTCGCCGCGAACGGTGGCGGCGCCTTCGTCAACGTACTGTCGGTCGGGTCCTTTATCGGGGGCCCTCCGTTTGGGCCCTACGCGGCAAGCAAGGCGGCTGCATGGGCGGTAAGCAACGCGCTCAGAATCGAACTCTGGTCCCAGAAAACGCAGGTGGTAGGGGTGCACGTGGGCCTCGTCGATACGGACATGGTGGCCGAGATCGATATGAGCAAACACCACTCGGGCGAGGCGGGCAAGCTTCCTCCCGGCGACGTCGTCGAGGCAGCGTTGCTGGGTCTGGAGAACGGTGAGTCCGAGGTTCTCGTCGACCCCTACACCAGACACATAAAATCCGCTCTTGGTGAAGATCACGCGCTGATCTATCCAGAGCTCCAACTCGCTTACAACGACCTGAGGAGCTGACGGGCACCTGCGGCGCTAAGGGTCACCGGACACGGGAG
>MKSH01000210.1:9218-9821 GCA_001898095.1 Solirubrobacterales bacterium 70-9 | reverse complement strand
CGCCGCAACGAGGTGATGGTCGAACTCGTCGGCTCGGGGATGTGCCACACGGAGATGCACGTCACCGATGGTGACCTCCCTTCCGGCCGTTACCCGGTCTGCGGCGGGCACGAGGGAGCCGGGGTCGTCGTCCAGGTTGGGCCGGAAACCGCCGGCTGGGAGGTCGGAGACCACGCGGTGATGGTGTCGCAGCCGGCCTGTGGCCGGTGCATCTACTGCGCTGACGGCAGGTCGAACCTCTGCGAACTGAACGCCCACCTGTTGACCGGCGCTCGCTTCGATGACCCCACCAGTTATCGGATGCATCTCGATGGAGAGGACGTCGCCCAGTTTTGCGGTGTCTCCTGCTTTTCCGAATACACGACCGTGAACGTCAACCAAGCGGTGAAGGCGCCAAAGGATCTGCCGCTGCAGAAGCTCTGCCTCCTGGGGTGCGCAGTGGAGACGGGCTGGGGATCGAGCGTCAACCTCGCCGACATCCAGCCTGGCCATACCGTGATCGTGATGGGGTGTGGGGGAGTGGGCTCCTTTGCCTTGCAGGGAGCCCGCCATGCCGGTGCCACCAATTTGATCGCCTGCGACCCCGTCCCCTTCAAGCGCGAG
>MKSH01000210.1:7439-9168 GCA_001898095.1 Solirubrobacterales bacterium 70-9 | reverse complement strand
AACTTGCCGGCGAGCTCACCAACGGTCAGGGCGCCAACAGTGCGGTGATCACCGTCGGTCGCCTCGAGGGCGCGATGGTCGCGGACGCCCTGGCGTCGGTACAGAAGTCTGGCACGGTCGTGATTGCGGCGCTGGGCAAGCACGACGAAGTGGGCGTGCCGATGAGCCTGTTCGATCTCGTCCTGTATCAGAAACGTCTTCAGGGTGCGCTCTATGGAGGGTCAGCGGTGTTCCGTGACGTGCCGAAATTCATCGACATGTACGCCCGTGGACAACTCAGTCTCGACGAGATCATCACGCGCAATTACACCCTCGACGAAGTGAACAGAGGGTATGAAGAGCTCGATGCAGGCGAGAACCTCCGCGGAGTGATCACGTTCGCCTAAATGGTCGATCAGGCAATGACGCCTCAGGGCGACAAGAAGACGCTCTTCATCACCGGCACGAGCCGCGGCCTCGGCCGTGCCCTCGGGGAGGCCGCGGTTCAGGCCGGGCACCGGATCGTGGGCACTGTCCAGAGTGAGGCGGCGGCGGAGGCCGTCGAGGCGCTGGGGGAGGGCGCTCGCGCCGAGATCCTCGACATCGCCGATGGCGATGCGATAGCAGCGGCTGTTGCCAGGACGGAACGCGAGGTCGGCCCGATCGACGTCGTCGTCGCCAATGCCGGCTACGGGCAGGAGGGGACATTCGAGGAGTCGACGATGGAGGAACTGCGAAAGCTCTTCGACGTCAACTTCTTCGGCGCCGTCGCGACGATCAAGACGGTGCTGCCGGCGATGCGCGAGCGCCGCTCGGGTCATGTGATCGGCGTCACCTCGATGGGCGGGCTGATGACGATTCCGAGCGTCTCCTTCTACCACAGCACCAAGTTCGCGCTCGAGGGGATCCTCGGGTCCTTGGCGAAGGAAGTGGCCCCTCTCGGTGTCAAGGTCACCGCGGTCGCGCCGGGTTCGTTTCGCACCGAGTGGGCTGGTACCTCATTGGTGCGGGCGCCCCAGCGGATCGCGGACTACGAGCCTATCTTCGCGCCCCTACGCGCCGCTCGCGAATTGGGGAGCGGCAACCAGCTCGGCGATCCCGCGGCGGCGGCGAAGGCGATCCTGGACGTGGTCGAGATGGAGCAGCCACCGGTTCACCTCTTGCTCGGGTCCGACGCGCTGCGGCTGGTCGGCGAGGATCGTGCGCGGACGGATGCCGAGATCCGCAAATGGGAGGAGCTGAGCCGCTCCACCGACTTCCCCGACGGTGCGCAGATCGCCTCGACCTGGGGACCACGTGCCCCGTACGCTCGACCTCGCCCATCCCCGAAGCGCCCGTGCCGATGACGGCGGGCCTCTCGACGGCGCGCCGGTGCCACCATGGATCCTGATCGGATCGCTTCGACGCCGAATCGGCACGAGCGAGACGGCGAGAAGGTGGTGGCGCCCGATCCGAATCGCCGCACCCTGACGCACATATTCGCTCCCTGGAACGGTGGCTCTGATCGGATTTGGACCGGGCTTTCCGAGATCGAGGAGGGAAGCACCTCGAACCTCCACAGCCATCCCAACGAAGAGATCCTCTACGTTCTCGAGGGCGCTGGCGAGATCGAAGTGGACGGGGTCCGCTACCCGGTCGAGCCAGGTAGCTCGGTTCGTGTCGCACCTGACCGACCCCACCGGCTGTTCAACGGTGGCGAAGGGCTGCTGCGGGTGCTTTGCACTGCCAGCCCGGCGTTCGAGCGCAGCGT
>MKSH01000210.1:4333-7424 GCA_001898095.1 Solirubrobacterales bacterium 70-9 | reverse complement strand
ACCGTCGCTGCATCGAGGAGGGCGTCCTGCAGCTTCCGCGGCTCGATGCAGTCGCCTACCTCGAAGAGCTCGGGCATCGCGGCGCGGTCGAGCCGCCGCAGCTCATCCTTCAGGGCCGGGTTCGGCTCCAGCTTCTGAACCAGGACGACAAGGTCGGCGGCGACCGTGACCGGCTCTTCGCCGCCGGTCCAGAGAACCGCGCTCGCGGCGCCGATCCGCTCGACCGTCGAACGAAGGTGGATCGTCAGGCTCGGATGGGATTCGAGGCGTTCGAGCATCGGCATCGCCGGCGCCGCGCCGAAGTCCCAGGCGATCGCTTCGCGCGGCTCGACCAACTCCACCCGGGCGCCGCTCTCGAGCAGGATGCTGGCGATGTTGCAACCGACCCAGCTGGCGCCGGCGACGACCACGGCACCGCTCTTGCCCTCCCCGAAGGGCAGCGCCCGCTCGCGCTCGGCCCCTGCGAGGAACTCATAGGCATCGCAGACGTGCAGCTGGTCGTCGCCGGGGATCGGTTGCGGGGCCGGTACCGAGGCACCGGTGGCGAGGACGACGACGTCGGGCGCGGCCCTCTGCACCAGCTCGGCGCTCGCCGCCGTCCCGAGTTGGACGGTGACGCCCAGGCGCTGGATTTCGCTCTCCAGCTGCCGCATCGGCACGCCCAGATCGCTGCGGCCAGGGGCGAGCGCTCCGTAGCGGACCGCCCCGCCGAGCTGTTCGCCACGCTCGTAGAGCGTCACCTGGTGGCCGCGCAACGCCGCAACCCGGGCCGCTTCGAGCCCGGCGGGACCGCCGCCGACCACCATCACCCGGCGAGCCCGGGCGGTGGGCTCGAAGCGAAGGTCCGCCTCGCGTGCGGTCGCCGGATTGATCGCGCAGTAGGCCGGCTTTTCTTCCAGGAGGAAAGAGACGCACTCGGCGCAGGCGATGCAGCGCCTCGCCTCCCCGCCCCTACCGGCCTTGGTCTTGGCGAGCAGCTCGGGATCGGCGTGGAGGCCGCGGCCGATGCTGACGAAATCGACGACCCCCTGTCGCAGCGCCTCCTCCGCCACCTCGAGAGTGCCCAGCCGGCCGGCCGTCGCCAGAGGGATGCGGAGGCCGTGCTTGATCGCGCTGCTGAGCTCGAGCAGATTGCCCGGCTCCGTCTCCATCGGCGGCGAGATCTGCAGCATCGCCTCGTAGGTGCCGGCGGCGACGTCGATCAGGTCGACCCCGGCGCGCTCGAGTCGCAGGGCGAAGGGCCCGGTTTCATCGCGGGTCAGCCCGCCGGGGACGAACTCTTCGGCGTCGAGGCGGTAGATCACCGGCAGGCTCGTGCTGACCGCACCGCGCACGGCGTCGACCACCTCGAGCGGGAACTGCATCCGGTTCTCCGGCGAGCCCCCGTATCCGTCCTCGCGGCGGTTGGTGAAGGGGGAGAGGAAGGCGTTCACGAGGTAGCCGCTGGCGCCGTGGATCTCGATCGCGTCGGCGCCCGCCTGCTCGACTCGCGCCGCCGCCGCGGCAAAGCGCTCTACGATCTCGGCGATCTCGGTCGGCGTCAGTTCCCGCGGCAGGTAGCCGCCGGTCGGCACGCAGGCCACTGGCGAGGGCCCGACTGGCCGGCGGCCGCTGATCGATGGCATCACCTCGCGGCCGCCGTGGACGATCTCGAAGGAGATCCGCCCGTCGGCGTCGTGGATCGCCTCGACCATCCGAGCCAGGTCGCCGAGGACGTGGTCGCCGTGGGCGCCGAGCTGTCGCGGGCGGGCGCGGCCGACCGGGTCGACGTAGGTCGCCTCGGCCCGCAGCAGCCCGACTGACGGGGCGCGAGCGACGAGGTAATCGATGTAGCGCTGGGTCGGGCGCCCGTCCGCGGTCCCTAGATTGCGCTCTATCGGTGCCATCAAAACCCGGTTGGGGAGCTCGAGGCTGCCGATCCGACCGGGCTCGAAGAGCGCCGTGAACTCGCCTTCTGGCGCCTCCTGGCTCGGGCTCCTTGCGTCGCGCATGACGTTCAGACCAGCAGCCTTATCCCGCGGCTTGGTCGAGCCGGGCCAGGTCCTTGCCGCTCAGCTCGAGCTCGACCGAGGCAAGCAGCGGGCTGAGCTGGGCGCTGTCGCGGGCGCTGGCGACCGGGGCGAGGACCGTCGGCTGCAGCCGCAGCCAGGCCAGGGCGACCGCGGCAGGCTCGCTGTCGTGGGCGGCGGCGACCTCGTCGAGAGCCGCCAGCACCGCGGTGCCGCGCCCGTCGAGGTACTTGGCAGCTCCTTCTGCTCGCGGACTGTCGACGTCGCCGGCCCCCCGCCGGTACTTGCCGGTGAGGAAACCCGAAGCGAGCGCGTAATAGGGGAAGCAGGCAAGCTCCTCGCGCTGGCAAAGCTCCTGCAGCGAGTCCTCGTAGCCGCGCTCGATCAAATTGTATTCGGGCTGCAGGGCGACGTAGCTGGGCAGCCCTTCGCGCTCGGAAACCGCGAGCGCCTCGGCGAGGCGCTCGACCGGGTAGTTGGAGGCGGCGAGGTAGCGGGTCTTCCCCGCGATCACGAGCTCCCCAAGGGCACCCAGCGACTCCTCGAGGGGAACGGCGGGGTCATCGGCGTGGGCATAAAGTATGTCCACTGCCTCGATCCCGAGGCGCCGCAGCGAGTCCTCGGCAGCGTGCCGGATCGTGTCGGGCGCAAGCCCTTCGAGGCCGGGCTGCCTGCCGACCTTGGTTGCGATCACGATCTGGTCGCGATTGCCGCGCTCGGCCAGCCATTCGCCGATGATCTGCTCGGCCTCGCCGCCGCTGTTGCCCGGCACCCAGGAACTGTAGGAGTCGGCGGTGTCGATGAAGTTACCGCCTGCGACGACGTAGGCGTCGAGCACCGCGAACGACTGGTCGCGGTCGATCGTCCAGCCGAAGATGTTGCTGCCGAGGCAAAGGGGAAAGACATCGAGATCGGTGCGTGGAATCTGCGCCATGCGCCCGTCAACCCTGCCCGCCGGCGCGCTTGCCCTCGAAACCGCGGATGGGATGGATCTTCTCGATCAACCTGCATCTCCTCTCAGGTCGGCATCCGCCGAGCCTCGTCGCCGATTTCCCAACCGGGAACTTCGACGCCGACGCTGG
>MKSH01000210.1:3779-4281 GCA_001898095.1 Solirubrobacterales bacterium 70-9 | reverse complement strand
GGTGGCACCCGAAAGCTCGATCCAGACGGCCTTGGTCTCGGTGTACTCGCGGACCGCGTCGGTCCCGTTCTCACGGCCGAGCCCGCTCATCTTGTAGCCGCCGAACGGCACGCCTGGCGCAACGACGCGGTAGGTGTTGACCCAGACATTTCCGGCCTTGATCTGATGGGCGACCCGGTGGGCTCGCTGGAGATCGCGGGTCCAGACCGAGCCGGCCAGCCCGTAATCGGTCGAATTTGCCAACTCGATCGCCTCGTCCTCCTCGTCGAAGGGGATCGCTGCGGCCACCGGGCCGAAGACCTCGTCGCGAAAGATCTCCATCTCCGGGTCGACACCGGTGAGCAGCGTCGGCCGTACCAAGAAGCCCGAGGCGCCCTCGGGAGGGCCGCCGCCGCACTCGACGGTGGCACCGGCGCGCCTGGCGCGCTCGACGAAGCCCAGCACCCGCTCGAACTGGTTGGCGTTGGCGAGCGGCCCCATCTCGGTGTCCTCCTGAGTCGGA
>MKSH01000210.1:3321-3753 GCA_001898095.1 Solirubrobacterales bacterium 70-9 | reverse complement strand
GGCCGAACCCTGGGAGATCAGCCCGTCGAAGAACGGCCGCTGGATCAGTAGCCGCGACCCCGCCATGCAGGTCTGTCCAGAGGCGGCAAATACGCCCGCGATCACCCCGTTGGTCGCCGCCTCGAGATCGGCGTCGGCGAAGATCACCTGGGCGGACTTGCCGCCCAGCTCGAGTGACACCTTGGCCAGGTGGCTCATGGCGTTCTTTCCGACCTCGATCCCGGTCGCCGTGGAGCCGGTGAACGCGACCTTGCTGACCCCGGGGTGGCCGGCCAGTGCCCGCCCGGTCTCCGGGCCGAAGCCGGTGACGACGTTGAGGACGCCCGCGGGGAACCCCGCCTCCTCCATCAGATCCGCCAGGTGCAGGGTTGAGATCGGGGTGTAGTCGGAAGGCTTGACGACCATCGTGCATCCGGCGGCCAGGGCGGGAGC
>MKSH01000210.1:2043-3283 GCA_001898095.1 Solirubrobacterales bacterium 70-9 | reverse complement strand
GGGCGGGGTGACCGTCTCGCCGTTCAGCTTGTCGGCGATGCCGGCGAAGAAGTAGAACCACTCGGCCATGTAGGCGATCTGGGAGCCGGCGTCGCGCTGCAGCTTGCCGCTGTCGCGAACCTCGATCTCGGTCAGCTTGGCCGCGTCGCGCGCGACCAGGTCGCCGAGCCGGCGCATCAGCGCCGCCCGCTCGCGCCCGGTCATCTTCCCCCACGTGCCGTCGAGCGCCTCCTGCGCTGCGCCGACCGCGAGATCGACGTCCTCCGGACCGGCATCTGGCGCGGTCGCCCAAGGTTGGCCCGTGAACGGGTCGGTGCTCTCGAAGACCTGCCCGCCGACGGCCTGCACGTGCCTACCGCCGATGCGCATCTCGTAGCTCTCCAGGACGCTGGTGTCCTCAGTAACGCTCATCCGTCTCCCTCTGTCCGAGATCCCTCACCTGCATAACGTATGCAATTCTAGCGCGAGCGGATCTGGTCGATCACGGTGGTTCATCCAGTAAAGCCGATCAGGGTCGGGTGAGACGTAGTTTCGGCCTAATTTATGTCCGGCCGGGAAGATGGTATTTTGCATCCTGTATTCGCCCCAGGGAAGGCGAACCCACGAACATTCGCGGTTAACGCGAGGAGGAAGAGGAACCGATGCTGATCGGAGTCGTTTCACCGCCCGACGTCGACACGAGCTATGCCGAGTTGGCAGAGGAGCTCGGCCTGGCGAGCTTTTACTCGGCCGACAATTCGTTGATCTGGTCCGATACCTACGCCACGATGGCGCTGCTCGCGACTCGCACCGAACGGATCAAGCTCGGGTCGATGGTCGCGGTCGCGGGCAGCCGCTCGCCGATCGTCACCGCCACCGCGCTGGCGACGATCAACCGGCTCGCGCCCGGGCGGGTCTCGTGTTCTGTCGGCACCGGCAACTCGACCCGTCACTTGATGGGCAAGCGACCGTTGTCGCTGAAATCCTACGAGGCATGGATCCGCGAACTGCGGCCGCTGTTGAATGGCGAGGAGATCGAAAAGCAGGATCGCGACGGCAACCCGATCTACGTCGGCCACGTGGCCAAGGAGAAAGGCTTCGTCTCCTTCGAGCCGCGCATACCGCTCTACCTCTCCGGCTACGGGCCGAAGGCGATCGCAATGGCTGGCGCCCTCGGCGACGGGCTCGTCGGCATCCCGGCCCTCGACCCCGAGCAGTTGGAAGGCGCCTGGAAGCTGTGTCAGGACGGCGCCGCCGCAGT
>MKSH01000210.1:947-1989 GCA_001898095.1 Solirubrobacterales bacterium 70-9 | reverse complement strand
CCCTCGTCTCACTCCACTACGCCTACACGCAGAACCGTCAGCACGGCGCGCCGCCGCCACCGTTTGTCGAAGATGTCTGGGAGGAGTACGTCGCGATGATCGAGGCGACCCCGGCCGACCGCCGCCACCAACGTATCCACAACGGCCACAACACGTGGATGTACGAGGCAGAAGAGAAATTCGTCACGCCCGAGTTGATCCAAGCAGTGACGATGACCGGCACCGCCGACGAGATCGTGGCGCGATTGAACGCTCTCGACGCCACCGGGCTGGTTGACGAACTGTTCATCGCCCCGGGTCCGCTCAACCGGGATGAGGCGACCCGGGCGGAAATCGGCAAGCGAGCGATCACCGCCCTCAGCGAGCGGGTGCTCCCGCTGTATGCCCAGACCGTCTGAGGGATACATCGCGCCCGACGGCCGACACGATCAACTGCGTAAACAGTCAGGAGGAAGAAGCTATATGAAGGTGATGGGTGTCGAACACGTTGGAATCACCGTCCCAAACATCGAGGAGGGGACCAAATTCTTCGTCGATGCATTCGGCGCCGAGGTGATCTTCACGATGCTCGACGAAAAGAACCTGCCGGACTGGAACCCGTCCGCCGAGGTGATCGGCGAATGGCTGGGCTCGGCGCCCGGTGCCTACCTGGGTGGTCTGACGATGCTGCGGCTTGGCGACAGCGCGAACATCGAGCTGTTCCGTTACAGCGGAGCCGAGGACGACCAGCGCCCGGCCCACCGTCCGTCGGACATCGGGGTCCAGCACTTCTGCCTTCGCGTCGACGACATCGAAGCCGCGGCGCAAAAGGTGGTCGACGCCGGCGGCACGCTACTCCATGGGCCCAACGAACTGGTCGGTGACGAGGCCGGCGACGGCAACTACTTCATCTACATCCACACCCCGTGGGGGTCCACCATCGAGCTGATCCAGATCGAGAGCCCGATGGCCTACGAGGCGAACACGGACATGCGACGCTGGCTGCCTGAGTAGGGAGCGATCCGGTTCCATCCGTGGGGCACCAGGACCTCGCCGAGCGCCT
>MKSH01000210.1:0-891 GCA_001898095.1 Solirubrobacterales bacterium 70-9 | reverse complement strand
GCGCCCGAAGACGACGGCCGAAGTCCAGGCCGCGGTCCGGATCGCCGCGGAGCAAGGGGTACCGGTGGTGCCGCGCGGCGCGGGCTCGGGGCTCAGCGGCGGCGCCAACGCGATCGACGGCTGCATCGTCCTTCGCACCGAGGCGATGGACGACATCGTCGACCTTGAGCCAGACTCGATGCAGGCCACGGTCGGGCCTGGTCTCGTCAACGGGGCATTGAAGGAGGCGGCCGCGGTGCCCGGCCTGACCTACGCGCCGGACCCGGCCAGCTTCGAGTTCTCGACCATCGGCGGCAACGTCGCCACCAACGCCGGCGGCCTTTGCTGTGTCAGGCACGGGGTGACGAGGGACGCCGTGCTCGGCCTCGAGGTGGTGCTCGCCGACGGGCGCGCGATCCGGGTCGGCGGTAGGACGCGCAAGAACGTCGCCGGCTACGACCTGGTCTCGCTCTTCTGCGGTTCGGAGGGCACCCTTGGCATCGTCACGGAGGTCTGCGTCCGGCTTGTCCGCGCGCCGGGTGCGGCTCTGACGATGGCGGCCAGCTTTCCTGACGTCGGCGCCGCGGGTCGGGCCATCGTCGGGATCATGCACGAGACCGAGCCGCTGCTGCTGGAGCTGATGGACCGCGCGACGCTCGACGCAGTCGAGGCGATGCAGCCGATGGAGCTCGAGCCGACCACCGCCGCGCTGGTCTTCGCCCGCACCGAGCGCGGCCACGACGAGTTGGAGAGGATGGCCGAGATCGCCGACTCGGCCGGCGCCGACTTCGTCGCCACCAGCGACGACGAGGCCGAGGGCCGGATGTTGATGGCGGCCCGCCGTCTCGCCTACCCGTCGCTCGAGCGACTGGGGCGGACCTTGCTCGACGACGTCGGGGTTCCGATCGGCGA
>MKSH01000209.1:9027-11810 GCA_001898095.1 Solirubrobacterales bacterium 70-9 | reverse complement strand
CCAGGCCAATTGTGTTCTCCGCTCTCCGGCATCGTGTCCTTATCGACAACGAAACCCGCCACTTGACCGGATGACTCGAAAGAAAGGTTTTCTGCGCCAAATTCCGTACCGCGAGACGTAGATCCGCCTAAACCTTCGGCGCTGCCGGTCGATCACCGGGCCAATCCGCGGATGAGCGTACTCGACCCGACCCAGATCGCCTTGATGCGCGCCATCTCCGGCGCCACCCTGCGCAACAGCGTCCTCGCGAACAACATCGCGAACGCCGACACGCCTGGCTTCCAGCCTTCCGAAGTCGACTTCCAGGCCACCCTGAGCCAGGCCCTCGAAGAAGGGCCGGCGGCGGTGGAAACGGTCGCCTTCAGCCCCGAACGGGTCTTCGTCGGCGCCCTGCGGGCCGACGGCAACGGGGTCGACGGCGAAGCCGAAGCGGCGAAGCTGGCCGAAAACGGGCTCGAACTGAACGCGCTGACCCAGGTCGCCGCCTCGCGGCTCCAGATCATGCGGACGGCGCTCGGCGGGCAGGGCGGATGAGCCTCTTCGGCGCCCTCGAAATCTCCGCCAGCGGGCTGACCGCGCAGCGGCTGCGGATGGACGTCACCTCCGCCAACCTCGCCAACGCGCAGACGACGCGGACGCCGGGCGGCGGTCCCTATCGGCGGCAGACCGTCGTCCTGCAGGAGTCGGCGCCGGCGAGCGGCGCGGAAAGCTTCGCCGGCAACCTCGCGGGGGCGCTCGGCGGCGGCGAAGGCGCGCCGGCCGGGGTAGAAGTCGCGGCGATCGTCCCCGACACCACGCCGCTGCGGCGGGTCTACGAACCGGGCAACCCGGAAGCCGACGGGCAGGGCTACGTCACCTACCCGAACGTGAACCCGGTGACCGAGATGACCGACCTGATCGACGCCTCGCGCTCCTACCAGGCGGACATCACCGCGATGCAGACGACCAAGACCGTCTTCCAGAAAACGATCGAACTGCTCTGATGGCGATCCCGCCCCCCTCCTCGATCACCGCCCAGGCCGCCCAGTGGTCCCTGCAGGGGCCGGCGAAAGCGCCGGCGCCGAGCGACCCGGCGGGCGGCTTCGGCTCGATGCTGACCAACGCGGTCGGCGACCTCGAGAAGACCCAGGAAGCGGCGGCGGTGCAGTCGCAGGCGCTGGCCACCGGGCAGACGCAGGACATCAGCTCGGTGATCACGGCGGTCCAGGAAGCGAGCCTCTCGATGCAGCTCGCGGCCCAGGTCCGCAACAAGGCCGTCGAAGCGTATACGGAAATCTTCCACACCCAGGTCTGATTTGGCCTCCGTCCGCTCAGTCCTCGGAAGGCTCTCGACGCGGGGCAAACTGGCGCTCGGCGGCGCCGCGCTGGCGGTCCTGATCCTCGTCTTCGTCCTCTTCCAGATGGCGACGAAGCAGAGCTACTCGACCCTGGCCACGGGAATCGAACCGGCGGAAACCGGCAAGGTCACCGAAACCCTGGAAGCGAAGGGGATCCCGTATCAAGTGCAGGCCGACGGGACCGCCGTCGCGGTGCCGGCCTCGGAGGTCTCCCAGGCCCGCATCGCGCTGGCCGAAAGCGACGCGCTGGGCGGCGCCAAGCCGGGCTTCGAACTGTTCGAAAAGCAGCAGTTCGGGGCCAGCGACTTCCAGCAGAAAGTCACCTACCAGCGGGCGCTGGAGGGCGAACTCGAACGGACCATCGACCAGATCGAAGGCGTCCACGGCTCCAACGTGCAGCTGACCCTGCCGGAAGAACAGCTCTTCTCCTCGGAAGCGGTGAAGCCGACCGCGGCGGTCCTCGTCGACACTGAATCGGGATCGCTGGCGCCGGCCTCGGTGCGCGGCATCGCCCACCTGGTCGCGGCCGGGGTCGAAGGGCTGGACACCGGGAACGTGACGATCACCGACGGCGCCGGGACCACCCTGTGGCCGGCGGGCGAAGCGGGCGGCGGCGACACCGGCCTCTCCAAGCAGGTGATCGAGGCTCGCTACGAGCAGAGCACCGAAGCGAGGCTGGACGCGCTGCTGGCGCGGACGATCGGCCCGGAAAAGGGCCGCGTCCAGGTGCAGGCCGACATCAACGCCGACCGCACCACGCAGAGCCAACTGACCTACGCGAAGCAGGGCACGCCGCTGGAAAGCCACACCGAACACGAGTCCCTGAACGGCGCCGGGGCCGGCCAGGTGGGCGGCGCCGCGGGCGCGGCGGGGAACATCCCCAGCTACGCGGCCGGGGCGGCGACCGGCACGGGCGCCTCGAAATACAAACGGGCGAACGCCGAAACGCAGTACGGGGTCGACAAGACGATCACCCACACCAAGGTCGCGCCCGGCGAAGTGACCCGCCAGCACGTCGCCCTGGTGGTCGACAACTCGGTGCCGGCGAGCGAACTGGCGCAGCTGCAGAAAGCGATCGCCTCGGCCGCCGGGATCGAACCGAAACGCGGCGACACGATCACCACCAGCCAGATCGCCTTCGCCAGACCGCCGGTTGCAACCGCCCCGCCCGGTCCCGGCATCCTCGACATCGGCAAGTACGTGGCGCTCGGGCTGGCGGCGGTCGGCTTCCTCGTCTTCGCCGCCCGCCACCTGCGCCGCCGCCAGGACGAGGTGCTGGCCGAACCGCTGTGGCTGCGGGAGCTGAACGCGCCGACGCCGATCGCCGAGCTGGAGCTGCGCGACGGCGAAGACTGGGAGGAGGACGAGCCGGCGCTCACCACCGGCGCCGCCGAGGTGGCGGCGATGGACTCCGACCGGGTAGCCCAGCAGCTGCGGTCGTGGATG
>MKSH01000209.1:8543-9005 GCA_001898095.1 Solirubrobacterales bacterium 70-9 | reverse complement strand
CGCCGACGCCGAGCACGCCGCCGTTGCGCGGCCGGCGCAAGGCCGCGGTGCTGCTGGTCGCGCTCGGGCCGACCAAGGCGGCGGAGATCTTCGGCCACCTCTCCGAGGCCGAGATCGAGGAGCTGTCGCTGGAGATGGCGAAGACCGGCGACATCCCCCAGGAGCAGATCGAGGCGGTGCTGGAGGAGGTCGCCGAGAACTCGATGGCGCTGAACTCGATCGCCGTCGGCGGGGTCGAGTACGCGCGCCAGGTGCTCGAGCAGGCGCTCGGCCCGGAGCGCGCCGCCGAGATCACCGGCCGGCTCTCGGCGGTGATCGAAATGCGGCCCTTCGAGTTCCTCCAGCGGACGCCGCCGGAGCAGATCCACGCCTTCATCCGCAACGAGGCCCCGCAGACCAAGGCGCTGATCATCGCCAGCCTCCACACCACTCTGGCGGCGGAGACGCTGGCGCTGCTGGAGC
>MKSH01000209.1:3561-8531 GCA_001898095.1 Solirubrobacterales bacterium 70-9 | reverse complement strand
ACGGTGATGCGGCAGAAGCTCTCCAACGTGCTGGAGGAGGAGTACGCCAGCTCCGGCGGGGTGAAGTCGCTGGCCGACATCCTCAACCACGCCGACCGGCCGACCGAGCGCAACGTGCTGGAGACGCTGGCCGACTCCGACGCCGAGCTGGTCGAAGAGATTCGGGCGCTGCTGTTCGTCTTCGAGGACGTGGTGAAGCTCGACGACCGCTCGATGCAGGCGGTGCTGAAAGGGGTCGAGGACGCCGATCTGGCGCTGGCGATGCGCGGCGTCTCCGAGGAGGTGCGGGGGAAGGTGCTCGCCAACATCTCCGAACGGCGGGCTGAGCTGCTGATCGAGGAGATGGAGTACCAGCCTCCGCAGCGCAAGAGCGTGGTCGAGGAAGCGCAGGGACGGATCGTCGCCGAGGTCCGCCGGCTGGAGGAGAGCGGCGAGATCACGGCCGGGCGCCGGGGCGGCGATGAGCTCGTCGTTTGAGTTCCCCGAACTGGCGGCGCCGCGGCCACCGCAGGAGGAGCGGGCCGAGGCCGCTGCGGAGCGCGAGGCGGCGCTGGCGCGGGCGCGGGCCGAGGGCTACGAGGAGGGGCTGAGCGCCGGGCTGGAGCGGGTGCGCTCGACCGCCGACGCGCTGGCGGCGGGGGCCGAGGTGCTGGCGGCGGAGCGCGAGCGGGCGGCGACGGCGGCCGAGTCGGAGATGGTCGGGCTGGCGCTGGCGCTGGCGGAGAAGGTGCTCGGCGCGGCACTCGAGGTCCGCCCCGAGCTGGTGGTCGAGGTGGTGCGCGAGGCGCTCCGGCGGATCACCGATCCCCTCCCCGCCACCCTGCTGGTCAACCCCGACGACGTCGAGCGGGTGCGCGAGGCGGTCGCCGAGCTGGAGGCCGAGCACGGCGCGGCGCTGACCGTGCGGGCGGAGCGCCGGGTCGGCCGCGGCGGCGCGATGGTGCGGACCGCGGCGGGCGAGGTCGACGCCGAGGTCGACGTGCAGCTGGCGCGGGCGCGGGAGTTGATCGCGGCCGAGCTCGGTGAGGCGTGAGCGGCGCGCTCGCCGCCGCCGGGACGGCGCTGCGACGCGGTGACCTGATGGTGCGGCGCGGCCGCGTCCGCGACGTGATCGGGCTGATCATCGAGGCGAGCGGCCTGGAGGCGGAGGTCGGCGAGGTCTGCCTGGTCGAGACCGGGCGCGAGCGGCCGCCGGTGCCGGCCGAGGTGGTCGGCTTCCGCGACGCGCGGACGCTCCTGATGCCGCTCGGCGAGATGACCGGGATCGGCCCGGGCAAGGCGGTCACCGCGGGCGGCGAGGCGCTGCGGGTGCCGGTCGGCGACGGGCTCCTGGGTCAGGTCGTGGACGGGTTCGGCAGGCCGCTGGACGGCTCGCGGCTGGTCGGCGACGGGATGCGCTCGGTCACCGCGGCGCCGCCCGACCCGCTCTCGCGGCCGCGGATCGAGCGCCGGCTGGCGCTCGGCGTGCGGGCGCTCGACGCCTTCGTGCCCTGCGGGGTCGGCCAGCGGGTGGGGATCTTCGCCGGCTCCGGGGTCGGCAAGTCCTCGCTGCTGGGGATGATCGCCCGCTCGACCTCGGCCGACGTCAACGTGATCGCCCTGGTCGGCGAGCGCGGGCGCGAGGTGCGCGAGTTCGTCGAGCGCGACCTCGGGCCGGCGCTGGAGCGCAGCGTCGTCGTCGTCGCCACCTCCGACCAGCCGGCGCTGGTGCGGATCAAGGCGGCCTTCGCCGCCACCGCGATCGCCGAGCACTTCCGCGACCAGGGCAACGACGTGCTGATGATGATGGACTCGGTGACCCGCTTCGCGATGGCCCAGCGTGAGGTCGGTCTGGCGATCGGCGAGCCGCCCGCGACCCGCGGCTACACGCCCAGCGTCTTCGCCCTGCTGCCGCGGCTGCTGGAGCGGGCCGGGACCAGCGCCGCCGGGACGATCACCGGCCTCTACACGGTGCTGGTCGACGGCGACGACATGAACGAGCCGGTCGCCGACGCGGTCCGCTCGATCCTCGACGGCCACGCGGTGCTGAGCCGCGACCTCGCCCACGCCGGCCACTATCCGGCGATCGACGTGCTCGCCAGCGTCTCCCGCCTGGCGACCGAGATCTGCCCGCCCGCGACGCTCGGAGCAGCGACCGAGGTGCGCCGCCTCCTCGCCGGCTACCGCGACAAGGAGGACCTGATCGCGATCGGCGCCTACCAGCCGGGCAGCGACCCCCTGGTCGACACCGCGATCGCCCTGCGCGGCGAGGTCGAGGGCTTCCTGCGACAAGGGGTCGAGGAGCCGAGCGACGTCGCCGAAGCCGACCGCCGGCTGCTCGAGCTGGCCGAGGCGGCGCGCGGTCGCGTGCCTACCGAGGACGACACCGAGGCGCCCCTCGAGCCGCCGCCGGGCGCCCCCGCCGACATCTATCCGCTGAACGTCCAATAGATCCTCCAGTCCGGCAGGGCGCCTGAGCCATATTCAGACAAGAAAATTGCTGGGATCTCCTATGAAAATGGTGATCCATCGTGAAGCCAACTGAACCCGCGACGAGGGAGAAGGGGTACTGCGTTACCTGCGCCATTGAGATGTCGAGAAAGCGGAGGCGGACTTAGAGGGCGTGAGAGCCGAGCTGTCCGGATGACGGCGTCTCATACTGGAGTGGGCGGATCTCCTCGAACGACGGCTCGGGCAAATTAGGGGAAGGTCCAACCTTTGTGCTCGATGTAATCGAGCACAGAAATGCAGCCGATCGAGAAGTGCTGGCAGGCCAAGGGGATTTTGGGCCGGTTTTTCGTCCCTCGGGCGCCCTCCTCCGTCACCACGGCTATCCCTTTTGCGCGAGCGGTCGCGATGACAAATGGATCGGCTTTATTGCGCCCCCGCATCTCGCCGGCGAACCTTGGGAACTCGGCAAGCACCTCTTTCGTGCCCGCCATGACCTCCGCATCGAGGGGCACGACGAGCCGCTCCTTACGGTCCTTTAGGAAATTGTGGAGGCCGTCCTCCTTTTTCTTGACCTCATCGAGGACCTCTTCCGGGATGCAAATCTCGCCTGCCTCGGCGACCTCTTCAAGCCGAGTCCAGAGTCCCGTAAAAGTCGTTCTTCGGTACCGCCCTGACCAGCACTCAATCAGCGAGCTTGAGTCGAAGCAGTGAGTTGCCATCTACTACTCCGCACCTGAAGTCAGTCCGACCTCTTGCTCGATCCTCTCGATGCCTTTGACGGGTACATCGAGGTAGTCGGCTGCCTCCGAGGTGCTGATGGCTCGACCGCGATAGGCGTCGAGCGCAAGTTCGACATAAGGTCGCCCGAGATCGCGAACCTTCAGCCGGTAATAGGAGATCTGAGGGGGTTTCTTGCCGCGTCGCTTCTCTTCCTTGATCCTCCGGTATTCGTCAATGAAGGCTTGTCGCTTGCGCTGGTAGAAGTCGAAAGTCGTCTTTCCGAGAGTGAGGAGGCGGCGGAGAATGACCTCGCGGCTGACGCTATAGCGATCCTGAAGCTGCCCCAGGAGCATGTCGTCCCATTCGTCGCCGTCGTGGTTCGCCACCAAGCCGTCCGCCATGAACGCGATCTTCGGCAGGAGGACCGAGGAGGCAACGCGATTGCAGAACGCCTCAGTCTTGTCAGCCTCGGTTCTGGCGCGCTCGATCGGGAAGAGATCACAGACTCCCGACGAGTGCAGGACGACATGGACGAACTCATGGACGAGCGTGAAGATGCGCCCCCTCCTCGAATCGCTTCCGTTTAAGACGATGACGCCCTGGGGATCTTCCGACAGGGCGAATCCACGCATCTCGTCTACGTCGATCTTCTGCGTCTGCAGAATGAGGACGCCCGTCCGCTCGACAGCCGCGATCCACGTTTTGAGGGCCACGTCAGGTCTGCGCCAGGACATCTGCTCATCGAGCGAGATGCCGATTAGCGCGCGGATTCGAGTACCTAGCACCTCAGGGTCATCCGAGAAGTCGACTTCAGGGAGGTGGGTTGGCTCCTCACCGGCGATCTCCGCCAGCTCGCGAAGGGCTTCGCGCTGTTCCCCAGCGCGTATTACCGCGCTATGGAGATTGGGCGACCAATGGCCCGCATCCGCGCCGGGAACCCGCCGGAAATCCCGCAGGGCCATGAAGTCATCTGGCGGTGCAGGGAGGAAAAAGACCGAAAGGGGGCGACGGTAGACTCGGGCGATTTTCCGCAATTGAGGAATGGTCGGGGCGTCCTCGCCACGCTCCCATGCTTCAAGGCGCTCGCTCCCACCCGCCGCGCCGATTTTCGCCGCCGCATCATCGATCGAGTAGCCGATGCTCTCGCGTGCCCAGCGAAGGACCTCGGGTTCGATGTCTGCTCTAAGTGCCGCCATTTCTCCGCCTCAGATTGAAGTGTCTCGTGTCCCAGGGCGGAATGTCCGGCCCGCGTCTCGGGTTGCCGAGACTATTCAGCGCTACGCAAAGAGATTGCAAGACAATGCCGCCCACCCAACGAGCCGGCGTCCGTGCAGGGAGGCAGGTCAGTCGCCGCGCACCGCTCGTCTTTTGCTCTCCTCATCCTCCGACCTCTGATGAAGTCAAAGAGGCGGTCGACAACGAATGGCTCGATTACCCGTTCCCCGGCTGAGCTGACCAGCGCACCAGCCATTTACCGAGTTGTCCCCATCAGGGCGCAGACGACTCAGCAAATGGCTAAAGAACGGAGGGGCCCGGGCGATCAACCGGGGCGTGACGGAACGACCTTTCCGATTCAGGCTGGAGCGGGTGCACGACATCCGCCGGGCCGCCGAGCGGAGCGCGCAGGAGGAGCTGGCGGCGTCGCTCGGGCGGCAGGCAGGCGAGGCGCGGCTGCTCGGCGAGATCGACCTGACGATCGCCCGGGCGCGGGCCGAGGTGCGCGCGGTGCCGGTCGGGGCGCCGCTGCCGGGCCTCGCCCCCGGGGCGGCGATCGCCTACCTGGAACGGCTGGCGGGAAACCGCGGCGCCGCAGCGCGGCG
>MKSH01000209.1:0-3460 GCA_001898095.1 Solirubrobacterales bacterium 70-9 | reverse complement strand
ACGAGTTCGCCCTCGCCGCGCACCGCCGGAGGACGGCATGACCTCGTCGGTCACGGGCATCGGGGCGGAAGCCGGCGGGCTCACCGCGGCAAGCGCCGCGGTGGCCCGGATCGCCGAACTGCGGGCGATGGTGGAAGCTGTCGAAACCGGCGGTACGCGAGCGAACAGCTCGTTCGGCGACCGGCTCGCCGAAGCGAGCGCCGTGGGCACCGAACCGGCGCTCGGCGACGCGGCCGCGGTGGCGGGGCCGACCGCGGGCGCTTTGACGACCGTCGCCCCGCTCGCGACCTCGACCGCGACCGCCACCGAAACCGGCGAAGGAAGCGGCCCGGTGCCGTTCGCAGCACAGATCGAAGCGGCGAGCGCCCGCTGGGGGATCGATCCCGACCTGCTCGCCGGGGTGATCCGCCAGGAGTCGAACTTCGATCCCGACGCCGGCAGCCCGGCGGGCGCCCAGGGCCTCACCCAGCTGATGCCGGAAACGGCGGCGAGCCTCGGCGTCGACCCCTCCGACCCGGTCCAGGCGATCGAAGGCGGCGCCCGGCTGATCGCCGAAAAGCTGCAGGAATTCGGCGGCAACGTCGAACTGGCGCTGGCCGCCTACAACGCCGGCTCCGGCGCCGTCCAGCGCTACGACGGCATCCCGCCCTATCCGGAAACCCAGGCCTACGTGCAGAAGGTGACCGGCTACGCAGCGCAATACAGCGCCGCCGGAACGTTCGGGGTGGCGGCGTGAACGCGGTCCGCAGCGAACCGGCGCTGAACGCGCCGCAGGCCTCGCTCCTCCCCGTCGACCCACCGGAGGCGCCGCCGCCGGAAGCCCCGCCGCCGCAGGCGACGCCCTTCGCGGCGTTGCTGAGCGAAGGCCAGACCCCCGCCCGGACCGCACCTGCGGAAGGCGACAAGAAAAGGGCCCCGGCGAAGACCGCGGCCCCCGAACCGGCCCCTGCCGACGGCGCGGGGACGACGCCGGCCGCACCCACGGGCGAAGCGACGGCCACCCCGGCCGCCGGCGAAGCGGCGATCGAGACCAGTGCCGCGGCGCTGGTGATCGCGCCGCTCGCCGCCGACGCACCGGCGAGCCCGCCGAGGCCGACCGGCGATACCCTGGCGGGCGGCGACCCGACCGCGCCGGCACTCGCCGGCGCGACGAACCCCGCCGGGCCGGTCGTGCTCGCGCCGACGGAGAGCGCGTCGCCCCCCACGCCCGATCCGTCGACCGCGCTTGCCCCCGGCTCGCCTGCGGCCGGTGACGCTCCCATCCCGGTGCCGAGCGCGCCCGCCGTCGGAGTCGAGCCGTCGAGTCCGCTCGCGACCGCGACCGGAACTGCCCAGTCGGGCCCGCTCCCGGTGGCCGCCGAAGCCGCACGGTCGGGCCCACCCCCGGCGCCGGTCGAAGTCGCCCCGCCCGGTTCGCTTCCGTCGCCGGCCGAGGCCGCTCGGTCCGGTCCGGCCCCGGACACGAGCACTCAGGCGGACCCGTCAGGCACCGGGGGATCAAGGGTGGCGCTCCGCGCTGCCGACGGCGCCCCGACGTCCACCGACCGACTTGCCACCCCGGCCCCCTCGGCGTCGACCGCCGACCCCGCCGCCCCGGCGCCGTCCCCCACGGCGCCCTCCCCCGATGATGAGTTCGCAGTCAGCCCCAATAGTTGGGGACAACTGCGAACTCAACTCGGGGGAGCGCCGGCGTCGGTTGCCTCCCCTCCATCTCCCGGCGCGGCACTGGCGGCGACGATCCGGCTCGGTGCCGGCGACGGCGGCTTCAACCGGGCGCGGATCACGCTGCACCCGGCGGAGCTGGGCGGGATCGACCTCGTCCTCCGCGGCGACGGCTCGGGATTCGCGGCGACCGTGGTCGCCGACAACCCCCACGCCGCCCACCTGCTCGAAACCGCCGCGCGCGACCTGCGCCACCACCTGGCGGCGCAGGGGATCGAGCTGACCTCGCTCTCGATCTCGGTCGGCGGCGAAGCCGCGAACGCCGAGCGCGGCGGTGCCGAAGGCGGCGAAGCCGCACCGGGCGCCGCCGGCCCCGGCGCCGACGACGCCGAGCAGCCGGCGCCGGAGCGGACCCAGACCATCGACCTCGGGGGCGGCGTCCTCATCGACGTCCTCGCCTGACGAAAGGAGCCCAGACCATGAGCAACGCAATCAGCGGCGTCGGCACCGGCGAAGCGAACCGCGCCGCGCCGCAGGCCGAAGTCGGCGGCATCGACAAGAACCAGTTCCTCGAGTTGCTGGTCGCCCAGCTGAAGAACCAGAACCCGCTGAACCCCGTCGGCGGCCAAGAATTCATGAGCCAGATGGCCGCCTTCTCGACCCTCGAGCAGGTCACCAACCTGACCGCCGGGAGCGAAGAACTGAACCAGATGATGGCCGCGGGCCAGTCGCTGGCCCTGGTCGGGCACGACGTCACCTACACCAAAGCCGACGGCTCGACCGCCGCAGGAACCGTGGAAAGCGTCCAGTTCGGCAAGAACGGCTTCTCGCTCACCGTGAACGGAGAAGCCGGGGTCCTGGCGGGGACGGTGACGGAAGTCCGATGAGCGGCCCGGTCGGAGGAGTCGGCGGCGTCCAGCCGCCCTACCGCCCGCCCGGCGGGGTCCCGGCGCGCCGCCCGGCGCAGGCCGGGAGCTCCTTCGCGGCCGAGCTCGACCGCTCCACCGGCGCCGCGGGCACGGCCGGGGTCCAGTTCTCCAAGCACGCCCTCGACCGCGTCCAGCGCCGCGGCATCGACACCGACCCGGCCGGCCTCAAGCGGCTCGAAAAGGGCGTCGACGCGGCGGCCAAGAAGGGCGCCCGCTCGGCGGTGGTGCTGGTCGACGACACGGCCTACGTGGTCGCGGTGCCGAACCGCACCGTGGTCACCGCCGTCGACGCCGCCCACATGCGCGACCACGTCTTCACCAACATCGACAGCGCCGTCATCGCATGAACGCGAGCGGCCCGAGCAAAGGAGGACCCATCCCATGATGCGAGCGATGTACTCCGCGATCAGCGGACTGAAAAACCACCAGACGCTGCTCGACGTGACGGCGAACAACATCGCCAACGTGAACACGATCGGCTACAAGGCGAGCCGCGCCACCTTCCAGGACTCGCTCTCCCAGCAGGAGATCGCGGCCGCCGAACCGGGCAACGGGCAGGCCGGGCGGAACGCCGCCCAGGTCGGCCTCGGGGTGCAGCTCGGCTCGATCGACAACCTGATGGGCGGCGGCTCGCTGCAGTCGACCGGCGAAGCGACCGACGTCGCGATCCAGGGGCAGGGCATGTTCATCGTCGGCGACGGCACCCCGCCCGCGCTCCCCGGCAGCTACGAATACACCCGCGCCGGCAACTTCACCTTCAACGACGAAGGCTTCCTCACCACCCAGGACGGCCAGTTCGTGATGGGCCGCGAAACCACCGGCACCGGCGCCCCCGACACCTACATCAAAGTCCCGGCCGGGGCGACCGA
>MKSH01000208.1:1261-2138 GCA_001898095.1 Solirubrobacterales bacterium 70-9 | reverse complement strand
CTCGGCGCGGTGGGCGCCATCGGGCTCACGCGGGGCCGCAGCCGCGCGGCGCAGCGGTGGATCCGCACGCTCTTCATCGTCCCGATCGCGCTGCCGCCGATCGCGTACGCGGTGGGGCTGTACGGTGCCGGCTCCGAGCTGTCGTTCCTGCGCGGCTCGGTGCTGACGCTCGTCCTCGGACACGCGCTGCTCGCGCTGCCGTACGTGTTCGTCATCGTCTCCGGCGGCGTCGCGCGCATCGACCCGGCGCTCCGGCCGGCCGCCTGGACCCTCGGGGCCCGCTGGCCGCTCGTGCTGTGGAAGATCGAACTCCCCGCCCTGCTGCCCTACATCCTCTCGGGCGCGCTGTTCGCCTTCGTCGTCGTGTTCGACGAGGTCGTGCTGGCCGTCTTCCTGCTGCCGCCCGGCGTGCAGACCCTCCCGCTGAAGATGCTGAACGCGGCGTCCGAGGCGTTCTCGCCCGAGCTGACGGCCGCCTCGACGCTCGTCTCCGTCCTCGCGATCGTGGTCCTCGCGGTCGTCCCCCTCGTCATCGGTCGCGCATCGCGCCGGTCCGGAGCGCGCCGTGGGCGCGCCCGCACCGCGGCGGTCCGCCCGGAAGGAGTCATCGAATGACCGTCGCACTCTCCGTCACCGACGTCGAGGTCACCCTCGGCGCGAACCACGTGCTCAAGGGCGTCTCCCTCGACGTCCAGCCGGGCGAGTTCGTCACGCTCCTGGGCGCCAGCGGCAGCGGCAAGTCGACGCTGTTGAACGTCATCGCGGGACTCCAGGCGGTGGATGCCGGTCACGTCGCCTTCGACGGGAAGAACGTCGAACGCCTCGCCCCGCAGAAGCGGAACGTCGGCGTCGTGTTCCAGTCGTACGCGCTGTTCCC
>MKSH01000208.1:626-1097 GCA_001898095.1 Solirubrobacterales bacterium 70-9 | reverse complement strand
CGGCATCCTGCTCCTGGACGAGCCGATGGCCGCCCTCGACAAGCAGCTGCGCGAGCAGATGCAGGTGGAGATCACCCGCATCCAGCGCAAGGTCGGGATCACGACCGTCTCGGTCACCCACGACCAGACGGAGGCGCTGACGATGTCGGACCGCGTCGCGATCATGCACGAGGGGCGGCTGGTGCAGGTCGCCACGCCCGAGGACCTCTACCGCCGCCCGGTGAACGCCTACGTGGCGAGCTTCCTCGGCGAAGCGAATCTCCTCCCGGTGTCCGACGGTGTGCTCGTCGACGACACCTCCGGTCTGATCGTGGATGCCACCGCGGTGCTGCGCCCGGAGGACATGAGCGTCGTCGCCCCCGGCGAGGCAACGCCGGCGTGGTCGGTCGAGGGGGTCGTGCGCCTCGTGAGCTTCCAGGGCTCCCGCTACCGCCTCGAACTCGTGACACCGTACGGACGCAAGGTCGTCGC
>MKSH01000208.1:0-519 GCA_001898095.1 Solirubrobacterales bacterium 70-9 | reverse complement strand
GGAGTGCCCATGATCATCGACGCCTACAACACCACCCAAGACGTCCGGGGCCGCTCCGACTACTTGACCGGTGCCCGTCCGGGAGAGGCCCCGCCCGCGCACGTCCCGTTCGATCCGCAGCGGATCCTCTCGCGCATGGATGCCGCCGGCGTCGACATGGCGATGGTGTGCTCGCTCGCGCAGCGGATCGAGAACGACTTCATCATCGGACTGCAGGACGCCCACCCCGACCGGTTCATCGGGTTCGGTCAGGTGATGCCGCAGGCCGACGACGCGGTCGAGGAGATCCAGCGGCTCGCGGATGCCGGCATCAGGGGTCTGAAGCTCCACCCGAGCATGCACGGCTATCACGTCGCCGACCACGGTCTGCTCGACCCGGTGTTCCGCGCGTGCGCCGCCAACGGGATGGCTGTGATCATCAACGCCCTCGACGACGCCTTCTGCGCGCCCTTCTCGATCGAGGAGATCGCCAAGGACCACCCCGACGTGCCGACGATCATCGCGCACATGGGCGCGGTG
>MKSH01000207.1:1239-1481 GCA_001898095.1 Solirubrobacterales bacterium 70-9 | reverse complement strand
TTGTCATGTCGAACCCGCTGCCTACTCGCCGACGGCAGCAGAAGAGACATCAGTGTTCGTCGACGAGATCCGCGAGGACGGGGAGGTGATCCCGTAGCCATGATGCGACGCGTCCTGTTGTTCGGCTCGGGGTTCATCGTGGCCGTCATCGTGGGTCGGTTCTTCGTCTATGCCGACTCCGGGCTGTCCGTCTTCTGGCCGGCCTCTGGGGTACTGATGTGGTGGGCGCTGGTGGCCGGGAG
>MKSH01000207.1:901-1143 GCA_001898095.1 Solirubrobacterales bacterium 70-9 | reverse complement strand
CGGCGTTGCCAACGTGGTCACGCCCGTCGTCGCCAGGGTGTCGGCCCGAAACTACGACCGTCGTGCTCCGATGGAGATCCTGTCCGGGGTCGGGGGAACCGAGCAGGTGCCCCGTGACGGAGCGTCCCTCGCACGTCTCGACAACTTCATGGACGCCTGCCGGATCCTTGAGACGGGGTTCCTGGCGGTACTCGCGAACACCGTTGTGGGAATGTCCGCACTGCTTGTGGAGGGTCTGAACC
>MKSH01000207.1:602-878 GCA_001898095.1 Solirubrobacterales bacterium 70-9 | reverse complement strand
TGGTTCTTCAGGAACATGGCCGGGAGCGCGGTCATCGCGGGGTGCGGCCTGGCGATCTCCACGTATCCACGGGTTCGGACGTGGCCGGCACCCAGGGTCCTTCTCGAAGTCATCGCCGGCACGTTGGCGGTGGGCGGGGTGGTGCTCTGGCTCAACTCGCAGCTCTCCATCGGTTTCGCGCTTCTCCTCCCGCTCCTGTGGGGCGCGGTCCGATTGCCTATCCCCTTGGCCGTGGGGTTCGCCGGGATCGCGTCCCTCGGCGCGGTCTCCGGAGTC
>MKSH01000207.1:0-538 GCA_001898095.1 Solirubrobacterales bacterium 70-9 | reverse complement strand
TGGTGCTCGATGACTGGTCCGACGCCCACGCCCACGTGACGCGACTCTTCGACGACGCCCCCCAGGGGATCGCGGAGATCACCACTGACGGACGGATCATCCTGGGAAACGCGTCACTCGCGGCCAAGTTCGGTTGCGCCCAGGACGACCTGGAGGGCCGGGCGTTCGAGTCCTTCTCACCGCGCTACGCCGCCGACTTCCGCGAACATCTCGAGGCCGTTCTCCGTGCCTCTCCCGACCGTGTGGTCTCGGAATGGTGCCTGTCCGAGGAGGACGGTGACGAGGTCACCCTGCTCCTCACCAGCCGGATGTTGCCGGAGAAGAGGACCTGCGGAGACAGCATCCTCATCCACGTGGTCGACATCTCGGAACGTCGCCAGTTCGAGAGCCGACTGGAGTACCTGGCCAACCATGATTCGCTCACGGGCCTGGCCAACCGGCGCCACTTCGATCAGCAGCTCACGGATCACATGGAATCGTTCCGGCGGCAGGGACCTGACGCAGCTCTCGTCATCCTCGATCTCGATCACTTCAAAGA
>MKSH01000206.1:5124-8458 GCA_001898095.1 Solirubrobacterales bacterium 70-9 | reverse complement strand
CCCGGTGCGGGCGCGCGTCCGCTGCTCCTCCATCAGCTCGGCGAAGCCCTCGTCGTCGACCGCCAGCCCCTGCTCGGCGAGCAGCTCCTTGGTCAGGTCGTAGGGGAAACCGTAGGTGTCGTGCAGTTTGAAGGCGTCGGCAGCGTCGATCCAGGAGGTGCTCGCGGCGCGCGCGTCGGCGACCAGGCGCTCGAGCATCTCCGAGCCGCGCACCAGCGTGCGGCCGAAGCTCTCCTCCTCGTCGTTCACCCAGCGGGCGATGTTCTCCCGTTCGGCGACCAGCTCCGGGTAGACCTCGCCCATCAGCTCGATCACGCGCTCGGCGAAGCGGCCCAACCAGGGCGCCTCGAGGCCGAGCGTGTTGCCCTGCTGGATCGCCCGCCGCATGATCCGGCGCAGGATGTAGCCGCGGTCCTCGTTCGAGGGGACGACCCCGTCGGCGATCAGGAAGGCGGCGCCGCGCGAATGGTCGGCGACGATCCGCATCGCCCGGGTCACCGCCTCGCTCTCGCCGTAGGTGCGGCCGGAGAGCTCCTCGGCGAGGTCGATCAGCGGCCGCACGTGGTCGACGTCGTAGACCGAGGCGACGTCCTGGAGGATCGCCGCCATCCGGTCGAGGCCCATGCCGGTGTCGATGTTCTTCGTCGGCAGCTCGGTCAGCGTGCCATCGTCGTGCAGGTCGTAGGACATGAAGACGTGGTTCCAGAACTCGAGGAAACGCTCCCCCTCGTCGCCAGGCCGTTCGTCCTCGCTGCCGAAGTCGAGGCCGCGGTCGAGGTAGAGCTCCGAGCACGGCCCGCACGGCCCGGTCGGCCCGCCCTGCCAGAAGTTGTCCTCGCGGCCGAGTTCGACGATCCGCTCGCGCGGAACCCCGGTCGCTTCCCAGATCTCGATCGCCTCGGTGTCGGGACCGAGCCCGAGCTCCTCGTCGCCGCCGAAAACCGTCACCCAGATCTTCGCCGGGTCCATGCCAAAGCCCTCGGTGGCGAGCTGCCAGCCCCAGGGAATCGACTCCGCCTTGAAGTAGTCGCCGAAGCTCCAGTTGCCGAGCATCTCGAAGAAGGTCATGTGCCGGGCGGTGTTGCCGACCTCCTCGATGTCGGTGGTGCGGAAGCATTTCTGCACGTCGGCGAGGCGCGGCGCGGGCGGCGTCTCGAGGCCGAGGAAGTAGGGCTTGAAGGGCTGCATCCCGGCGGTGGTAAGCAGCACCGTGGGGTCGAGCACCGAGGGCACGAGCGAGGCCGAGGGGACGATCTTGTGTCCCCGCTCCGCGAAGAACGCGAGGTAGGTATCACGGATTTGTTGGGCCTTCATGAGGGAGAGCCTACGGTTTGCTGACAGTTCGTGTATCGGATGTCACGGGATGGCCTGGAAGGGGATTGTGCGCGGTGCGGCCGACGGGTCCTCCCGCGGCTCAGGCCGCGGCGGCGATCGTGCCGTGGCCGACGATCGTCTCGCCGTCCATCAGCACCGCCGTCTGGCCCGGCGCGGCGGCGTCGAAAGGCTCCGCCAGCTCCAGCTCGAGCGCCGCGTGGCGGCCCGGCGCGGCGGCGCCGACGCTGGCGGGCAGGGTGTCGGAGTGGTAGCGGAGCCGGACGTTGTCGACCCGGGCACCGTCGCGGTGCAGGACCGCGTCGCGGACCCGGATGCGCCGGGTCTCGATGTCCTCGCGGGTGCCCACCGTGACTGTGTTGGCGACGGCGTCGGTGGCGATCACGTAGCCGGGCTCGTTCAGCGACACGCCGATGCCGCGCCGCTGGCCGACGGTGAAGTTGTGATGTCCGCGGTGGCGGCCCAGCGTGCGGCCGGAGCGGTCGACCACCGCGCCCTCGCGGTCGACCAGGTTGCCGTGCCGGCGCAGGAACCCGCGCTTGCCCTGGCCGGCGAGGAAGCAGAGGTCCTGGGACTCCGGCTTCTTCGCCACCGCGAGGCCGTGCCGGGCGGCCACCGCGCGCACCTCGTCCTTGGTCATCTCGGTGAGCGGGAAGCCGAGCCGGCCCAGCAGGTCCGGGGGCAGCGCCGCCAGCATGTAGCTCTGGTCCTTCGCCGCGTCGGCACCGGCGGCGAGCAGCGGCCCCTCGGCGTCCTCGACGATCCGCGCGTAATGGCCGGTGAGCAGCCGCGTGGCGCCGAGCCGCTGCGCCAGGTCGAGCATCGCCGCGAGCCGCACTTCGCCGTTGCAGAGGATGCACGGGTTCGGCGTCTGGCCTTCGGCGTAGCCGCTGACGAAGCGATCGACGACGCGCCGGCGGAAGTCCGCCTCGAGGTCCAGGGTGAAGTGCGGGATGTCGAGCGAGTGCGCCACCGCGCGGGCGCCCAGCACCGCCTCGGGCGAGCAGCAGGCCTTGGTGCCGTCGGTCTCGGGATCGGCCCAGAGCTTCACGGTGATGGCGATGACCTCGGCCCCCCGCTCCCGCTCCAGGAGCGCGGCGACAGCCGAGTCGACGCCGCCGCTGACGGCCACGGCGACCCGCTCGGGGGACCGGCGGCCGGCGGCAGGGGACCTGACTCGCCCACCTTCACTGGCAATTAAGGTGGGCGAGTCAGGTCCCACTCGGGCCGCGGTCGCCTCCACGCCGCCCTCTTCCGCACGCCGCTCGGCGCCCGCGGTGGCGGGATCGAGCGGCAAGTTTGAGGCCGCGGCGGCGCTCAGCGCCCGGTGAAGCGCGTCGGTCGCCAGTTGCGCCGCGTGGCGCTTGGAGAGCTCGAGGCCGCCGAGGAGGGCTTCGGTGTCGTCGATCGAGATCGCGGCCGCCTCAAGGATGGTGGCGCCCTCGATGGTTTCGGCCAGTGCCGCGGTGGCGGCGCGGGTGGCGCCGCATCCCTCGGTGTCGAAGGTGATGCCGGAGACCCGGCCCCCATCGACGGTCAGTGAGACGCGCGAGAGGTCGCCGCAGGCGGCGCCGCCGGCGCCGCCGGTGAAGGCGTCGTTGGGCGCCGAGCCGCGGCGCGACTCATCGTGGAGAAAGTGGTCGAAGAGCTCCCGATCCATTGGATGAAGGGTACGGAGTGAGGATCTTGCGGAGGTCGTCGGCGACTTCCTGGGCCTTGTCGTGGAGCTGGTGCCAGGTGATGCGGTTGGCGGTGAAGCCTTCGGCGCTGAGGATCCGATCGCGTTCGCGGTCGTCTTCGAAGGCCTCGATGGTCTTGTGGGCGGCCCCACCGTCGAGCTCGATCGCCACCCGCTGCTCCTCCCAGAAGCAGTCGATTTCGTAGAAGCGACCCCGGAGGGAGACGTGGGCGTTCATCCGGGGCCGTGGCAGTCGGTGGCGGTCGACGAAGGCGAGGAAGGCCTCCTCGAAGTCGTTACGAGTGATCCCCACCGGCAGGGTCC
>MKSH01000206.1:4246-5061 GCA_001898095.1 Solirubrobacterales bacterium 70-9 | reverse complement strand
CCAGGCCCGCTCCACCTCCCGCTCGCTCCGAGTCGCCGCCAGGTCCAACATCGTCCGCGCCACCGAAGTCACCGGTATCGCGTGCTCGCGCACCACCTCGTCTTCGGGCAGCAACCCGCGGTGGGCGACGATCCCGGCTTTGGTCTTCTTCGATCCGGGGCAGGTGACTTCAGGTGGGATGCCCGCGCGGGGATAGATCCCCCAGAATTGCCCCGCGGATCGGTGGCTGAGCACCGCCTCCGGCCCATGCGCCAGCACCGCCGCCATCCACCGCGATTCGACCGTGAGAGCCCGGTGTCCCACCGCGTACACGCCCCGGTGCAGCCGATTGAGACCGCCGTGAGCAATCCGCGTCTTGATCATTTTCTCCCCGAGCCCAAGCTCGCGGAGCTGCCACCGCCCCACAACCCCGTGCTGTCGCCCGGCGAGCGCGGCGACCTCCCGATCAAGAACTTCCGTGTGGAGTTTCGGTCCCTCAGGGACCAAAAGTCGACGCGCGTCTTTCATGCGGACCATGGTGCGCCGGGAATGCGCACTCGTGGTGCGCGGTTCGTGCCTTTTCAGTGACTCAGGGCATGAAAAAGAGGCTCCAGCCCGCCGGTACCGCCTCTAGCTTTGATCCCTTCATAAGAAGGTGGGCGCCCTGCTCGCGATCCCAGAGGATCGAAAGACAAAAGCTCCCGAGCCGTTTGTGTTGGGTCAAACGGTGAGACGGCTCTCGTACGGGCTCGAGCCTGGGGCCAACCGTAGCACCGAGGGACCGGCGGAAAGCTCTCTCAGTAATCGGGGAGGTCGAGGTTGTTGAGATGCATCTC
>MKSH01000206.1:0-4212 GCA_001898095.1 Solirubrobacterales bacterium 70-9 | reverse complement strand
GAGATTTCGCCGTGGCCGAAGCGGTCGAGGGGCCAGTCGGCGGTGAGGACGGCCTCGATCTTCGCCTCGGTCAGCGCCTGGTGCCAGGCGCGCGCGGTGCGGACATCGTTGAAATCGCGGACCACCTCCCAGCGGTCGTAGCGGGGGTCGTCGACGTAGACAGGGGTCTGCCCTGGCCCCGGTCCGAGGCCGAACCTGCGGGGGATCCAGTCCCGCAGCGCCATCTCAGTGGCCGGCTTTTCCTCGCCGGTGGATGGCGACGCCGACCTCGCGCAGCTGCACCTCGTCGACCGGGGCCGGCGCGCCGGTCAGCAGGTCGAAGCCGGAGGCGGTCTTGGGGAAGGCGATCACGTCGCGGATCGTCTCGGCGCCGGCGAGGCGCTGGACGAAGCGGTCGATCCCGTAGGCGATCCCGCCGTGCGGCGGCGCGCCGAAGCGCAGCGCCTCGAGCAGGAAGCCGAAGCGTGCCTCGGCGGTCTCCTTGTCGATCCCGAGCGCGGCGAAGACCTGCTCCTGCACCGTGGCGTCGTGGATACGGATCGAACCGCCGCCGAGCTCCTGCCCGTTCCAGACCACGTCGTAGGCCTGCGACAGGGCGCTGCCCGGATCGGCCGGGTCCCAGCCCTCCTGCGGCGCAGTGAACGGATGGTGGACGGCGTCGAAGCGCTTCTCCACCTCGTCGTAGAAGAAGAGCGGGAAGTCGACGATCCAGACGAGGCGGTTCTCCGACTCGTCGACCAGGTCGAAGCGCTCGGCGAGGTCGATCCGCATCTGCCCGAGCACCGCGTCGGTCACCGGCCGCTTGTCGGCGACCAGCAGCAGGAGGTCCCCCTCCTCGGCCCCGAGGAGGCGGTTCAACTCGGCGAGCTCCGTCGCGCTGAGAAACTTCGCCGTCGGCGAGCGCCAGCCGTCGCCCTCGCGGAACGCCCAGACGAGGCCTTTCGCGCCGAGCTCCTGGGCGCGCGAGATGAAGCCGTCGAGGTCTTTGCGCGGCACCTCGCGTTTGCCCGCGTTGACCCCCCGGACCCGACCGCCCGACTCGAGCACCGACTTGAAGACCTTGAACTCGGTGCCGGCGAGCGCCGAGCCGAGGTCGACCAGCTCCAACCCGAAGCGCAGGTCGGGCCGGTCGGTCCCGAAGCGGTCCATCACTTCGGCGTAGGGCATCCGCTGCATCGGCTGCTCGATCGCCGGCCCGCCGACCGCCTTGAAGACGTGGGACAGCATCCGTTCGTTGATCGCGATCACGTCGTCGACCTCGACGAAGGACATCTCCACGTCGAGCTGGGTGAACTCGGCCTGGCGGTCGGCCCGCGTCGCCTCGTCGCGGAAGCAGCGGGCGATCTGGAAGTAGCGCTCGAAGCCGCTCACCATCAGCAGCTGCTTGAACAGCTGCGGGGACTGCGGCAGCGCGTAGAAGGAGCCCTGTTGCTGGCGGCTGGGGACGAGGAAGTCCCGCGCGCCCTCCGGGGTCGAGCGCGTCAGCACCGGCGTTTCGACGTCGACGAAGCCCTCGGCGCCGAGGAACTCGCGCATCGCCGCGGTCACCTTGTGACGGAGCACCAGCGCCTCGCGCATCGGCGCCCGCCGCAGGTCCAGGTAGCGGTAGCGCAGCCGGGTGTCCTCGCCGACGTCGTCGGCATAGCCCTCGATCTGGAAGGGCGGCGTCTCTGAGTCGGCGAGCAGGTCGGCGGTCTCGACGGCGACCTCGACCTCGCCGGTCGGCAGCGCCGGGTTGACCGTCTCGGCGTCGCGCCGCACGACCTTGCCGGTGACGCTCAGCACGTCCTCGGGCCGCAGCTTGTGGGCCAAGGCGAAGGCCTCGGTCGAGCGGTCGGGATGGAAGACGAGCTGGACCACGCCGGTGCGGTCGCGGAGGTCGATGAAGATCAGCCCGCCGTGGTCGCGGCGCCGGTTCACCCAGCCCGCGACCCGCACCTCACCGTCGACCCGGTCGGGCAGGACCCGCCCGCACCAGGTGTCGCGGAATCCGTTCGCCGTGGGGTCCGGCAGCTCACCGACGCTCATGCTTCGCCTCCAGTCATCTCGCCGAGAAGATTGCCGGTGTCGGCCACGCGTTGCTCCCCGCTCGTCATATCGCGCAGCTGCGCGCTGCCGTCCGCCTCCAGGATCAGCACCCGGGCGGCGCCGATCCGGTCGGCGTGTTTCAGCTGGCCCTTCAGCCCGCGCCCGCCGAGGTCCATCTCGGCCGAGAAGCCCGCGTTGCGCAGCTCGGTCACCAGGGCCATCGCCCGGCCGCGCTGCTCCGGGTCGGCGATCGCGACGAACGCGTCGCGCCCCGCCCCCGGCTCCTCCTCGTCCAGCGCCAAGAGGATCCGCTCGATCCCCGCCGCCCAGCCGACCGCGGGCGTCGCCGGCCCGCCGAGCTGCTCGATCAGCCCGTCGTAGCGACCGCCGCCGCCGATCTCCGACTGCGCCCTGAGCGCGTCGCAGACGAAGGAGAAGATCGTCCGCGTGTAGTAGTCGATCCCGCGCACCAGGGTCGGGTCGATCTCGTAGGAGATCCCGGCCGCGTCGAGCAGCGCCCGCACCTCGGCGAAGTGCTCGGCGTCCTCGCCGGAGAGCGCCTCGAGCATCGTCGGTGCGCTCGCCATCACGCCCTGCACCCGGTCGTCATCGGAGTCGAAGGCCCGCAGCGGGTTGATATCGATGCGCTCGCGCACGTCCGGCGTCAGGTCGCCCTCGTGGCGGTGCAGGTGCGCCTTCAGCTCCTCCAGGTAGGCGGCGCGGGCGTCGAGCGAGCCGAGGCTCCCCAGTCGCAGCGCCACCCCGGGCACGCCGAGCTCCCCGAGCAGGTCGCTGAGCAGCATGATCACCTCGGCGTCGGCGAGCGGCGAGGCGGTCCCGATGCACTCGATCCCGAGCTGGTGGAACTGGCGGTAGCGCCCCGCCTGCGGCCGCTCGTGGCGGAAGAACGGCCCGACGTAGGAGAGCTTCACCGGCTGCGCCTGTTTGTGCATCCCGTGCTCCAGGTAGGCGCGGCAGATCGGCGCCGTCCCCTCCGGCCGCAGGGTGAGGCTGCGCTCGCCTTTGTCCTCGAAGGTGAACATCTCCTTGCGGACGATGTCGGTCGATTTGCCGACGCCCCGTTCGAAGGGGTCGGTCTGCTCGAAGCTCGGCGTCTGGATCGTCTCGTAGCCCGCCCGCTGGAAGATCCCGTCGGCGATCGCCTGCAGCCGCGCCCGCGCGCGAGCCTGCGCCGGGAGCACGTCGAAGGTCCCGCGGGGTGCCTGGAACTTGCTTGCCATCTGGGGCGACCTTAGCTTGGTGGCGTGGCCGCGCGGTTAGCGGGCCGAGGCCTGGAGGAACGGATTGGTCGCCCGCTCGGCCCCGAGCGTAGTCAACCCCATGTGGCCGGGATGGACGACGGTCTCGTCGGGGTGCGAATCGAGCAACGTCTCGATCGAGGCGAGCAGCGTCGGCCAGTCGCCGCCGGGCAGATCGACGCGGCCGACCGAGCCCTGGAAGAGGACGTCGCCGGAGAAGATCGCGTCCTCGCCGCGGACCGAGTAGGTGACGTGGCCGGGGCTGTGGCCGGGGGTGAAGATGACGTCGAGCGTCAGCCCGGCGAGCTCCAGGGTCTCGCCGCCGGCGAGGGTCTCGTCGGCGTCGTAGGACTCGTAGGGCCCGAAGCCCTCCCACGGCACGTAGGCCATGATGTCGGCGAGCACCGGGACCTCGATCTCGGGGCAGTAGACCGGCGCTCCGGTCGCCTTGGCGACGGGCGCGACCGCGCCGATGTGGTCGAAGTGGGTGTGGGTGAGGAGGATCGCCTCGACCTCCGCCCCGGTTGCGGCGATCGCCGCGAGGATCCGCTCCGCCTCCTCCCCGGGGTCGACGACGAGCAGCTTGTCGCCGCCCGCCTGCCGCACCAGGAAGGTGTTCTCGCCGATCTGGCCGACGGTCAGCATCTCGACGTCGAGGGCCACCCGCCTACTTCGTCCCTTCGCGGTCGCGGATCCGCTGCCGCTCCCGTTTCCGCCACATGGTCATGTCGATGTAGTAGCCGGTCGGGATGTAGAAGACGAGCATGAAGGCGCCGAAGGCGAGGGAGACGCCGACGGGCCGTTTGAACAGCACCAGCAGGATCAGGACGAAGATCGCCGCCGCGGCCACCCCGCGGATCGCCGAGCCTTTCCAGGTCGGCGGCAGATCGCGTTTTTTCGAGGCGGATTTGCTGCCGCTCGAGCG
>MKSH01000205.1:3711-8514 GCA_001898095.1 Solirubrobacterales bacterium 70-9 | reverse complement strand
AAGCCCGACCAGTCCGGTTTCACCACCAGCGGGCTTTTCCCCTCGATCCCGGACCAGAACATCGGCAGCCGCACGTTGTCGACAGCGGCTTTCTGCATCAGTTCGAAGTCCTTGTGCCCGAGCGGGTTCTGCGGCGAGATCCCGAGGAAGCCGGGCGGCAGGTAGGCGGATGCGGAGGCCGGCAGCGCGCACAGCACCGCCAGCACCAACAACAGCCCGAGCCTTCGCGTCATCTTGCCTTCAAACCCCCTGGCCCGCAAAGTAGCGGGCGCCGTCGGCGGCCCCGGAACCCATAGGCCTCGGCAGCCCCGCGGGCGATCAAGGCCCATGGGCTTGGCCGCACCGCCCTATCCCGCCGCGCTCTGCCACAATCCGCTCCTCTCTCGGGGCGTGGCGCAGCCTGGTAGCGCGCACCGTTCGGGTCGGTGAGGTCCCCGGTTCAAATCCGGGCGCCCCGATTGGGTTCAAAGCACCGAACCACCCCGAACAGGCACGAATAGGGCCGAAGCTCAAGGGGTCTGCGAGTTCAGCGTTCGTGCGTGTTCGGGGAGGTTCGGTGGGCGAAAAGGCGTGGAAAAGGCGTGACGCCGGCGAAAAAGGGCGTGGAAAAAGCGTAAGGGTCGTCGAGGCGCGAGCTACTCCCGATCCTGGATCGGTCGTACGGAGGGACCGATTGGTCAGAGGCACCGAACCTCCCCGAACGGCATGCAGCGGAGCGACCTCGCTGCAGGGATTCCACCCGCGACACCCACGATTTTCAGCCGTGTGATCTCAGGTTCGATCGGCCGTCGACGATCGCCTCGATCCGAGGCTTGACGATCCGTTCAAAGCGTGCCTGCGTCTCCGGACCGCCAGCCAACGCTCCCTCACCTGCCGGATCGAAGTCACGATGGCGGAGCAGATCTGCGAATTCGGTTGCGACGAATTCCCGTGGCTCCACCGGAGCCGCATGGACCTCCTCGACCAGCTCCTCACGGCGATCGATCAGCGTGATCAGATCCTCGAAATCGTGGCTCCGGAACAAGTCCCCTTCGCCCCGGGACCTGAACGCCTCGAGCTTCGTGGCCAACAGATAAGACGGAGGAACGGCCCGGATGATCCTGCCGGAAGGGAGCTCGACCGGAACCGCGTGCGGGAACGACTCCTTCTGCCAGTGATTCTCGAAGCCGAGGATCGTCGCCTCCGTTGGCATTACGTCGAGGATCAGATCCTGGGCTGGATGGCGGAAGCGGCAAATGACGCCGCCCTGGTCGTTCACTAAGCCAAGTTCGCGAAGGCGATCTTCGAACTGGTAGTACTCGGACCGAGAAGCGACCTCGACGATCACATCAACGTCATCAGTCGGTCGAAAGTCGGAGGCCGCCTGGTCGGTGGTCCACAGAGCGATGGTCGCGCCACCGACGAAGACGACATCTCCATCGACAAGAGGTCCCAGCGCCGCTGCCGCAGACTCCAGCATCCCGATCGCCGCCGCACTCATGCAGCTCGGTCCTCGAGACGTGCGCCGAGCTCCTTCGCGGCCAGATTTCTTTCCCGGGCAGCGCCGATACGGATCGCGTCGACCAGAGCCAGCAGTTCGTGCAGCGGCCGATCGTGGAGGACGGCATCCGGCACTCGCGGGTCCAAGGGTTTCAGTGCTATCCCTTGGACCTTCCCGCCGGGAAGCGGCCAGACGGGTGGATTTCCATCGGACTGGGCAAGCTGCTCCGACAACGGTGGAGCGGCCCACGCGGTCGGAAGTCCCCGTGCCTCTCCTCCCCACTCGGGCGGGAAGAAGTACCGCACCCCGTGCACCAAGAGCTCCTGGAGAGGGGCGCGTTCGACCTCACGACGGTTACGGTTGAAGAGCTTGCTCTCCGTCGCTCGTTCGACGCTACGGTGAACCGCTGAGTTGCTCAATCCGAGTTCGTGAGCGACGGAGTCATACGTCCAGGGCAAGTCACCGATTCGCGCGAGCTTCAGCAACACCAAAATGTCCGACGGACCCAACACGTCTCCAAGTCTAGGGCTTGCTCATTCCATATTCCAGAATTTGGAATATGGAATGAAACCTTGCAACTGGCCCGCTGGCAGGGCCGGCCCAGCCAGTCAGGTCAGTCAGTGGCAAGGGCGTGATTCGAACCGCGACCCCACGAGTGAATCGCCGCGAAGGCTCCGCCGCGAGCACCGTGATCATCAAACGGTGCTCTGCGAAACGACCGGCCTCCCCCATCGCCTTTTCTGGATGCGTTCGGCTTGGTGGTGCCAGGACTGCCGCCAGAAGATCGAGTCCTGTCGCAAAGGCGGCCACTGCCCGTCCGTGGTAGAGGTGCCGCCGACGACGGGGACGTCGACGATTCCCGATGCCTGATCCATTCGGAATCGAACGGGCGCACCTCCGAAGTTGGGCCGACCGGGTCTCGGCGGCCAGTGAGTTCCCTCGCCTGGTTCGTCGCCTCATCCTCGAGACCGGGAAGGAGGTGGTCGGGCTCGGATTTCCGGCTGGAGAGGGTGTGGCCGCAGGTGATTGGGACGGCTCGGTCCGTTCGGGCGTCGCCACCGCGTTCATCCCTGGCGGCCTCTCGGTCTGGGAGCTCTCGGTCAGGAAGGACGTGGGCATCAAGGCCGACGAGGACCACGAGAAGCGGACCACCACCCCGGATGGCACTCCGACCACGGAGACGACCTACGTCGCCGCCATCCTCCGACCCTGGACGAAGCGCGAAGAGTGGGCCCGCGAGAAGAGCGAAGACAGTCGTTGGGCAGAGGTTCGCGGCTATGGCATCGACGACATCGCGACCTGGCTAGAAGGCGCGCCAGTCACCAGTGCCTGGTTTGCCGACTTGCTGGGTCTCGGCCCGTTCGGCATGCGGTCGGCCGAGACCTGGTGGCGCCGCTGGGCGGGGTCGACGTCACCGCCGATGCCGCACTACCTTCTCCTCGCGGGCCGCGACAGCCTGGTCGGAAGCCTGAGGGAGACCCTCTCCGGGCCCGCCTCCGTGACGACGATCATGGCGCCTAGCGTCGAAGAGGTCGAAGCCTTCCTGGCCGCCTTCGCGATCGGCCTGCCGGAGGATGCGGGCGGGCTCCTCGCCCGGATGGCGTTCGTCGATCAGGCCACGACCTGGCGTGCCCTCGAAGGATTCGACCGGGCGCTGATCCTGGTGCCGACCACCGAGGAAGTGCGCCGGGAGATCAGCAGCCAGTCGCACCATCACATCCTCGTTCCGGTGCCCACAGGCGGCAGCGCCGACTACGACCTGTCCCCGATCGACCCGCAGGCGGCGCGGGATGCGTTGATGGAGACCGGCGCCGTCGGAGACGAACGGGCGGAGGCGCTCGGCTACCTAGCCCGCGGAAGCCTCCTCGCTCTGCGTCGAAGCCTCGCCGTCAACCCGGCTCTCCACACTCCACACTGGGCGAAGCCCCCCGCTGGCCGCACCAGTCGGGGCGCGCTACTCGCCGGTCGTTGGAACGACGCCGTCCCCGGCGACCAGGCGGTGATCGAAAAGCTGACGGCACTCGGCGGCGAGGATCTTCGAGAAGCTCTCGACGCGCTCGCCGTCAACGACGATCCGCTCGTCGGCATGGTTGATCGCTCGTGGGCGCTGACGTCCCCGTTCGATGCCTGGCTGCAACTCAGAGCCCAGCTCCGCGACGAGGATCTCAAGCGACTGGAGCAGGCCGTGCGAACGGTCCTCCTCGAGGTCGACCCCGCCCTTTCGATGGAGCCTGAGGATCGCTGGAAGGCCAACCTCGAGGGAAAGACGAGCGCCTACAGCCCGGCGCTGAGGCTCGGCCTCGCCGAGTCGATCCTGCTGCTGGCGATCAACGGCCAGGAGGTCGCCGGCGGCCGCGGTGCAGATTGCGCCTCCTACCTCGTCCATGTGCTCGGCGAAGAGGCCAACAAGGACATCAGCGGAGCCCTCTGGGCGAGCTTTGGACCACTCCTGCCACGGCTCGCCGAGGCGGCGCCGCACACCTTCCTCGAGTCTCTCCGTGAGGCGATGGCGGGCGACTCGCCCGTGATCGCGGCGCTGTTCTCCGATCCGGAGGGCGAAAGCGCCCTCTTCACCGCCAGCTCCCCGCACCCCCATCTGTTGTGGGCGCTGGAGACGCTGGCGTGGTCTGACGAACATTTCGGCGCCACGGCCGATGCCCTCGCCCGGCTCGCGGAGATCGACCCCGGCGGGAGTCTGAGGAATCGCCCAGCGGAGAGTCTCGCGCGGATCTTCTGCCCCTGGTATCCAGAGAACGGCGCCGATAACGCCCGGCGGCTAACGGTGATCGACGCCCTCCGCGAACGCCACCCCGCAGTCGCCTGGAAGCTGATGCTGTCGATGCTGCCCGACAGCATGGCTCATCACTTCCCGACCGCGAAGCCGACCTATCGCGACTGGGTGCCACCCCGCGAGCAGATCCCCTACGCCGAATACTTCGAGCTGGTGGAGGCGATCGCGGAGCGCCTCGCCGAGGATGCCGGTGCGTCCCCGGATCGGTGGGCGAAACTGATCACGGAGGGCCGGGATCTTCCTCCCGGCGGAAGGGCGATGATCCGCACCGGTATCTCGGCGCGGATCCAGGAATTGGGTGCCGACGCGCGTGGTGAGCTCTGGGAGGCACTCCGCGCGTTCATCGCCAACCATCGCGAGTACGCCGATGCCGACTGGGCGATCGGCGAGGAGGAGCTCGAGGATTACGACGGGCTGCTCGTGCGGCTGTCCCCCACCAAGGCCTCCGAGCGCCTCCGTTTCCTCTTCGACGAGCACCACCCCGGCCTCACCAGCTCGGGCCTCGAGGATCTCGCTGGCTTCGAGGCCGAGC
>MKSH01000205.1:0-3694 GCA_001898095.1 Solirubrobacterales bacterium 70-9 | reverse complement strand
CGCGCGGTTCCAAGTTCCCGGGCACCGTCGGCTGGGCGGCCGCGGCCGGGACCCGGGACCGCCATGACGCGGCAATGGTTGTGCTCCTCGGAGCCGACGACCCGACCGACCAGACGATCGCCGGTGCCTACTTCTCCAAACGCCTGCTCGACGACGGCTGGGACGTCCTCGACGAGGAAGCGGCGCTCGATGCGGTGGTCGTCGCCCGTCTCCTTCTCGCGGGACGCGAGCTGCCGGAGGCCTGGAAGATCGCCGAGGCCCGTGGAACCGAGGTCGAGGACGCCTACTGGTCGGAGTTCTCCCCGTTCGGCCTCGGCGCCGATTTCCCCCACCTCGGTTTCGCCGCCGGAAAGCTCTTCGGCGTCGGCCGTCCGGCCGCCTGCCTGCGACTGATCGGCCTCTACTCGCGGAAGGACGCAGTCGAGGACGAGCTCGTGCCGCTGATCGTCGACGCGCTCGACGCGCTTTTGGCCTCCTGGGTCCAAAGCGAGGGAACGGCGCGGCTGGAGGGTCTCGACACCTACGACTTCGTCCAGCTCTTCAAGTTCCTCGAGTCGCAGCGCGACGCGATCGGCAGCCAGCGCCTCGGCCAGCTTGAGTGGGGATACCTCGGTGCGCTGGGCCACGAACCCTTTGCGCCGACCCTTTACCAGGCGCTGTCCGAAAACCCCGCCTTCTTCGTCGAGGTCGTCTCGGCTCTCTATAAACCGGCCTCCGCCGAGCACGCCGAACCGAGCGAGGCCGCACAGAGGGTCGCCGAAAACGGTTATCGCCTTCTTTCCTCATGGCATCAGCTTCCCGGCGCGACCGAGAGCGGCGAGGTCGACGAGAAGACGCTGCTGGAGTGGAGCGAGAAGACCCGCGAGCTGCTCTCCGCGGCGGACCGACTCAAGATCGGAGAAATCCAGATCGGCGCCGTCCTCGCCTACGCGCCCTCGGACCCCGACGGGTCCTGGCCGGTCGAGGCGGTCCGAAACGTGCTGGAGAAACTCGACAGCCGAACCATCGAGCGTGGAATGCGGACGGCGAAGTACAACAGCAGGGGTGTCGTCTCGAAATCGATCGACGAGGGTGGCGAGTCGGAGCACAAGCTTGCCGAGGAATTCGAGCGCTCCGCCGACGCCTTTCGCGATCGCTGGCCACGAAGCACCGCCGTCCTGCGCGACCTCGCCGCCGGCTACCGCCGTGAGGCGCGCCGCGGCGACGAAGAAGCCGAGCAACGGCGCCAGGGCTTCGACCGCTAAGAGGTGAACTCCGCCCTCTCCGCGGGTGTTCGGGTCTAGATCAAGCGATGAGCTCGACCGATCGGCGGCGGTCATTGGACTGACCTGATCGTTGGATCTCTCACGTAGCTGGCGCGCAGACAGTACTCAAGGCACCGCAAACCACTCGTCACGGGACTTCGATCGGTCGCCTTGATGAAGTCTTCGCCGGTCTTCCCCTCCGCGGGAAACTAACCGCGGAGCCTCCGCATTATTTCTCTCGGTATGTCGTGAGTTTCTGAATTGTCGGTTTTACCTTCACCGTCTGCCCCCAACGTCAGACGAGAGGAACGAATGGACGACAGCGGGATCCTCCAAGCGATTGATCGAGCGGAAGCAAAGGCCCGGCGAGACGCAGAGCGGCAAATCAGAGAGGTCCAAGTGGGACTGACGGAGGAACTCACCAAATTCAGCCGGGCTCGCCATGGCCTGCAATCGGAGATCGAACCTCCCAAGCAGAGATCAACCAGGCTCCCCACCTCTCGAAGGCGCAGCACGAAAGGCCGCAGAACGGGCCTACCGAAAACTTCTCCTGAGCAACTCGCCGAGCGACGCGACAGTGTTGAGCGCTTGGTTGAAGAAAGCCGGGATCCGGTTCCCGCCGGGGATATCGGCCGAGCACTGGCGCTGACGCCCGACAGGGTGAAGATCGCCTTGCGAGGGTTGACAGAGGAAAGACGCGTGAAGCCCCTTGGCAAGGGCTCGGCGACGCGGTACGCGACTGGAGTGAAAGCCTCCCGGCGCACGTCGAAGCAACCTCCCAGCCACGGGACGCCCGAGGACCGCGTCCTGGTGGTTCTCGAAGACAGACATCAAGCAACCGCGGAGGAACTGTCACAGGCGTTGCGCATTCCCCTTGGCGACGTGGTCCAGACGTGCGGACGGCTGCAAGGGGAAGAGCGCATCCACATGCGTCGGATCAATGAAAGACCCGTCTATGTCCTGGCGGTGCGAGCCTGATGGCCGCGACTTTCGCGCTCGCATTTGCACAGCTCGAGGAGTCCAGGCTCGATCGGGCAGTCTTTTCAGCGAGAGGGATTTCTCGAGCCCCGGAAGACCATGCCCTCGGAGAAGTCATCAACAGGCTCGAGCCCGACTGGCAGCGACGCCTGTCCAAACGCCTCGCCAAGCACAGTCGGGTTACGTTCCTCGACGCGGAGGACGCAATCCAAGAGGAGCTAGTCTTCTTGATCGAAAATCGAAGAGATGTCTTCGTCCTTGAGTCCGATCGCTGGCTTGGTCTTCTGTTCGTGCGTGGTCGGTATCGACTGCTTAAGAATCGCTCCGCTCCGCGCCAGGCCTCGACGAATGCCATTGAAGATGCGCTGGGAGAAGCGGCGCTAGCCCAGGCCGAGTTGTGCGTCCCGGCCTCCCTGCCAGCCGAGGAAGAGGCGTTACGAATTCCACTCCCTATGCAAGGAGGGAAGTGGTCCCGTCTCCAGGTGATCTCGGCCCTTCAACGCTTTCATCGATACCACGGCCGACCCCCTCGGGCCCGCGAGTGCCGGGCGGTCAAACGCCTTCCTTCGACGGCGACGATCAGTCGCCACTTCGGCGGCCTCGAAAAGGCTCTACTCGCATCTGGGATAAGGCCGGACGAACAAGGGCGTCGCCGTCGCCCCTGGCCAGCGGTCGAGGTTTCTCGGACCTGCCGATCCTTCTACCGTCGACTTGGGTACTGGCCCAACGCGAGTGACCGGGCACGCCATCCGGAGCTCCCGAGTCGGTCAGTGATGTTGAAGTGCTTTGGTAGCACCCACGGTGGTGAGATTCGCGGGGTCGCTGAAGCAATTCTCTCAGCGGAGCCACAGGACTGAGGTCGCCCGGACGAAACGCGGACGTCGCGCCGGATCATCCGGATCAGCCTCGGACGAAAGGCGTAGAAAAGGCGTAGATCTCCCGCAAACCCACTCCTCATGCCAAACTTGAACCGTTCGCCCCGATTGAGTTCAAATCACCGAACCTCCGCACGCGGACGGCATACAGAGGAGTGACCTCGGCCGCAGTCTTCCGGCGGGAACGCTCCTTCCGGGATCGCACAGACGCCTCGATCCGGCATCGCCGTGATCCATCTGGCGCGGACGAGACCGGAGAGGCCGATCCCCACTCCCGGACGCCGCCCAGACCCCGCCCGGGCGGGGTCTGGGTCGCCCATCCTCGGGAGGCGCCTCGTTCGGACGATCCTGATCCGGCCCCGCTCGCCCCATCGGCGATCGTCCTCACGAGGATCCTCAGGGTCGCCTCCGGCGTCGCGGCGATCTCCCATCAACCGTCCCACTCGACCAGCCACCCGTGGTCCTCCGCCGCGTTCATGGCCCGCTCCTTTCCTGCCCGTCGTCCGACGGCAGCCCCTCCACGTCTTCCCAGAATCCCCTTCCGACGCCGTCGCCCCAGACGATCTCGTTGTCCCACCACTCGGAGGCGTCGAGGCT